>JAADHS010000094.1 GCA_013151745.1 Gammaproteobacteria bacterium | reverse complement strand
ATAAGACTGCCAACGCGGCTCATCTCTAATAAATCCTGCGCTACCTGGATAACCACCGAAATAAATATATTCGTCGAGAGAAAAATCAAAAGCAACTTGCATTTCAGGGTATGACCAATGCGTCATGGAGATAGACTCATAGCGACCCATCAGGCTTTCTGTTAAGCCTTTTTGTACTAACCAGGGCGATGACCCCAGAAGGATGACATGTAAGGGTACCTCATTTGCTCGATCAGCATCCCACAAGCCCTTCACTATTTCTGACCAGCGGGGGATTTTTTGTATCTCATCGATAGCCAACATATATCGCTCGCCACTTGGCAGGGCTACCGCTTGAGCTCTGGCCTGTTGCCATTGATCGGTCAGCCATTTGCCCGTTAATGGAGAACTGGCTAAGTCCGTATCTATTATAGCGCTACCTGCATGTTCGTTAAAAGGGTCGATGGTCTCAGCTACGGGCTGATCGGCGGCGACGAAACATGATGAATTAACCGGTAGTGCTTGTCGAACCATTGTGGTTTTACCAACCTGTCTTGGGCCAGAAACAATGATTATTAATCGAGGTGCTTCGCCAAGGAGCTGCTTTAATATATTGATTTCATTACGTTCAAACTCCATTTTTCACCTTATGAGTTAATTTACTCACAATAGTAAACGACATCATGAGGAGCTGCAAGTCAGTTATATTGACGGAGAAGCAAAAGACGCAACGCATGGTGGCGAGATTGATATCGTTTCCTGGAGCTGTGCCATGACTCAATCAGGTTCTATGCACAAGGGTGGTGGCAGCGGTAAACCCATGCCCTGATAAACACGATACTTACATAAAACAGCAATTTTGATTACTTTATTTAACAACAAAAACAGATAGAACGAAGCTCTATCAAAGCGCAGATTAAGAGGGTGTTCGGTGACGAATGTAGCGTCAAACCCAGGTTGGTCAGAATTTTTTATGGTGTATTAACCAACCCAAACAGGACAGGACAGGACATGTTAATTTTGAGCATTTTCATAAATAGAAAACTACTCCAGAATCACTTCTACTCTTCTGTTTTCTTGACGTCCAGCCGCCGTTAAATTACTTGCTACAGGAGACGCACTGCCGTGATTCTGGATATTAAGTTGCTCGCCTGGAATCCCCTGGCCACGAAAAAATTGCTCCACACTCACCGCTCTCGCCAGACTCACTTTATCATTCACTTGAGCTGAACCGATACTGTCAGAATAGCCCACGATGTTTGCAATTTTATTGGTATTGTCTTGAAGAACCTCAGCAAGGGCAGACAAAGCAGACTTTTGTTGCTGTCCCAGCGCAAAACCACCCGAAGGGAAGGAAATCACTTCCTTATCTTGCGCAACCGAATTGGACTTATCACTCGCACTATCAACGGTTTGACCTGTTTCCTTTATCGCAGTGCGTGTTTCAGCAACAGTCTGATTCTCTGTCGTTTCAAAAGTACCCTCGGATGCCCCAACCCTCATCGGATCAGGCGAATTATCGGCATCGTGAACAGCCGCCTCAGTTTTCTGAACCATTTGTTCCATTTGCGAAGCAGATTGTTGAGCGACCTCTCGGCTTAAGTTGTCCCAAACCGTAAAAAAAGAAACCCCGGAAACAAAAAGGAAAAGAAGGAAAATAAATGTGAACGCTTTCTTCATCTGGTCTACCCCCGTAATAAAAACAAGTATCCGAGCTCTATTTTATAGCAAACTTTAAGGAACTACGGAATGAGTGTGTGATCACTTTCTTGAAATAAGGCTAAAATAGTATTGTGTAACCAAAAAAATCGGAAAAAATATGCGAAAAGGGGATAAGTTTATCATCATTCTTGCCATTATTTTGATTGGATATCTATATAATATTACGGGTTTTTATCACGGTATCGCCCAGGAAGCGAGGATCATTACGCCAGGACAAAAAGACATCATCATTCCTCTCACCAGGAATGCCAGCTTTACCGTAGAAGGCCCCCTAGGCAACAGCATAATTGTGGTAGAAAATGGTAAGGCACGTTTCACCCGTTCACCTTGCCGGGGGCAACAATGTGTCAGAAGTGGCTGGTTAGAGCGAAACGGAACATTCGCCGCCTGCTTACCTAACCGGGTATCACTTTTCCTTAATGATCCAGAACAAACCTATGACACAATTAATTTTTAGACTTTAGATTTTAGAGTATACTGCCGATCTGTTGAAGAGTTTCTCTAAATATACCCGTGACGATTGAGATTAATGACAACAACGCAGAAGCTGAACACATGCAAAGAAGATCATATTGTTGCGTGGTTAGCGGCGTTAGCTATATCGATCCACATACTGGAAAGCGCACTTCCCAGCCCATTACCGGGTGTCAAACCCGGTTTCGCTAACATCATTACCGTCACCGCTTTTCTCCTGTACGGCTGGCGATCAGCGGCATGGATTAGCGGACTACGTGTTTTAATAGGTAGTTTATTAATTGGCAGTTTTCTTTCACCCACTTTTTTACTTAGCTTGTCCGGTGCCGTCGCAAGCATGGCGATGCTGATCCTGCTCGGCACAATCAATAGCCCACTCTTTGGCCCAGTCAGCTACTGCGTTACAGCAGCCCTGGCGCATATGGCCACTCAAATTGGCATCGCCTATCTATTTTTTATTCCTCATCCAGGTTTATTTCAACTGATGCCTTTCCTGATGACCATTGCATTAATTACAGGAATAGTCAGTGGTTATATTGTTAATTCCTGTCTAAAGACGATAACTAGAGAACATCAACATGAGCAGTAATACTCAATACGGAAAAAATGGGATTTCAGAAACAGACCGAATGGGAGTCACCATCATTTTTGCCGTTGTTGCCCACGCATTGATCATCCTGGGGCTTACTTTTGATTATCAAAAACGCGACTCAGAAGCTCACACTTTTACTAACCTTGATGTTACTTTAGTTAACACGGTCAGCGATGAAACACCCGATAAAGCCGATTACCTGGCTCAATCCAACCAAAAAGGAAGTGGTAATACCACCGAAAAAGGTCGTGCGCAAAGTCCACCGGAAGCTGCGCCTGACATCTTGCCCAGTCCGGGAAATGCAGCCCAAATTCGAGCACCCGTTGAAGCCAGCCAAGCTCTTCATCAACAAAGCAGAGAAGCACTAACGATGAATAATGCAGAAACACGCATTTTTGCTGGTGAAGATGAAAAAAAGGAAGAACAGAAAGTTCCCGTTGCCGCAGAACTCATTAAACGTAGCCTGGAAATGGCCCAGCTTGAGGCTGAACTTGCGGAGCTAAGCAGCGTTTATGCGCAACAACCCCGCTCTAAACTTCTGATACCCAATACCATGAGCCATCCAGAGGCCGCCTATCTGGATGCCTGGCTTAAAAAAGTGGAACTGATTGGCAATATGAATTATCCAGAAAAAGCCAAGCGCAGCAACCTCTCTGGAAACCTTCTTCTCATTGTTGCTATTAACCGAGATGGCTCACTCAATAACATTGAATTGATGCGCTCTTCCGGGTACAAAATATTAGATGATGCCGCCATTCGTATTGTTAAACTTGCTGCACCTTATGCCCCTCTGCCTAAATCGGTTTTAGAACAAGCGGACATCTTAAAAATACCTCGTACATGGCAGTTTATGAGTGGTAACACCCTGAGCACTCGATAGCATTATCGGTCTGCTTAAGAAGAGGCCCGTATTCGTCACGCAAATAATAAAGCACTTATTTCTACCCCCTCTAAACTCTGGTATAGTTAAATTATGGCTTTTTCAGACACCTGCTTTACTAACCAGTTCCTCATTGCGATGCCGGGCCTGAGTAACCCTCAGTTTCATCATAGTGTTGCTTATGTCTGCGAACATAACGAAGATGGCGCAATGGGCATCATTATCAATCAGCTGTTGAATCTCAAACTGGGAGAAGTACTCAGTCAAATGAACATTGCAATCACCTCTCCCCACATTAAGGAACAAGCCATCTACTTAGGAGGGCCGGTGCAGCCAGAACGCGGCTTTGTCTTACATCGCCCTTCAACCCAATGGAGCAGCATGTTGCAACTTGACTACGAAATTGCAATTACCACATCCAAAGATATTTTAAGTTCTATAGCACAAGGAAAAGGCCCTAATAACACACTTATTGCCTTGGGTTACGCAGGATGGGGGCCTGGTCAACTGGAAAAAGAAATAGGGCAAAATGCATGGCTTTCCGGGCCGGCAAATGAATCCATTCTTTTTCACACCCCAAGCGAACAACGTTGGGAAGCCGCAGCAGCACTGATGGGCATAGACCTCAATTTTATCTCTAACGACATTGGACATGCCTGAACCTCAAACGGTACTGGGTTTTGACTACGGTTTACGACGCATTGGTACCGCCGTCGGTCAAACGCTGACCGCCACCGCAACACCGGGTGTAACCCTGATCGCAAACCAGGGCAAACCAGACTGGCAAGCCATCTCGCAGCTGATTGATGATTGGCAACCCACTGCATTAATTGTCGGCCTCCCTCTCAACATGGACGATTCTGAGCAACAACTCACCGCTGCTGCAAGACGCTTCGGCAACCAGCTTCACGGTCGTTATCAACTACCCGTTTATTTTGCCGATGAACGACTCACTTCGAAAGAAGCAGCATGCCAACTGGGGTTTACCCCGCACAGTACAAAAAAACGAAAATTAAAGCGTGCGAATGTCGACAGTTTGGCTGCCAAACTTATTATTGAAACCTGGTTTGATACGCTCTAAACTTTAGTCCGACACGTTCGATATAATAGCAGGTGTCCTGACAAGGAATAAAAAAATTTCTCATGTACGAAAAAATCAAAGAAAAAATTCTGATTGAACTTATTGACGAGTTAGAAAGCGATACACTGGTACTACCCAGCCTACCTGAAGTTGCGCTCCGGGTTAAAGATATCGTTGACGACCCCAATGCGACATCAAAGCAGCTGGCGGAAGCCATTAGCAGCGATGCAGCGCTGGCGACACGTCTGATTCAACTCGCGAACAGTCCACTACTGAGAGGAGGGCAGCGTGCCGATAGTCTCAACATGGCCATTACCCGTATGGGCAACTCCATGGTAAAAAATTGTGTGCACAGTCTGTTAGTCAAACAAATGTTTCAACCCAAAACAAAAAAAACCGAGCTCAAATTTCAACTATTCTGGGCGCATAGCACTGAGGTCGCTGCAATCAGCTTCTCCCTCGCCACCATGGCCAAGTTACGACCTGACGAAGCACTATTAGCTGGTTTGATCCATGATATTGGTGCCTTACCCATTATGATGCGAGCAGAAAACACACCTGAGTTACTAGAAAATAGCCAAATTCTTGATGAAGTAATTGATGAACTCCATCCTCGGCTTGGCAAGGAAATACTCAGGCGATGGGACTTCCCCAGCGAACTAGTTGCAGTCGCGGCAGAACATGAAAACCTGGCCTGTAATATGAGCCCAAAAGCCAACCTGATCGACGTTGTAACGGTCGCCAACTTGCAAAGTTACATAGGCAAAAACCATCGACTGAGCGAAACGGACTGGAACAATGTCCCCGCATTTGCCAAGCTTAATATCACTACAAATTACGATGATTTTGAATTCGACGAAGAAGATGAATCAATCAAAGAGGTACAACAAGCACTACGAGGGTAAAGGGTAAAAAATAGAGACACTACAACTTCCCTGCGCTACAACTGAAAACATGCGATAATCCAAGCATTGCTGGATGCGGATGTACCCTCAAAAATGAATGAACAAATCAATGTAGACGATCTCATTAAACAGCTAGCAGATCGCACAATGCACTTTTTGAAAAATAAAAATATCGATCACCCACTCGTAGTCGGCATTCATACCGGCGGAGTCTGGGTTGCCAAAAAAATTCATCACGCGCTACAACTAGATTCTCCGTTGGGACAACTGGATATTTCGTTTTATCGCGATGACTTCACTAAAATTGGCATCAACCCTCAGGTCAAACCTTCTCATTTACCGTTTGAAATAGACAATCAGCATATTTTGTTGGTGGATGATGTTTTGTCCACTGGGCGCACGATCCGTGCAGCATTGAACGAGCTCTTTGATTACGGTAGGCCCGCTTCAATAACACTGGTTGTATTAATCGAGCGCGATGGCCGTGAACTCCCTATACAGGCAGACCTCGCAGGAAAGCATATTTCCTTAGCCCCAGGCCAACACATCAAATTACAAGGCCCCGATTCTTTAAGCTTAATGTTATCGTAATAGTTTAACGACGGATGAAAAAAAGAAACTTGCAACTCGACCCGAATGGAAAACTTAGACACTTCCTAACTATAGAGGGTCTCTCCCGGGCAATGATCATTGACGTTCTTGACACTGCAGAGTCTTTTGCCGGTGTCACCCGTCGCACAGTGAAAAAAGTACCTCTCTTAAGAGGACGCACCGTGGTCAATCTTTTTTTTGAAGCCAGTACCCGCACCCGAACCACCTTTGAGTTGGCGGCGAAACGGCTTTCTGCTGACGTACTCAACATTCAAATGGCCGCTTCAGCAACGACTAAAGGCGAAACCCTGCTCGATACACTGGCAAACTTTGAGGCCATGCAATGCGATATGTTTATCGTCCGCCATGACCGTAGCGGCACCGCACATTTTATCGCTCGCCATGTCGCCCCCCATATCAGCGTCATTAATGCTGGCGACGGCAGTCATGCTCACCCCACACAAGCCATGCTGGACATGTTCACCATCCGCCGTATAAAAGGCGACTTTTATCCTTTGTCTGTCGCTATTGTGGGTGATATTGCTCATTCTCGAGTCGCACGCTCACAAATTCATGCCTTAACCACATTAGGCGTCAATGAAGTTCGTGTCATCGGCCCAAAAACACTGATGCCAAAAGACATCAATGCATTGGGCGTCCATGTTTATCATAACCTGGAAGCCGGGTTACGCGATGTCGATGTTGTCATCATGTTGCGCCTGCAACGTGAGCGTATGGACAGCGAATTACTTCCTGGAGAGTTAGAGTATTACCAACAATACGGACTGACAGAAGAAAAACTGAAAGCCGCAAAAGCAGATGCGATGATCATGCACCCCGGCCCAATTAACAGGGGGGTAGAAATTGAATCTGCAGTTGCAGACGGCCCCCGTTCAGTCATATTGCAACAGGTCACTCACGGTATAGCCATTCGCATGGCGGTGATGTCAATGACCATGGGGTCAGGGTTGGATTTAGGAACTGAGACATGAATGTACTCATAAAAAATGGACGTATTATCGACCCTGCCAATAACATTGATGAAATGAATGACCTGTATATCGCTGACGGCATCATTGCTGCCATAGGCTCACCTCCTGCTGATTTTGTTGTAGAACAAAAAATAGAAGCTTCAGGTCTTGTCGTTTGTCCAGGGTTGGTTGATTTGGCAGCCCACCTGAGAGAACCCGGAGAAGAACACAAAGCAACGATAGCCAGCGAAACAAAAGCAGCAGTCAAGGGAGGAATTACAACACTGTGCTGCCCGCCCAATACAACGCCGGTTATTGATACCACCGCAGTTGTCGAACTCATTCATCATAAAGCAGAGCTCAGTGGGCGCACTCATATTCACCCTCTCGGCGCGATGAGCAAAAAACTTGAAGGTCAAAAACTAAGTAACATGGCTGCTCTAAAAAATGCCGGCTGTGTTGGCATCAGCAATCATTGGTTCCCGCTAAAAAACACACTGGTACTACGTCGAGCTCTGGAATATGCTGCCACTTATGATTTAACTGTTTTTCTATATCCAGAAGATCATCACTTACGCAATGACGGATGCGTCCATGAAGGCATCGTCAGTACCCGACTTGGCTTACCCGGCATCCCTGAAGCTGCAGAAACAGCCGCCCTTGCACAGCAACTCATTTTGATAAAAGAAACCGGGGTACGCGCCCACTTCTGTCGTCTCTCTTCCGCTCAAGCAGTCACCATGATTGCCGATGCTCAACAAGCCGGCCTGACGGTGACGGCCGATGTCGCAGCACACCAACTACAGCTCTGTGAAATAGACCTGTCCGACTTTGACAGCCACTGCCACGTACGACCACCACTGCGTACCCAGCGCGACCAACAAGGGCTCAACAACGGTCTCGTGAACCGGGTCATCTCCGCCATCTGTTCCGACCACCAACCTCATGAAGCCGATGCTAAACTCAAACCATTTAGTGATACCGAACCCGGCATTGCCGGTCTCGAAACCTTGTTGCCACTCAGCTTGAGACTTTTCCATGAACAACGACTCTCGCTGCCCGAACTCCTTTCTAAAATAACTTCGGAGCCGGCGCGTATTTTACAAATTTCTGCAGGTACGCTGGCTATTCAGAGCGCGGCAGATATCTGTATTTTTGACCCTGACCATTACTGGGAAATCACCCCTGAATCATGGCTGAGCCAAGGCTACAATACCCCTTTTATCGGCTGGGAACTCAAGGGACATGTCACGCACACCTTCATTGATGGTAAGCTAGTCTATCAATACCAACCGTAACCGATAACCGCGCCATCATTAAATTCATGCTAAATCAAAGAAACAGCATTCACATCGAAGAAGCTGAAATTATCACACACCAACCCTTCGCCGGAAAGCAGTTCTATTTACAGGTTAAGTCACCACAAATCGCGACCCTTGCGACGCCCGGAAGTTTTGTTCAGTTGCGCTGCGCTGCCTCACTGCCGCTACGACGTCCTCTGTCTATAATGAAAACCCATCCAGACGGTGGCACAGTTGATTTCATCTACAAAGTCGTCGGCAAAGGCACGCAGCTATTAAGCCAGCAGAATACGGGGTCTACGCTTTCTCTTCTCGGACCAATAGGCCAACCCTTCACCTTAGACCCAAAATTCAGCCTGCCTTTACTGATTGGTGGCGGTGTGGGCATTCCACCCATGGTGTTCTTAAGTGATCAGTTACGCAAGCAAAGCAAGCATTATAATCCACTGGTTATTATGGGTTCTGAAGTGCCCTTCCCCTTCACACCAGCACCATCGCAATATATTGTACCTGGCTTACCCGACGGCGTCATCGCCGCTATGCCGTTACTTGAAGACTGGGGAATCACCAGCCGACTGACCACCTTACAGGGCTACCCAGGCTGTTTTGAGGGTTATGTCACTGATCTGGCCAAAACCTGGCTTGACAACCTGACATCAGAGCAACAACAAAAAGTCGCTATTTTTGCCTGTGGACCCCACCCTATGTTAGCGGCAGTCAACAACCTGGCCAAAGCATATCAGCTACCCATACAGATCTCGTTAGAAGAGTTTATGGCCTGCGGAGTCGGCGGATGCGCAGGGTGTACCGTCCCCATCCAAACCCCCCAAGGCCTGGCCATGAAGCGGGTCTGTGTGGACGGCCCCGTGTTCAATGGCCATGATGTAGTATTCTCATAAAATTTCTAAAGGGCGATAACAATGCATGCCACTCTACCTTTATTACAAGAAACAGATTTTCCACCTCTGAGAAGAAAAAACCTGGAAACGCTACAAGTCAACCTAGGCTATCTCTGCAATCAGTCCTGCGTTCACTGTCATGTCAATGCCGGACCTAAGCGAACTGAACTCATGTCGATGGATAATATCGAGCATATATTAAGTTTTTTACGCAACAACCCCCGTATTCAGACCCTGGATTTAACGGGCGGCGCCCCGGAAATGAACCCGCATTTTGAATACCTGGTAAAACAAGCGGTAGCCCTGAATGTACGCGTAATAGATCGTTGCAATTTAACTATTTTGTGTGAGCCGGGCTATGAACAGCTTGCTGATTTTCTCGCTCAACAAAAAGTCGAAATCACCGCCTCACTACCCTGCTACCTTGCTGACAATGTCGATAAACAACGCGGTAAAGGTACTTTTTTGGCCAGCATTCAAGGCCTAAAAAAACTCAACGAACGGGGCTATGGCCAATCCAACTCAGGGTTGATTTTAAATTTGGTTTTTAACCCTCAAGAGATAAATCTCCCCCCCCCTCAGGAAGAATTGGAACACGCCTATAAACAACATTTACGGGATGAGTTCAACATTAAATTTAACCATCTTTTTACCATTGCCAATATGCCCATACAACGTTTCGGCAGTATCTTAATCTCGAAAGGTCTCTTTGACAGCTATATGCACACGCTGAAAACGGCCTATAAAAAAAGTAATCTGGATTCCGTCATGTGCCGCACTTTGCTGAGCATAGACTGGCAGGGCTATACCTACGACTGCGACTTCAACCAGATGCTGGGACTTAATTTACAGACCCAAGGCAAAATACGCAGTCATATCAGCGAACTTTCTCCGGCCATGCTAGAAAACAATGCCATTATCATTGGCGACCATTGTTACGGCTGTACTGCGGGTCAGGGCAGTAGTTGCGGCGGCGCATTAAACGAATCATGATTAACCTAAAAAATGCAGCAGATCCACTATATACCCGTAGCGTTTGAGATTTAGGTTCTGAGTGTGTGACCTATTCATTTCCTGACAAGGCGAAATGACGAGTAATAGCGGGTTATTGCGAGGAATTTCAACGTAGCCAGGGAATGAAGAGGGTGTGCAATCACACCTGAATTTTAATCGTTACGGGTATATACTCCAAACAACGAAATGACCCCATGCCCACTCCTAAACACCATTGCTCTATTATCATCTTTGCCAAAGCGCCCGTAGCCGGTCAGGTCAAAACTCGACTTATTCCTTATCTTCAAGCAGAGCAAGCCACCGAGTTACATCGACGGCTGGTTGAGCACACCTTATCAATCGTAACAAAAGGCAAACCAAACAATATTGAGCTGTGGTGCGCACCTAATTGTAAACATGCTTTTTTTAAATTCTGCGAGCAAAAATACAATGTCGCTTTAAAAGTACAACAAGGAAATACATTGGGCGAACGCATGACTCATGCTTTCAATGAAACGCTACAATACAGTCGTTTTGCTATTATTCTGGGGACGGATTGCCCCATTTTGAGTA
The DNA here is from genome assembly GCA_013151745.1 of Gammaproteobacteria bacterium. Lineage (GTDB taxonomy): Bacteria > Pseudomonadota > Gammaproteobacteria > JAADHS01 > JAADHS01 > JAADHS01. Next base: position 22,914 of record JAADHS010000094.1, on the reverse strand, counting down.
TTTCAGATATAGAGCATGCACTAGAAAAATTACAGCACGCTTATGATGCCGTTATTTCACCAGCAGAAGATGGAGGCTATGCCTTATTAGGACTCGCTGCCCCCCAACCTAAGATTTTCAAAAGGATCAACTGGGGACACGATAACGTGCTTTCACAAACACGACAAATCATAAACAAAGCAAAACTTCGTTATTGCGAACTAGACACACTCTGGGATATCGATCGTCCTGAAGACTACGAACGATTAAAAATACATCCGGGATTAAAACATCTATGTGGAAGATAATGATGCCAAGTGGTATACTGTACGGCTTCATACTATCTGTAATGATTACGGATGGCTTACCGAACTAGCAGATACAGCACAGCAATCATGGCAACGGAAAAAATCATCATCAAGGGCGTCACAACCAACGGCGATAAATTCCGCCCTAGTGATTGGGCTCAGAGGCTCGCAACCGCTGTAGGAACACCAGGACATGGAAGGCGAATTAAATATCACCCGAAAGTACAAGTTGCATTAATAGAGGGAATAAATTGTGTTGTGGTTGCCAAAGATTTGGAACAAGAAGCGCCTATGCTGTATTCATTTCTAACTGATTTTGCTATTACAAACCAGCTTCAAATGGAAGATTCCTAACCTCGCCATTGATCACTACTCTCATGCCGTAGTCGCGACTATATCTGGCCGCGAGCACACCATTGAAAATAACCTATGCCTCTGCATCAGGCCAGTTTTTTATATAATTCATCAGCAGTTTATTTTCAAATTCTGTTTTTGTCAGTAAGGCTTCCACCACATCACTCATAGAAATAATACCCGAAAATTCCCCGCCATTGTGCACCACAGGCAAATGGCGAATGCGGTGCTGTGTCTCGTTATTAATCATCATCTCCATAGCATGATCCAAAGTAGATTCAGCATCACAGGTCACTAAGTGGGTAGACATAACATCAGAGACCTTGAGTGCAAATAATTTATCGCCATGCTCAGCAACGGCATACATCACATCTCGCTCAGTCACAATGCCGTGAGGTTTGCCATCTTGAAGAATAATCAATGAGCCAATACGATTGTCGGTCATTGTCGTAATGGCCTCAGAGAGCAAATTGTTCGCCTCTATAATGTAATTACCCGCATTCTTGTTATTCAGTATGTGTACTACATTCATAAAATTTACGCCTTTCAAACCAATATAAACGCTATATTATCACGTATTCTTTAAAAAATTCACCCGTAAATTCAGCCCGAAACAAAAATCAGCCTCAAAGCATCAACACGTACTTTCGCACCACTAATATAAGTATGTAAACTGCGTACACGATCTTGTAAATAGACCAGCTCTTCATCTCGAATATTTGGATTCACTGATTTCAACACACTAAGCCTCTGAATTTCTTCTGACAACGTCGCAATCATCGTTTTTCCCGCAACGGTTGTCATACCATCAAGTCGTTTATTTGCTATTTTATGGCTAATCTTAATCATCTTTTCAATCTGTGTCATTTGCTCTTTCACCACTTGCTGCACCGCCATCGGGTCAATACCATGATCCACTACTTTACTATTGACTGACACGTGATCTAATGTGTCACTATAATCATTCAACTTTTCATCTATGATGACACGCAATACGTTCTGTGAAAGATATTGACCGACCTGGCAGGCCTTGGGCGCAGGACATTCCACAACATAGTTAACCTCTAAAAATAGAGTGCTTTGACCAACATCTTCTCCTTTACCATCAATGACCACGACAGACGTATTTCCTGTTTCACTACCCGAAATCCATTCCATCAACGAAACAATCATAGGGTGCTCCCAACTTAGATATAAAATATCTTCTCGGGATAACGCCAGATCGCGATCAAACGTAACCGTAACACCGTCATCAGTGAGATAGGGAACACCTGAAATAGACATATGACTGCCTGGTTTGACGATATAGGCGAGGTGGGAATGATCCTCCATCTCAATACCTGCACAATCAAAAAGCAATTCTACATAATCCTGTAATTCTGCTTGGTCACCATATTTTTCCGCTTGAGCAAGCAATTGCATCGATCGCTCTAGGTTATGGGAGTTGAGCTCCAATAAACGATCTCGCCCCTCAGCCATCAAACCGGCCAGCTTATGGTGTAAGGCCGTCGCTTCCTTTATCAGTGTTTCCACAAGGGACACATCATCATGCTTACCCCCTACAGCAAACATGATCAATAGCTTGCGTAACCGTTCGCCCAGTTGCACATCAACTTCATAGCGAGCCGCACTCGTATGTGTGAACGCCTCCAACCCTTCGTGATACCAAAGAAATAAAGCCTCATAGACCGGCGCCTGAAAATAGGGAACATGCAATTGAATTTCCGAGCGCTGACCAATACGATCCAGGCGACCAATACGTTGCTCCAACAAATCAGGGATCAGTGGCAAATCAAACAAAACCAGATGATGAGAAAATTGAAAATTTCGTCCTTCGCTGCCCAGCTCGGAACACATCAGTATTTGCGCACCCTGCTCGGTTTCAGCAAAATAAGCCGCTGCTCTGTCTCGCTGAACAATGCTCAAACCTTCATGAAAAACCGCGACGCGTATCCTGCCATGATCGCGCACCGCCTGCTCTAAATCCAGTACAGTTTGTGCCGAGCTACAAATCAATAATATTTTCTCACCTGGAGATGCCATCACAAAATCCAGCAACCAAGCCACCCTGGGATCCATTGTCAGCCAGTTTTTTTTACCACCGTCATTGAGCAAACGTTCTGGACAAATAATAGGTAAAAGTGCTTGGTCATACGACATTTCTGTTTCAAGTTGCCTGGCATAAACGGATAATAAAGAACGATAAAGCTCTGGCAGAGGCAATGGATAAGTATTTAAAATTCGTTTAGGGAACCCCCCTACCGTTCGCCTGCTATTGCGAAACAGTATTCTACCTGTACCATGCCGATCCAACAATGCTCGAATGGCTTGCGTCTGGCTTGCTGCATTCAACTGCACCAATTTTTTTTCATCTGTCACGCCAAAAATAGCTTCATAGTCTTTACCTAACAAGGTATGTAAACTACTTCGAGCCTGTTCATTCAATGTTTGCTTTTCCATTATGCTGGCAACCGCACCCGCAATAATGCCGTATTCTTGCTCTTCTTTTAAAAATAACTGAAGATCAAAAAAACGATCCGGGTCTAACAAACGCAATCGTGCAAAATGACTGGCATGACCCAGCTGGTCTGGCGTTGCAGTCAACAGTAATATCGCTTGGGTCTGAGCGGCTAATTTTTCGATAATGGCATATTCAGGGCTGGGTTTATTTTCTTCCCATTGCAAGTGATGTGCTTCATCAACGATAAGCATGCCCCATTCTCCTGCGAGCACCTGTTCTTGACGTAATGTTGATTTTGCCAAAAATTCTAAACTACATAAAACTAATTGCTCACTGAGGAAGGGAGACAGTTCATCCTCTTCAGATGCCTCGCACCGCTCTTCGTCAAATAAACTGAACTGCAAATTAAAACGCCTCAACATTTCAACTAACCACTGGAAGCTCAAACTCTCAGGCACCACGATTAATACTCGTCCGATTTTCCCCGTTAATAGTTGTTGATGCAAAATCAAGCCCGCTTCAATAGTCTTCCCCAGACCGACTTCATCCGCCAGCAAAACTCGGGGCGCATAACGCTGTGCAACTTCATGCGCAATATACATTTGATGCGGCAACAATGCCGTGCGGACACCGCTCAGTCCATAAACGGCTGATGCCTGTTTTTTGGCGCGCAGCTGTTGTGTGGCATAACGCAATTGATAGGCGCGATCACTATCAATCAAACCGGCAAAAAGACGGTCTTGAGGTTTATTAAATTGAATCGTGTCACTCAGTGCAATTTCCGATATTTCAATGGCGCTCCCCTCTTCTTGAAACCCATAGTACGTCAGCACGCCCTGCTGTTCTTCAACTTCAGAGACTAAAAAAACCATCCCGTCCCGGCATTCAATTCCATCACCCGGCTTAAATTTTACTCGTGATAACGGTGCATTGTTAATGGCATAACGGCGTTGTTCATCTACCGCTCTAAACTGCAAGGTCACTACACGAAAATCAACGTCCGCCACCGTACCCAGCCCCAGCTCAGATTCTGTGTCACTCACCCAACGTTGCCCTACAACAAACACAGCCATCAAACACCTATAATTATCTATGACGATTAAAATCAGGCTTAATTATACGCCGTCTTTACTCATCATTTCGACTGGCTATAATAAAAGAGGTAACTTCAGATAAATTTCGCCACAAAGATCAAGTTTGTGGCCATAAGGCCGAATTATTATGCTGAATACGGTAAAAGTTAAAACTCACAACAGGAATCATGGTTTTGGATGCCACATAACAGCAAAAACAGCATGACAAAAAAACATAGCCATAATAAAAGCACAAACCATGATATGAAGACCCGTTATCGTACGATATTAGATAACATTGCAGACGGTGTTCTTGTTATTGACCAACACGGCACCATCATTGAATGTAACCCCAGAATCACCACTCTGTTTGGCTATAACATGAGCGACTTGCTAAACAATAATATTGCCATGTTAATACCCAAGGAATTCACACCAACACATCCTCACTTTATAAAACAGTATTTAACAGCCGGCAAGCCAAAAATTATGGGGGCACGCCGCTATGTAAAAGGAATACGCTCAGACAAATCAACCCTTACTTTGGAAATATCAATCAGCAAATGCGTTATAAAGGGCGAAACTTGCCTTATTGGCGTGTTACGAGATGCGACTGAGTTAAAACAACTCGATGATGAAAAAAATAAATTAAAGTCCGAACTCGAAACTCGAGTTTTAGAAAGAACTAAAGCACTCAAAACAGCGAACAGAGAACTCAAGCAACTCGCATGGCATGACACATTAACCAATCTGCCTAATCGCAATTTATTTACACAGCATCTCCGTGAGGCTTTAGCTCAGTCCTGCGAAAGCATCATTTTAATTATGATGGATCTTGATCATTTTAAAGATGTCAATGAAACGCTGGGGCATCAACGAGGCGATTTATTACTCAAGGCGGTCAGCAAACGTTTACTGGTGTCCTTAAGAGAAAGTGACATTATTGCTCGCCTTGGCGGAGATGAATTTGCCATTTTATTAACAAAAAATGGCACCTCTGGCGCACACATTGTGGCAGAAAAAATACTCCGATCAATGGAACCTGCCTTTTCACTTGAAAACCACACCGTTTCTATTAAGGCTAGTTTAGGCATTGCTGTTTTTCCCGAACACGGCACCACTGATGCCGAGTTAATGCAACATGCTGATGTTGCCATGTATGAGGCCAAACGAAAAAAAACAGGCTATCAATTTTATGATTCTAATAATGATCTACACACACCAGCACGACTGACCCTGGTCACCGAACTCAGAAATGCACTAAAAAACAAAGAATTACAATTACATTACCAACCTAAAATAGACACGTCACTTAAACAACCTATCGGTGTCGAAGCCCTCATTCGTTGGCAACATTCACAGCATGGCCTGCTTTTTCCAGATCAATTCATTCCGCTGGCAGAGCAACATGGCCTGATTGACGAACTGACCTACTTGGTAGTAGATCAAGCACTCGCTCAATGCTCACAATGGCATCAGCAAGGGCTTGATATCAGCATTGCCGTTAATCTTTCTGCCAACAATTTAAAACAAGCTTTATTACCAGACAAAATACAGACCATTTTAGAAAAATGGTCTGTAATCCCATCAAAATTGATTCTAGAAATTACCGAAACATCGATCATATCTGAACCGGAAAAAGCACTGAAAATATTGACCAGACTGGACGAAATGGGCATAACCCTCTCGATTGATGACTATGGAACAGGATATTCTTCTTTGGCTTATGTAAAAAAACTACCGGTAGATGAAGTCAAGATAGATCGCAGCTTCGTAAAAAACATCATTACCGACAGAGAAGATGCCGTCATTGTTAAGTCAACCATTGACCTTGCTCATAAACTGGGCATGCGCGTAGTTGCTGAAGGCGTCGAAGATAAAGAAACCGGAGATGCCTTATGCAAACTCGGCTGTGATTATGTTCAGGGTTATTATTATTCAAAGCCCATAGATGCGACAGAAATAACCACATGGCTACAGCAATTCAACTACCAAGAAATGGAATAAATACTGTGCGTCCGGAAAGCTGATCGAAAATAGCGATTGTCTCGACTCAAGCCTGGCTAACTTGGATCATAGGGATGGCGCAAGACAATGGTTTCGTCTCGCTCTGGACCAGTTGAAACAATATCAATCGGAACACCCACAATCTCTTCTATACATTTCAAATACCGACGAGCACCTTCAGGCAATGCCGCATAGTCTTTAATACCATAAGTCGTCCCCTGCCAGCCTGGCAATTCATCATAGATTGGTTCGCATTGCGCAACAAGTTCTGAATCCATAGGCAAACGATCGACGACTTCACCGTTACAACGATACCCTGTACAAATGCGAATAGAGGCCAAACCATCCAACACATCCAGCTTGGTAATACATAAACCTGAAATACTATTAATTTGCACCGCTCTTTTCAACGCCACCGCATCAAACCAGCCACAACGACGAGGACGCCCTGTGGTTGCACCAAATTCATGGCCTTGCTTGGCTAAGTGTGCGCCCATTTCGTCGAACAATTCAGTAGGAAAAGGACCTGAACCGACACGAGTCGTATAGGCTTTAGTAATCGCTAACACATAATCGATATCGCGTGGACCCACACCGCTACCTGTCGCAGCGCCCCCAGCGGTCGTCGTCGATGAAGTGACATAGGGATAGGTTCCATGATCCACATCCAGCAAAGTCCCTTGCGCGCCCTCAAACATAATATTTTGGCCAGCGTCATAATATTGATGTAATAGATGAGGAACGTCCGCGACCAAGGGTTTAATTTTTTCGGCAAGCTCCAGCGTGGTATCCAAAATTTCCTGGAAATCAGCACCTTCCATTTTATAATACTTTGTCAGCACGAAGTTATGGTAATCCAACACTTCACCCAACTTTGCAGCCAATCGTTCACGATAGAATAAATCTTCTACACGCAGACCACGGCGAGCGACTTTATCTTCATAGGCTGGTCCAATACCCCGCCCGGTTGTGCCAATCGCAGCCTTGCCACGAGCCGCTTCCCGAGCATGATCAAGCAATACATGATAGGGCAAAATTAAAGGGCAAGCCGAGCTGATCTTTAGCCTTTCGCGTACCGGTACCCCCGCAGCTTCAAGCTTATCGATCTCAGTTAGCAAGGCTTCAGGGGAAACAACGACACCATTCGCAATCAGGCAAAGTACATTTTCACGTAAGATACCTGACGGTATCAGATGTAAAACCGTTTTGTTGCCCTCGATAACAAGGGTGTGCCCGGCATTATGCCCCCCTTGAAAACGCACGACCACATCAACTCGATCAGTCAACAGGTCAACAATTTTACCTTTGCCTTCATCTCCCCATTGGGATCCAATAACTACAACATGTTTTGCCATATGACTTTATCTTAGACTTTTAGATTAATACTGATATTTTACGACAACGAAACCACTACCCAGCTCTCGCGATCATTTTTTATAATTTTTCTGTCGCACCCCAGATGCACAGCTGTCCCCTGTTGACCCGGCAACAAACTGATCACTCTTTCCCCTTCTGCTCTCAAGTTCGAGACCAATTGTAATAAATCAGGATCCGCAGCATAAGGCATCAAAATAGCATTAACAGTGGGTAACGACTCCGCACTCACACGGATTAATGTTTTAAGGTCAGCACTAAACCCGGTTGCCGGTCGAGCACGGCCAAATTGGGCTCCTACCTGGTTATAACGACCGCCTCGAGCCAGCTCCCCACCATGGCCGGGGGTAAAGGCCGCATAGACCACACCCGTTTTATAGTGATATCCTCGCAGCTCTGCCAAGTCAAAGTGCATTTGCAAACCTGGCAATCGTTGTAACACGTCTGTAGCAACCTGCTGTAATTCATCAAGCGCTTTAATCACCGCATCATCGGTATCATGTAGTGCCTGCCGTGCTTTTTCAATGACACCCACATCACCATTCAAATCAACCAGGCTCATAAAAATGTTGCGCCATCGATCTGTCAACCCCCAGACTTCAAACATATCTTGCATCTCGGGTTTAGCTTTGCGCTGCATCACCTCAAACAAGTGTGTTTCTTGTTGATGTGTCAAGCCCGCAGCTTCAGCCAAGGCGCGAAAAATACCAACATGCCCCAGATCAACATAAATACTCTCAATTCCCGTTGTTAACAGTGTCTCCACCATGAGAGTAACAATTTCAACATCACTTTCAACACCGTCATGGCCATATAACTCGGCACCAACCTGCATGGGTTCACGAGAGGCACCATAACTATCCGCTCGTGTATGTAACACGATACCCGCGTAACAGAGACGTGATGGATATTCTCGAAGTAAATGATGCGCATCGATCCGCGCGATTTGAGGCGTAATATCAGCACGAGCGCCCATTAAGCGCCCATTCAGTTGATCCGTAAATTTAAACGTTTTGAGATCGAGGTCATCGCCTCGTCCAACAAGCAAAGTCTCAAGATATTCCATAACAGGAGGCATCACTAGTTCGTACCCCCAACCACGAAATAAATCCAGCAACCGTCGCCGTAAGCGATCTAAATGTTCCGCTTGCTGAGGCAATAATTCCTCAACACCTTCTGGCAAAAGCCATTGACTATTTATACTCATGATTCATTATCTGAGGATGTAGAGTAACCCTACACCCGCTAACATACTCACTAAACCTGATACTCTCAAAGCGTTATCATCTAATGACAGCATTGAAACCAACGCCTGCCGCATGGTTTTAGGACTCAAAAACGGTATTATACCCTCAATAACCAACAGGAGTGCGATTGCAATCCATAACTCTGTCCACATAGTTGCCCACCCACTCATCATCCACACAAAAAAACACCCACAAGCAACTCAGGAACAGGTGTCTTCCCGAACATTACACTGTGGGTGCTTCTTTTGAATGGCCTTTCAAACTATGAGTACATTACAAACTATAAACATATAGTTTGTTAGTTTACCCCGCCCTGTGGATCTTTAAAATATTTAAAGAAATCCGTATTAGGCTCTAACACCATCATATTGCCACTCGTGTTAAAAGAAGCCTTATAGGCTAACAAGCTACGGTAAAACGCATAAAACTCTGCATCTTTTGTATAGGCTTTCGCATAAATATCTGCCGCACGTGCATCGCCTTCACCACGCACTCTTTCCGCATCACCATAAGCTTCGGCTAACAACACTGTGCGTTGACGATCGGCATCAGCTCGAATTTTTTCCGCCGCCTCAGCGCCCTTGGAACGCAAGTCTTTAGCAACCCGTGCCCGTTCTGCCTCCATACGACGGTAAACTGAGGTACTGATCTCTTCAGGCAAATCAATGCGTTTAATACGAAAATCAACGACGGCTATACCAAAATCACTAATTGCTCTATTCGTATTTACGGTCAAAATGTCCATCACCGCTTCACGTTCGCCTGAGACCACATCACGAAGCGTTCTTCGACCAAATTGATCTCGTAACTCTTGCTTTACAATTTCAGAAAGACGTTCATTTGCTCTGAGTTGATTCCCACCCATAGAAACATAGTAAGCCTTTTCATCCGTAATTCTCCATTTCACAAAAGAATCAACGATCACATTCTTTTTCTCTGAAGTCAGATAACGCTCGGGCTGAGCATCCAACGTCATGACCCGCCCGTCGAATTTCTCCACACTTTCCACAAACGGAATTTTAAAATGTAAGCCTGGTTCAAAGTTAGAACCCGAAATCGTACCCAATTGCAAAACAATCGCCTTTTCGCGTTCATGCACCGTAAAGATAGATGCAGAAAGCACAATGATGATAATAAATAGCCCGATCAATCCAAATGCTGTTTTTTTCTCCATTATCGTCTCTCCCGACTACGCGATGCATCACGATTTGAAATCATCGGCGGTGCTGTATCCTGTACCTGAGGCGCTGTGTCCGCTTGCCCGGTAAATTGATTAAAAGTGGATGAAGAAGAACCAGCCTGCTGATTACGTAACTTATCAAGAGGCAAGAACATTATATTATTTCCCCCTTGAATATCAATAATCACCTTTTCGGTATTCGCCAAAACCCCTTCCATGGTTTCAAAATAGAGCCGCTGCCGAGTGACATCAGGTGCTTTTTCATATTCAGTAAATATTTGAGTAAAACGACTCGCTTCACCTTCAGCCTTGGCCACAACTTGCTCTTTATATGCGTTACCTTCTTCGATTTGCCTTGCTGCCAAACCCCGTGCCTTGGGAATAATATCATTTGAATAAGCTTGAGCTTCATTAATTAACCGTTGCTCATCCTCTCTAGCCTTAACCGCATCATGGAATGCATCCTGTACCTCTTCGGGGGGCTGAGCATCCTGCATATTGACACTCGTAATTACGAGTCCCGTCTGATAAAGGTCTAATATGCCTTGCGTTAAAGTACCAACACGAGATGCAATATCACTGCGACCTTCAGTTAATACAAAATCCATATCACTTTTGCCCACCACTTCTCGCACGGCACTTTCCGTCGCTTGATGCAAAGTTTGAACGGGGTCATTCACTTGAAACAGGAAATCAGCCCCGTTTTTAATTCGATATTGAATCGCAAATTTAATATCGATGATGTTTTCATCTTGTGTCAGCATCAGAGCTTCACTAGGAACAGAAGTGATTCCATTTTGACCCCGTCCCGACATGCGATAACCAATTTCCGCAGTACGGATTTCATCTACATTAACTTTTTCTACAACGCCAATAGGGTAAGGCAGCCGCCAATGCAAGCCCGGCTCGGTCATGCTCTGAAATTTACCAAAATGCAAAACGATACCGCGTTCTGCTGGCGCGATAATATAAAAGCCGAACGCCAACCAAACCACTAAGCCAATGGCAGCAACAACACCTAGACCCACAGCACCAATCCCACCTGGCAGACCGCCGCCACCCGTTGAGTTACTACCGTCTCCGTCGTTACCCCCACCCTTACCGCCGAACAAGCTGCTCAGCTTGTTTTGAAGTTTGCGTATCACCTCATCCAGATCAGGTGGACCTTGATCATTATTTGGATTTGGCTTACCCCAAGGATCTTTATCCTTGGAATCCCCCGGTTCATTCCAGGCCATGGACTCTCCATCCGTAGTTAGTTAATAGGATACTCTGGACTAAATATACCAGAACAGTTTTATCTTTTAACACAATCGTAACGTTTAAGTAACAAAAATCCAATGCATAAGTCTAAAATTCAGCCTAGATCCTGCACGTGACCGTCTTTTCTCATCACAAAGCATTGATTTTTCAATAAAAATTCCAACGTTATGCAAAACCCAGGAATGCACGTCCAAAACGTTTCATACCTCTATATATCTCAAAGGTTTGTACTAAGCAAGCACTCCCAGAACTTCAGATTCAATACAAATACCTCATTAATCTCCAAAGTGACTCGATATAGGCTCGCTTTGTTCTCGCCGCAACAGCGCATACTTCCGACTCAATTCAGCGAGCGCCTCACGCAATAAAGTAAACCCTGCTCCAGTGACAGCAGAAACCCATATTTTCCCAGGCATATCCTGTTCATTACGCTCAAGCCGCGGCGACATGTCATCTAATAAATCAATTTTATTGTAAACCAATAATTGCGGAATGCCCTCCGCGCCTATTTCTTTTAGCACATCATTCACTTGGTCAATGTGCGCCATACGGTGTTCATCACCGACATCAACGACATGGATCAACAAATCGGCGGCTTCAGTTTCCTCTAGTGTGGCCCGAAAAGCAACCACCAAAGAATGCGGTAAATGACGAATAAATCCGACCGTATCCGCCAAAATAATGGACTCACTCGCATTCAAAGTGACTCGTCTCAAAGTGGGATCCAGGGTTGCAAACAATTGGTCGGCAGCAAACACATTGGCACCAGCCAGGCGATTAAACAGAGTTGATTTCCCCGTATTGGTATAACCGACTAATGAGACATTCAGCAGGTTAGACTTGAGACGCGCTTGCCGTTGACCCTGTCGTTGTTTTGATACTTTTTTTAAACGTTTATTGAGCTGTTTAATTCGTGCACCGATTAAACGTCGATCCGTTTCGAGCTGCGTCTCCCCAGGGCCCCGCAAGCCAATCCCGCCTTTCTGACGTTCTAAATGAGTCCAGCCGCGCACCAGGCGAGTTGACAAATACTTGAGCTGTGCCAGCTCAACCTGAAGCTTACCTTCAAAAGTTCGTGCACGCTGAGCAAAAATATCAAGAATCAAACCGGTACGATCCAAAACTCGACACATTAACACCCGCTCCAGGTTACGCTCCTGAGCCGGGCTTAAAGTATGATTGAAAATAACGACACTCAGGTCTAACTCTACTACTTTGAGCCGAATTTCCTCAACCTTTCCTCCGCCAATAAAAGAGCGCGGGTCGGGAGCACGTCTACGCCCGGTAATCACATCCACCGGTTCAGCACCCGCCGACAACACCAATTCACGAAGTTCATCTAACGCTTCGGAATCAGCGCCACGATTAAATTCGATATGGACAAGAAGAGCACGTTCCCCGCCATCTGCCTGACGGGGACGTTCAAAAAGCTCCACAATAACCTAATTTAAATGCGTCTATTTGGTGTTCCCACTGGTCTCTTCACTAGGGCTGATTTTCACATTTCTCGCTGGCACAATAGTCGAAATGGCATGCTTATAGACCATTTGGCTGACACTATTTTTCAACAACACGACAAATTGATCGAATGACTCAACTTGTCCTTGCAACTTAATTCCATTTACAAGGTATATCGAAACGGATACTTTTTCTTTACGTAACGCGTTCAAAAAAGGGTCTTGTAGCGTTTGCCCTTTTGACATGCCTGCTCTCCTTATTTTTTTGTTTATTGTTATAATATACTCATAGCGTTATGAATCAGGTGGTTTCTGTCAAATCATTGTCTTTTTGAATCTGGTCTATTTTGCCGACAGTCACCTAGCCCTGAATTGTACCACAGCTCATCTAACCTGCCGTGGCAAATAAAGAAAAAACCCTTAATATTTATGGAGTTGGTATCCAACAAACTTCTCCATTATAGACAAAATGTCATCGTCTGAACATTCAAACCAAGTCGCATCCTTTTCTTTGCGCAACCAGGTCAGTTGCCGCTTTGCTAATTGTCGCGTTGCAATCACTGCTTTTTCATACATTTCTTGTTCATCGCCATACTCACCTTCTAGATAAGCCCACATCTGGCGATATCCTACAGCACGAATAGCGGGTAAATTAGTATTCAAATCCCCTCTTGTATATAAACCCAACACTTCATCAGTAAAACCCTGGTTCAGCATGGCTTTAAAACGTCGAGCAATACGCTGATGTAACCGGCTTCTGTCTTGTGGAGCCATAATCATTTTCACATTATTATACGGAAAAGCAGGCTTGCTATCCTCACTCTGGCAGAGTTCGGTCATTGTTTTTCCAGTAATGTTGTACACTTCCAAGGCGCGCTGAATACGTTGCGGGTCTGTCGCATGGATTCTCGCAGCAGCAATTGGATCAATATCCTGTAAACGTTGGTGCATAACAGGCCAGCCAAAACGTTGAGCTTGCACTTCGAGTGCAGCGCGAACCTCCGCATCAGCGGCAGGCAAATTGGATAACCCCTGCAACAATGCCCGAAAATAGAGGTTTGTACCCCCCACTAATAGCGGCACCTTGCCTCGCTCCAAAATTTTTTCTATTAAAAGCAAAGCATCTTTGCGAAATTCAGCCGCTGAATAACTTGTTGCAGGATCGCGAATATCAAGCAAATGATGCCTGACCCTCTGTTGTTCCTCTTCGTTAGGCTTCGCCGTACCAATATCCATACCTTTAAATATCTGAACCGAATCTACGGTAATAATTTCACAACCAAAACGCTCAGCCAAAAACAAGCTCACGGCTGATTTACCACTTGCTGTTGGCCCCATCAGCGTTATTACAGACCCGCGCGCGCCTCTAGCCACACAATGCCTCCTTAGCCGCTCTACCCATTTTTTTTATTTCATATTCTCGACGCGCCGCCGTAGAACGAGAATGACACGCTTCTTTATAAACCAAAACGACAGGTTGGCGCGCACGCGTATACTTAGCTGCCAGCGGGCTTGCCGAATTGTGTTCTGCAACACGTCGTTCGACATCTGTCGTCATCCCCGTATACAGTGTCGTATCCGCACAGCTTACAATATAAACCCACCACATAATGAATGCTCTCTACTCCCTCGATCGCCTTAACATAGGTATAATCCTAGAAAAATCAATTGGCCACGGCACATAACACAAGTTCTTGATTTATTCTAAAAAATACAGTTGGACGCGAACAATCTTCACCCACAAGCTACAAAAAAGAGCCGACTCTCGTGTAGAATAAAAAACTTGAGACAAAAAGCCACCATTCAATGACAACACAGTTTACAGGGAATTTCAAATGCATCCGCTTTCATTTATCATGTTTAAACCGACCCTATTGTTCGCCTCACTGGTCTCGCTTTCCTTAATATTGAGCCCAGTCTTAGCTGCCGACGACACCACCAAAACACCATCAGGGCTGACTACTTTTCTTTCCAAGTTTGCTCCGGAAGACCAACAAGCAATGAGCAACCTTATTGACGAACACCGTAAGGCCAAACTCATAGACCAACCCGCATCACCTGAGCGCATTACCTTTGGCTCAGAAAAAATGCCAGTTCAACTGGTAGAGTGGATAGACATCCAATGCCCTCATTGTAAAAATTTAAGCTTTGCCCTGGAAGAGTTAAGAGAGGTCACCCCACCTGACTCCTGGGCAATCGAGTCTCGGCACTTCCCGCTAGACAAAGAATGTAATCCTCATGCCTTTCCCAGTAAAAAGCCAGGGGTCAGCTGTCTCGCTGCAAAAATATTAATCTGCCTGTCCGACCAACCTACTCTTGACGATGTAAAACTAGAATTACTCAGGCAGCAATCGTTTCTCAGCATTGAAGGGATATGGAACACCGTAACAACAGACGCTAACGAACGCAAAACTATTGAAACCTGTGTGAACTCATCTGAAACGGCTAAACGGCTTAAAGAAGACATTGATTATGCCGAAGCGCATAACATCAGAGGCACCCCATTAGTGGTAATCAACGGCAGAAAGGCCTCCTCTATGCCGCCCGTTATCTACGCTCTTATTCTCGCAAAAGGGGATAGCAACGCGCCGGCCTTTGCCACGCTTCCAGCACCTAAAGAAATCAAACAGAAACATAAAGACGACGGTCACGATCATTGAACCTAGAAAACTCAGTTGGATATAGCGTGCTCATGAGCACGCTGTTTCTTTATTTAACACAAGCAGAACTATAACAATGTAGCCTATTGCAACCGCAGCACAACAATATTGTATATGCTATTTTAAAAACACGACCCCCTAAATTGCTTGATACAGATTACATTCCTATGCCTGACCGCAAACCAAAAAAATTTACGCCTCCCCCTATTTCAACTTTACTTATTCAGCTGTTATCAGTGGCCTATGAGCCAATGAGCATAACGCCACTGGTTAAGTGCGTAAAACAGTTAGGCGCGACACATGAAGGCGGCAAAGAACATAATATAAATACACTAAAACCGCTGATACGTGAGTTAGTCAAAAACAAATTAATCTATGAAAAAAATAGAGCCTTTTACTGTCCTCCAACAACGATAGAGGCGACTTCAAAGCAAGCGCTAGCAGCAGGTACTTTTGCGAAAATGGCAGAGGTCGTACAAAATGTAATTCCCCTGAGCCATAGCGGGTATCGCACCAGGGAACTTACCTGGCAACAGGCCGTTCGTGAAATGAGAATCGCTCTTTATCTAGACCAAGAGAAGCAAACCATTGCAACACTTAAATATTGCGGGCGCTTTAATGAATATTATCAGTGCAATCCACTCATAGAAATCTGTTTCAAACCGTTCAACCCGAAATGGTTTATCAAATTACCTTCGATAATTTCAAACGTCGCGCTCTCTGCCGCTTTTCACAGCTCGATGTCCGTCATGGAAAATATCGATGAACTGCTTGAATGGCTTATCAACGCCCAAAATAACCAAATCGATCGACTTACACCTGATTTAATTTTCGAAATATCAAAATTTTTGCTGCTTCGAGGTGACCTCGACAGAACAAAAAACTTACTTTGTCACGCCGATCATTATCACAAACCTATGCTAGAATCCGCGATTTTGTTTTTGCAGGGGCATAACGATCAGGCCATAGAAAAATTTGAACTGTCCATTAAGGCTCTAGGAAAAGCAATAAAAAAACGCAAAGTCGTCATTGAAAATCTCTGTAGTATATTTTTTATTCTTGCACTCTTTCGTCGTGGTACATCGCACGATATGGCACGCATCAAGGAATACCTAAAAACCGCACTAAACTCTGAAGAACTGGTTGATCATCATCACATTTACCACATGTTTTCATATCTGGCGGCATTTCTTTCGGGAAAAAAGACTCAGCCCTATGTCCTCAACTCACTGGGGAAATGGCCAGACAGTGGCAGCGCAACAGGATATTACATTCAAGTACTCGTACTTTTGTGGATGGATAAGAATATCGCAAAACAACATATCGCAAGCTTAAAACTCTGTATAACCGACTTAAAAAAATCCGGCTACTTGTGGTTACTTGCCGAATATTATGAATTACTCTCTCGTCTTGATGACAACGACGCGAAAAAAAATGCAAAACAAGCCGCCCAACTGCGACAATCCTGTGGCTTTATCAGCACGGTTGACATTATCAAAATCAAAGAACCGTGGGAACGCGCATTAGACGCTATGTCTCATCTGAGCAGTAACCATAAAAAAGAAAACATCAAAAACAAATCAAGACTCATCTGGATTCTTTCATTGAATGATTCATTTTTATCAGATATTTCGGTCAAAGAACAAAAACAAAATACAAAAGGTCGCTGGTCTGCAGGTCGAAAAGTCGCCTTGAAACGTTTAGCAGAAGATCAACACAGCTTTGACTGTCTAACAGAGCAAGATATTCAGGCAAGCAAATCAATTACGGTGTCTAGAGACTACTGGGGCGCCTCATATTACTTTGACGAAAATCGTTTATTGCTGTCCTTAGTCGGACATCCCTTGCTTTTTTTAGAGCATAAAAATCAAACTCACCTAGAACTGGTCAAAGGCTCCCCTGAAATCCAGATAACAAAAACAGGTCGCTATCTGACGATTAAAATGACACCCAAGTTTGACGAAGATGCAACAATCTCTCTGGTTAAACAAACGGAAACACAATGGAAAGTCATTGAAACCACATCAGAACAAAGACATCTTGCCTCACTCATTGGCCGTAGTCTGAACATCCCCATTGAAGCCAAAGATAAAGTACTCTCATCGATCGGTGCAATCGCCCCTTTTGTTGATATTCATTCCGATATCGGTGGCGACGCCAGTGCAGCAGAAAATGTGGACGCGGATAGTACAATACACATGCTACTTTCTCCCCTGGAAGACGGCTTGAAAATTGAAGCACGAACTCAGGTATTTATCCACAAAGGCCCCTATTCTCGTCCTGGTACAGGAGGAAAAACAATCATTGCCGAAGTGGCAGGCAAGCGCTTGCAAACCACCCGAGATTTAAAATTAGAACTTCAAAATATGCAAAACATCATTGATCAATGTCCTGAATTAAGTAACATCGAGATGATTGACGATGCATGGGTCACACTTGACCCTGAACAATGCCTGGAAATATTATTAGGACTGAAAGAACTAAAAAATGCCATCATCTCCTGGCCAGAAGGAGAAAAACTCAAAGTCAATCAAACTATCGGATTGTCAGATTTTAAAATGGTGATCAAAAAAGAAAACAATTGGTTTTCTGCCGGTGGTGAAATTAAACTTGATGATGGCCAGGTACTGAATATGCAGCGATTAATGGACTTAACACGAAATGCTAAAGGCCGATTCATTTCCCTTGCTGATGGTCAATTTATCGCCCTGACAAGTACGTTTAAAAATCGAATTTCTGAACTCCACGCCTTTGGTGAAGAACAGGATGGAAAAATAAAATTACATCCGCTCGCAGCACTGGCATTAGATGAGATGGCCAGCGAAGTTGGAAAACTCAATTCAGATAAAGCCTGGAAATCGTATATTTCGCGTTTTCATGAAGCGATGGAACTCGTCCCTGAAACCCCATCAACATTACAAGCCGAATTACGAGATTATCAAAAAGAAGGCTTTCAATGGCTGGTTCGCCTAGCACACTGGGGTGTGGGTGCGTGTTTGGCGGATGATATGGGCTTAGGGAAAACCGTGCAGGCGATCGCCCTGCTACTGCACCGCGCCAGTCAGGGCCCTGCCCTGGTTGTAGCACCCACATCGGTCGCAATGAACTGGATGGATGAAATTGAGCGCTTCTCCCCAACCTTGAATATTATTGACTACCGAGAGTCCAAGCGAGAGACCGTGCTCAAAAACGTAACGGCCTTCGATGTTGTCATATGCAGTTACGGCTTAATACAAAACAATATCGAGCAGATGGAAAGTGTCACGTGGTCAACAACTATTCTTGATGAAGCACAAGCCATTAAAAATGCGGCGACAAAACGATCACAAGCCATTATGCGCCTCAAAGCCGAAGTCAAAATTGTTATGACCGGCACCCCCATCGAAAATCATCTTGGCGAACTCTGGAATTTATTTCGTTTTATTAATCCGGGACTGCTGGGATCAATGGAAAATTTTAATGCCCGTTATGCCAACCCGATCGTCCGAGATGACTCCATTGACGTTCGACAAAAACTAAAAAAATTGATACACCCCTACATTTTGCGAAGAACAAAAACTCAAGTATTGAAAGAACTGCCTCCTCGTACCGAAATTGCCTTACAAGTTGAAATGAGCAAAGACGAAGCCACGCTGTATGAAGCATTACGCCGCGAAGCGGTCGATAAATTCAACCAGAGTGATCTGCCTCAAGGCCATAGACAGCTAGAAATTCTCGCTGAAATTACACGACTGCGTAGAGCCTGCTGCAATCCTGCATTAGTGCTCAAGGCCGGAGCACCAGCTAGTTCTAAATTAGCACTTTTTGTTGATGTTGTGCAGGAATTACTAGACAACAATCACAAGGCTCTGGTTTTTAGCCAATTTGTCGATCACCTTTCCATCATCAGGGAAAAGCTGAATAGCATGGGTATTAAATATCAATATCTCGACGGCAGCACCCCCGCTAAAGAGCGGAAAAAACGAGTCAACGCATTTCAGTCTGGCGTAGGCGACCTTTTTTTGATCAGCTTAAAAGCAGGCGGGGTGGGTTTAAACCTCACCGCAGCGGACTACGTCATTCATATGGACCCATGGTGGAACCCCGCAGTGGAAGACCAAGCCTCAGACCGCGCGCACAGAATCGGCCAAAAACGCCCGGTAACCGTCTATCGAATGATTACTAAAAACACCATTGAAGAAAAAATAGTCGCTTTACATCAAGGCAAAAGAGACCTGGCTGACAATTTACTAGCCGGATCCGAAGTCGCAGGTAAAGTTAATATCGAAGAACTGTTAAACTTGCTGCAAGAAACCTGATGTTCGGACTTTCACCCCCGATCACCAGCAACAATAGGCTCGTAACGTTTGTAAGCCACCATTCCTCAGTGAACTCACTGATGCCGAATCCAGGAGGCTGTAAATAAACTAAAAAAGGAAAGGTAATGTAAAATGAATAATTCATTATTTGACCAATTAAAAAAAACCGGCTTGGTCGATGAAAAAAAAGCCAAGAAGGTCAAACAAGAGAAACATCAAAACCAAAAGAAAAAACGAAAAAAAGGGCAAACGGTCTCGCCCAGTGAGGCCACGTTGCTTGTCCAACAAGCTCAAGCGGATAAGTTGACACAAGATCGCCACTTGAATCAGAAACGTAAAGAAAAAGCAGAACATAAGGCAATCATCGCTCAAATTAAGCAATTAATTGAGTCAAACCGAATTATAGAACGAGACGGAGAACAGATATATAATTTTACTGACCAGAACAAAATTAAACATTTATATTTAAATGAAGCTATCCATAAACAACTCTGTTCAGGGTATCTTGCTCTGGCCAAACTGGGCCAAAGTTATGAGCTGGTGCCTACCGTCGTGGCAGAAAAAATCAAACAACGTGACCCCGATATTATTATTTTATGTGCGCCGGAGACTCAACAAGAACCGGATGAAAATGACCCTTATGCAGACTATAAAATTCCAGATGATTTGATGTGGTAACAATAAAACAGGTTTCAAATCTATATTGCTAACTGATGTTTCGCTTTAAATGCCTTAGCCCCCTCAACATAGCTCAAACGATGAGGGTTATCAGATTAATGGTGAGTAATAGTGAAAAAGGATACTCAGATAAAAAACACCACATATCAATATGTGGTGTTTTCAGCTTCGGTAAACAGTTAATAATTACTGTACGACTTCGAAAATCCCCATCATGCCGTTATCTTCGTGTTCAAGAATATGACAATGATACATGTATTTCCCATAGCTAATAGACGGGTCAAATTTTCCGACGAGCTTAACTGTCTGACCCGGCGCGACAAGCACGGTGTCCTTCCAGCCCAGATCTGTACCGGATGCATCAACGCCATTTCGTGACAACACCTGATACTGAATAGCGTGCGCATGAAAAGGATGAGCCATCATCGACATATTGGTAACTTCCCAAACTTCTGTTATTACAGCACCACCCGTTGTGATGGTTTCATCCACACGATTCATATCAAATGATTTTCCATTAATCGTAAAACTCATGCCGTTCATTTGGTTACCGCCACCAGATACTTCAGTAGATTGCATATTATCCATGCCACCCATCGCCATCACAAATTTTCGTGTTGCTGTGGTAGCAGACACATCGGCTGCCCATCGGGTATTTATTTCGGCCGATGAAGGCAGTGTGGTAAACAATGTAACCGGATCGGTAACCTGTGTTGTTACATCAAAACGCATCACACTAAATTCTGCGCCGTTGGGCATTGACATATTCATGCCATTCATTCCACCCATGCCGTCCATTCTACTCATACCACCCATTGTACTTCCCATCATTCCCATCTGATTTCCAACAAAGGATTTACTGATTAGCATGACTTCATCACCCACGGCGTAAGATGAAAAATCGATAACAATCTCTGCACGCTCTGCAGGAGCCAGCAATAATTCAGTTGTTGATACAGGTCTATTTAACAAACCCCCATCGGTACCAATAACTTTAAATACCATACCGTCATTTAATGCAAAATTATAGGTTCTTGCGTTGGAAACATTATAAAGCCTGAAGCGATACTGTCTCGTTTCAACGGTTTTTTTCGGCAACTCAACACCGTTTACAAGCACATGATTACCTAACATGCCAGCACCCAGATCCATTGGCGAAGTTGCGTAATCCATTGCGTCCAGAGTACCATCATTATCGACATCACTAAAACGGCGATCCTGAATCAGCAATGGAATATCGTATGCGCCTGTTGGTAATTCGTTACTGGTTTCCAGCATATTGGTTATATCATCTTTGATAATAAAAATGCCAGCAAGCCCGTTATACACCTGTTCACCGGTTTTGCTATGCGGATGAGGATGAAACCAGAGTGGCGCAGCAGGCTGTTGCAAGATCATGACCGGTGTAAACGAACCACCGGCTGAAATGGGATTATCCGGACCACCATCTACAGAGGCAGGAATTTTAAACCCATGCCAGTGAACGGTTGTTTCTTCACCCAGCTGATTATTAATGCTTGCAGTAATCTGTTCGCCCCTTTTGGCAACAATCATCGGAGGCAATTGTGCATCGTTGTAGCGTAACATATTAATTGTGATACTTTGCAGCACATTATCCTTGCGCAATTTTACCGTTACTGGCACATCTTTATTTGCATTTAATGTGTATGTCGCTGCATTATTTCCAATATCATTATCTTCATCTGCCAGAGGCGCAAGCATGGGTAATTCAACCAGATCCGTTAATAATAGTTGCGCTGCAATCGCTGCCTGGGCATCAATGATCTGCTGATCACGTTTTGCCATTTGTTCTTCAATCAATGCGCTAAAATTACTGTCACCACTCAACTGACTACGCAACTGTGCTTTTTCCTCATCCGTCAGGTTTCCTTCACTTAGACGGGTTAAAGTATTCTGAAATAATTTCTGCCGTGCAACCGTAATATCACTTTTTCGGTCACGCTTGCTCAGATCAATCATATCACCGTTGCTATTTACAATTGTCAGAGCAGCACCCGCATTATCTTTTCCATCAAGAACTCCATCCTCCAGATCTTTAACATCGCTGATCATCAGATCAAATACTTTTACTGGAGCAACACCAAGGTTTTTTGCCAGATAGGAAAAACTGATTGCGCGATTTTTCGCTAATGCAATTTCCGGAAAAGCCGCAAATGGTGTTACCAGATTACCTTTGCGTAATACCGTATCGCCTGACACCATGCCATTGGTTGGGTTGGAGTCAGCAATAAAGGCTGTCTCAATAAGCGTAATCGCTTCAGTGATAGCGGTACTGGCCATTGTACCTGCGGTGATTTTTTGTTTGACAATTTTACTTAATATTGTTGTTTCCGGCGTAAGAGCTGCGAATGCACCTGCCTTCATCATCGCCTTAAATTCTTCACTGGTAAATACTGTCATCAGACCACCTGTAGGAGAAACCGTTTCGCCTGTCGCCTCGTCAACATAAGAACCGGAACTGGATTCCATATATATTGCACCGTCTGGAATTGCTGCAGATAATACAATTGAAAATAAACCTTCCTTACTCATTCCACTGCCAATCACATTGCCA
>JAADHS010000041.1:9091-13123 GCA_013151745.1 Gammaproteobacteria bacterium | reverse complement strand
CTGGTGGTCCGGTGACCTTGATCGATACCGGCAGCGCCTGGCGTTATCTAGATACTGGAACCGATCAAGGCACGGCGTGGAAAGAGTCGGGCTTTAACGACAGCAGTTGGAATAGTGGCGCGGCTCAGTTGGGTTATGGTGATGGCGACGAAGCGACGGTGGTGAGTTTTGGCGGCAATGCGAGTAATAAGCGCATCACCACTTATTTCCGACGGAGTTTTAATGTGAGCAATAGCGCCAATGTGACGGCTTTGTCGTTAGCGTTATTGCGTGATGATGGTGCCATTGTTTATGTCAATGGCACCGAAGTCGCACGCTCCAACTTACCCGGCGGTGCCGTGGGGTATACGACACGCGCTTTGACGGGGATTGGGGGGGCGGCCGAATCGGTTTACAATAACTATACGATTGCACCTGGTTTATTACAGGATGGCACGAATGTCGTGGCGGTGGAAATACATCAAGTCAGTCCGTCCAGTTCGGATTTGAGTTTTGATTTATTGCTGGTTGCTTCTAATGGTGCAGCGGGTAGTTCGCCCTTTGTGGTTTATGAGAATGACTTTGATTCAGGGGCTGTTGGCAACTGGGTCGTGGTGGATAATGCTGGAAACCCCTCGAATTGGGTGGTGGCGAATAATGCGTTTGAGCAACAGTCTCATGTCCGAGTAGGGGGTGTGACGTTTGAAGAGAGTTATCATTTGGGTACCTATGCGTATCTGAACCTGGCGACGCCTCTTCAAGATTATCGTTTTTCAGTGGATGTGACTCCCTTGGCGGAGGATGGTGACAACATCGGTATTATGTTTCATTATCAGAATGAAAATAATTACTATCGATTTTCAATGGATTCCCGATTTGGTTATGCGCGTTTAGAAAAGCGTGTTGCAGGTATTTTTTCGCCCATTGCTAGTAATGCCAGAGGCTATACCATAGGGGATACAATTAATTTATCCGGGTTGATTGAGGGCAGCACCATCAGTGTTTATCTTGATGGTTTACCTCTTTTTGCCGTGGATGATAGTAGTTTACTCCAAGGCAGTGTTGCGTTGTATAGCACGACGGCTGCCCGGTTTGATAATGTTTTGATCACCGACGCGAGTGTTATTCCAAGTGTTGTGATTAATACACCTCAGGATTATTCCATTATTACAGGAGATACCGTCAGTATTGAAGCGCTTGCCTACAATGCTCCCTCTGGTGCATCAGTACGTTTTTATCTGAATGGAACGCTGATAGATACCGATAATGTGCCTCCTTATCGCGCTCAATTTACCGGCTTGACATCAGGAGAATACAGTGTTGTAGCTGAACTCTACGACAGTAGCAATACCTTGCTGAGTTCTGATACGCGCATTCGCATTGGTGTTTTGGGGCAATATACTATCGGAGTGGGCGATAGTATTACTAACGGCAGCCGTGATAACAAAGCTTCAGACAATGTATCGAATGACGGTCGAATTGTTGGAATTAAGGGCTATGAAGCACCGCTCAATAATTTATTAACGGCGGAACGTGGATATGCTCATCTGATTGTTAATGAAGGTGTGGGTGGTGACACCTCAGAAGTGACAGTGAATGAGCGAATTGATTCTATTAATTTACGCCATCCGGCGGCAAATACGGCTCTTTTAATGCTGGGAACTAATGATTCAGGAGGTTCATTAAGCACCCCTAGCGGCAGTGGTTGCGTGCCAAATGAGAGTTGTTATGTAGGATCTTATAAACAAAACATGCAAGATATTGTTAATGCATTAGTCGCTTCCGGAAAAAATGTGACGGTTGCGCTCCCTCCGCCCGCGTTTGGTGCGAGTACGAATGGTTTACCTTATGCCAATCCTGCTAACAGCAGTCGTAATGCTTTGATTCGAGAATATGCTGCTGTGGTGAAAGGCGAACTGAATAATATTTCTATAGGGCCTGACTTTTATAAATGTTTTCTTGATGAAGAAAACTTTTATAGCTTATTTGCGGATAATTTACATCCCAATGGTATGGGGTATAACGTGATTGCCGAGTTATGGAATGCAAACCTTAATGGGCGGTTCTCGGTCTCGGATGTTTGTCCGATTCAGCAATTAATTTTACGTAATTTGAGTGTGGCGACATCTTCAGCGAATGTGAAGCAAAATCATCTTGAAGTTGGAGATGATTATTATGTGGATGAAAACTTTGTTTTAAATAACATTCCGGGAGGGTTGGGGCTAGAGGACGGCGTGTGGATTATGACGGACAACAGTGACAAGGCAAATGCTAGTGTTTCCTACCTTTCTTTCGACGTTGATCGCAATGTGACGGTATATATTGCATACGATCAGAACGGAGGCGCGACGTTGCCGACATGGATGAATGGTTATACCGATACCGGTATGATGCTGGATGTCTCTGATCCTGATGCGACATTGGTATTGTATAGTCAAAATTTTGCCAGCGGCACGGTTAATCTGGGTGGCAACCTTGCAAGCGGTGCATCGGGCGCGGATAGTCACTATCTGGTCATTGTTGTGGAACAATAATAGATTAAAGAAAAAGTAGGGTGTAGAATAATGAAATTACTACAATATTTAGCATTTACAGTTGTGTTTGCTTCTTTTGGCTCAGGTCATGTGTTCGCAGCGCAGTCCTCGTTTTCAGAAGAATGCCTGGTTACGGTCAATAGTTATATGGACGCATTAAAGATTGGCGAATTGGCACAATTGAAGTCGCTTATAGCGCCGCCATTATTGTCCAAGAAAAAAAGATTGCTTGAAAATCAATCTTATAGTGGGCGTTTATACGATAAGTTTCATGCCTCTAGCCATAATGCGAGCATTGTGAGTTACAACGATTCAACGAATATAGCGTTGATTGATGTTGTCCTGTCTATTGATAAGCAAGAACCTATGTTAATTCGTTTCAAAACTAAAGCAGAATTTGATGTTCAAACGCAGGTCGTATCATGTAAAATAATTGATGAACTAGATTGATGAATGAAGTGAAAATTCAAAATACCAGCAGGATTGGTATCTTGATATGCATTCTCCTTCTACAATGATGTAGGGGAGAGGGTATTATTTACGCATTAGAAGAGTGGCTAGGTAATAAGGCGCTTCTTGATCGTTCAACTTATCTGACTGAAAAGCGGGTAAAGACGATCTGAAAATAATGTTCCCAGGGATGGGAGTGAGCGCGGCTTAGGAAACAAAGCCGAGATGATAGACACAGAAGTTATTATGTACCCATTCCTTAGCTAGGTGTATAATCCTAGAAAAATCAGTTGATCCACGGCACATAGCACAAGTTCTTGATTCAATCTAACTATGCGAAAAAAGTCTCATCACCATCAAGGTGACCACGATTTTTTTCGCTACGTTATCTAAATCAATATCTTGCACCCAAAGAGCGGGCATAAACACTCTGTACACGTGTCCAACTGAGTTTCCTAGGATAATGGCACCTCGAAAGGGATTGGTTTGTGCATGGATAGTATTCAATATTCAACAGTTAAAGGCGTGATTGTTTGCCTAGATCAATCTCCATTGCAATTTGCAAGGCTATGGCTGACGAAAAGAGATTATTTTCCAGGTCAGTTTTCACTTAAAGCGGCTCTTGTTACCTTTCTTTATTTGCTGAAAGTGAGGTCTCCCGCTCCCTCTAAATCTATATCTTTGCCGTTTAGTGGTACATGGTGTATTAAAGTTCGGTCTGGCTATAAAATATTTGATGTAGATAAGCAGTATGTCACCAAGGTCTTTTCAGCAGAGACCGATATCGAATGGATAGAAAAAGAAATCTCCCGACTAAAAAAAGTGAGTTGTTATACTTTTACGCCTAGCCTTATAGAATGGGATGCGAATCAACGTTGGTATCAAGAAGAATTTATTGTTGGTAAAACAAGCTACGATATTGCTCCAGAAGATCCGCAACAACTTATTAAATCATACCTTGAGTATATCGCGCCATGTATTTACAAATTGGCATCCACAAAAATACATAAAAAGAAATCACTTTATGAGTACATAGGTCGTTTAAGTCAGGATATATATGGCTCGTCTA
>JAADHS010000041.1:0-9077 GCA_013151745.1 Gammaproteobacteria bacterium | reverse complement strand
CTATTCTTGGAAGCGATAGCGACTCGGAAACGATTCGCAAATTTAGTGAATCGGTTGCTCATCAGCTAATGGCAAATGCAGATCAGGATGTATTTTTGGTGTTCAGTCACGGAGATTTTCATTTATATAATATTTATGTGACTAAAAACAACAGTACCATGCTTATAGATTGGGAAGGAAATAATGAGCAGAGTTTGCTCAATGACCTATATAATTACTTTTTTTCGCAATTATGGCTGAGGAAGAATAATGCCACGCTGATAAAAGAAATCAATATGGCAATTATTGATTTAGAAAAGTATTACATTGGAAAAAGCAATATGAATGCTGCAGAGCATGTGAAGCAGCATCCCCTTTATCGCTGGGTTTTTTATTTGGAGAGAGTCCATTCCATGCTGTTTGCCTTCAGCGATTCATCTCAAGGAATAAGTGCATGGGTTCGTGTTTATGTAGAGTATGAAGGCAATATTGCAAACGAAAGTATTGGGCAGCCCTGTATCGATTTTCAAACCGTACGGAGTGATAGTTCCAAGAACCTCAACTCCCCCAGTACCCCGTTAATATCAAACCGTTAAATTGCCTTATTATTATCGCTTAACTTAGGAAGTTAGGTGCGGGTATGTAAAATACTCTGTTAATATGTAGTAAAGCAGAATGTCGTAGAAGCCGATGCATACTGTATGGTTTGAGACAGGCTTCTGGTGTTGGTGTCGGTATTTTTGACATAGCGGGCAAGCTGATCATCTAAGTCTCTGATTGTTTTACGTTACCTGGGAAGGCATATTTTTTGCTTTACCTTAAATCTATATAACCTATTTTGCAGTTTATATTCGAAACTTGAGTGAAAAATGAAAGCCAGAAACGGAAAGTATTATTTTATTTGTGCGCTGATTTTGCTATGGCCTACGTTTGTATTCGCAAACGAGGGTTATGTGCTTGGATCTGGCGATATTGTGAAAATTACAGTTTACCTACAACCGGATTTAACGACAACGGCACGCATTGATGACGAAGGAGAAATTTTTTTCCCCTTGATAGGCGAGGTCAGTATTGGTGGCACAAGTGCAGATGCTGCTGCTAAAAAAATTGGTCAATTGTTACGAAATAAAAAATTTGTAAAAAACCCACAAGTCAGTTTAATTGTTGAAAAATTTCAAAGTCAGTATGTTTCGGTTTTGGGGGAGGTGAAAAAGCCAGGTCGGTATGTCATCGAAACGACATCAAGAGTGATTGATGCCTTAGCTGAAGCGGGGGGGGTGACAGACCAGGCACACGACATGATCACCTTGGTGAAAAAGAGAGAAAATGGAAAAATTTATCATATTGATCTTCTTGGTCTCTATGAAGGCAATTTGTCAAATAATTATATTATCCGTGGGGGTGACTTTATCTCCGTTCCAAGAATGGAAGTTTTTTATATCTACGGAGAGGTTAAAAAGTCAGGTTCTTACCGATTGGAAAGAGACATGACGGTGATGCAAGTTTTATCCATTGCAGGTGGATTTACTGATCGTGCTTCAGAGTCAGGAATACGGATAAAAAGAAAGCGCCCAGACGGGGGTGTGGGTTCTCGAAAGGCCAGCTTGAATGATGTGGTGCAAGCTAACGATGTTATATATATTAAAGAAAGTTTGTTTTAATTTAAGGAAACTAAGCGGATGGGATTGCAACAGTTCATCGGTATTCTAAAAGCGCATATAAAAATTATATTTATGACTCTGTTCGTTGCGGTGACGACTGCGGGTGTGATTTCATTTTCTTTACCTCAGAAATTTACTTCAACAGCGACAGTGTTATTGGACTTTAGAAGCAGTAACCCTTTTGGTGTCGGGTTTAGCTCAATTTTGCCTGAAGGTTTTATAGGTACACAGCTTGAAACGATAACCAGCCCAAAAGTAGCCCGAAGAGTTCTTGAAGAGTTGGATGTTTCGACCCGAGAACGATTAGTGCGGACGCTTAAGGTTGAAAAAGTCTCAATCATCGATTCCATTCAGGATAAAGTTAAATCGATGATAAATTCAAATCATCAAAGTATATTGAGTCTGGATAGTAAAGGAGATCAACACGCAAAAACTATAGCGCAAGGAGATATTCAGAAGGATCTCTGGGTCGTATATGGACTTTTGAGCAATATTTCTGTTGATTTAACGCGCAGTACAAGATTAATTACCCTGGAATATTCATCCATTGATCCAGAGCTGGCCATGATATTGGCCAATGGATTTGCTGAAGCTTATATTGTCACCAATCTTGAAATGTCTGTAGACCCAGTAAAAAGAAGTAGCACCTGGATGAATGAACATTTAGAAGTTCTTCGTAGCAAGCTTGAAAAAACGCAGACGGTTCTGACAAACTATCAACAAGCACAAAAGATTGTTGCGACAGAGGAAAGGATGGATGTGGAAACAACTAAACTGGATCAAATGTCTGCCGAATTGATAAAGATCAGAATAGAATTGCGCAACGCGAAAAGTAGAAGCGAACAAATGCGCAATGTTCTTAAGCAAAAAGGAGTGGTTGAAGAAATTTCAGAATTCCAAAAAAATGCCTTGGTTCAAAAACTAAAAGCGGATGTCGTTAAATATAAGCGAGTCCTTGCTGAAATTTCAAATGATTTAGGAGAAAGCCATCCAAAATACCAAGCGGCTCGATTGCAATTGACGGAAGCTGAACGTAATTATCAACGTGAGGTTAACGCCTTTGTTAATGGCGTAAGTAATGCGGTTGCGTTAACTCGGGAGAGAGTTCGCGCACAAGAGCAAGCGGTAGAACGCCAGAAAACCAGAGTCCTGGAATTAAAAGGACAAAGAAACAAAATTACAGTGCTTTCGCGAGAAGTGGAGAGTACCCAGCGTGTCTATGATGCGGCTTTGGAGCGAGCCAATAATACTCAAATGGAAAGTTTAGTGAGTCAAGCCAACGTGAGTTTGATGGAATCGGCATTCGTTTCATCTAAGCCGTCCTCTCCAAAGATAAAACAAAATATATTTCTTGCCTTTGTGCTTGGCGGCTTATTTGGTGTTGGTTTGGCTTTTTTAACTGAAATGATTGATCGTAGAATTCGCACTAGAGATGATATCGAAGAAGACTTAGGTATCCCTGTATTAGGTGTTTTGGGGAAAGCCTAGTGCTTTTTTGATTCGATAAAAGAGAATTGATGGAAGATTATGGCTGACGATTTTAAATACAAAAATCCGGATGGTGAAGTTAGAGACCATGAAGTGATGCCGCATGTTATTGATGTGACCGAAGCGGATGAAAAAGTAATTCCTTTACCCAGGGATGATGATTCATCATTCGACCTTGAAGGAACCACTATTTCAGGTTTTTTTGCATCAGATGATGGTAATGCTCGTCGTATGGGTCAAATATTGCTGGACTCCGGTGCTATTCAAGAAGGCGATGTCGAACAAATTGAAAGAGAAAAAGAAAAAGAAGGCATAAAATTTGGTGAAGCGGCACAAAATCTGGGTCTTATTACTCAGGATGATGTGCAGTACGCTCTTGCACGCCAGTTTGACTTTCCTTGTTTAAGGCCGGGAGAGGGTGTTGTTAGCGACAAGCTTACGGTCGCGATCGAGCCATTTGGGGTGCAAACCGAAAAATTTAGAGCTTTGCGAAGTGAATTACAATTAAAGTGGCTGAGCAAAGGTCACAGGATACTAGCTGTGGCCAGTGCGGATGAGGCCGAAGGTAAAAGCTATGTTGTTTCCAACCTGGCGGTTACTTTTTCACAGTTGGGACGAAGAACGCTGATTATTGATGCCAATTTACGTTCCCCCTGCCAGCATGAAATTTTTGGTACGCCAAATTTCCCAGGATTGTCAGCGCTGCTTGCCGGCAAAGTTACGAAAAATGAGTTGGCTCATCTGGCAGAGTGTCCACCATTTATGACGAATTTAGCTGTTTTGGGAGGCGGTGTTATACCGCCAAACCCAACTGAATTACTTGGTAGGGGGGGGTTGGCGATCGTCCTTGATAAGTTGCGCCAGCATTTCGAAGTGATTATTATTGATACGCCATCAGGACATTATAAAGCGGATATACAAGCTATTGTTTCATGTTCAGATGGGGCTTTATTTGTAGCCAGAAAAAACAAAAGCAAAATGACTGAAATGCGCAAGTTAGGCGAAATGGTTAAAAGTCTGAATACGGAAGTCGTAGGAGCGGTGATAAATGAATTCTAGATTAGAGTTAGTTGCTGTCAGTTATGGATAATTTTTCTTTTTCGCGAATTCTGGTGACTGGCGGAGCCGGCTTTATTGGCTCGAATTTGATTCATTTTCTGTTAAAGACGACAAGTACTCAGGTTGTGAATGTCGATTGCTTGACATATGCCGGGCATCTTGAGTCTTTAGCCCATGTTTCTGACAACAAAAATTATTATTTTGAGCAAGTCGATATTGGTGATGCATCGCAAATACGACGTATTTTTGATGACTACAAACCTGATGCCATTATGCATTTGGCTGCGGAATCTCATGTGGATCGGTCTATTGATGGGCCGTTAGATTTTATACAAACCAATGTTGTCGGCACTGCGGTATTATTAGAGGAAGCGCGGCGATACTGGTCGCAACTATCTACTGATGATCGATCCCGTTTTCGTTTCCATCATGTTTCAACGGATGAGGTCTATGGTACTTTGGGCGCGGATGGGTTATTTACAGAAAATACGCCGTATAGCCCCAATTCACCCTATTCAGCAAGCAAAGCAGGGTCGGATCATTTAGTCAGGGCGTGGCACGAAACATATGGTTTACCTGTTGTTATTACCAATTGTTCCAACAACTATGGTCCCTATCAATTTCCGGAGAAGCTGATACCGGTGGTGATATCAAATGCAATACAAGGGAAACCGCTGCCAATTTATGGTAAAGGAGATAATGTCAGGGACTGGTTATATGTAGAAGATCATGCAGAAGCGTTGTGCGTTGTTTTGTCTACGGGCGTGCTGGGTGAAACTTATAATATTGGGGGCCACAATGAAAAAACCAATCTTGAAGTAGTCCAGCAACTGTGCAAATTGTTGGATGAATTTCTTGTTGATTCCCCTTATGTTCCCCACGAAAGTCTGATTACGTATGTAAAAGATCGGCCCGGACATGACCTGCGATATGCTATTGATGCTACAAAAATTAAAAATAATTTAGGGTGGACGCCAAAAGAGACATTTGATACAGGTTTAAGAAAAACGGTTCAATGGTATTTAGGCAATAGGCCATGGTGCGACAGCGTGAAATCTGGAGCCTATGATGGTCAGCGTATAGGGCTGGGAACAGAGCAATGAAAGGAATTATTCTGGCGGGGGGGACAGGGAGCCGTTTGTACCCGTTGACCAAGGCCGTAAGTAAACAATTGTTGCCGGTTTTTGACAAACCGATGATTTATTATCCACTGACAACATTAATGTTGGCCGGGATTCGTGATATTTTGATCATCTCCACAGCTTATGACCTTCCTGCCTTTGAGAGGTTGTTAGGGGATGGTTCTCAGTGGGGATTATCTCTGCGTTATTGTGTGCAAACTGAGCCAAAAGGTTTACCTGAAGCCTTTATTTTGGGCGAAAACTTCATAGCGGGCGAGTCTGTCGCATTAATCCTGGGAGACAATATTTTTTACGGGCAAGGCTTAATGGACTCGATACGGAATGCAAATAAATCCAATGTGGGGGCTTCTATTTTTGCTTATAGAGTGAAAGACCCAGAACGATACGGTGTTGTTGAGTTTGATAGAAAAAATCGAGTCCTCAGTTTAGAGGAAAAGCCGGTTAAACCCAAATCAAATTATGCAGTGATGGGGGTTTATACCTATGATAAAAATGTTGTTGCACTGGCAAAAAAACTTATGCCATCCTCTCGTGGTGAGCTGGAAATTACAGACCTCAATAGACAATATTTAGAACAAGGCAGTTTACGCGTTGAGATTATTCCTCGTGGTGTGGCATGGTTAGATGCAGGAACCCATGCTTCTTTGCACGAAGCGAGTAGTTTCATCCAGGTTATTGAAGAACGACAGGGCTTCAAAGTAGCCTGTGTAGAAGAAGTCGCCTGGCGAATGGGATTTATTAACCAAAATCAATTAGAACAATTGGCAACAGAGTTGTTAAAATCCGGTTATGGTCAATATTTACTAGATATTCTCGATGAAGAAAAATCTGCCTGATAAACAAGGGATGTCATGGGCGTTCAAGAGTGTAAAATTATTGAGTTACCCAAAATGGAAGATGATCGGGGATCCTTGTCATTCGTCGAATCGGACTCGCATATCCCGTTCGATCTTCGACGTATCTATTATTTATATAATATATCCGAGGGTGCATCCAGAGGGGCTCATGGGCACAAGGAGTTACAACAATTGGTGATTGCCATGTCCGGTCATTTTACTATTGAAGTTGATGATGGCGGTGACAAAAAAATATTTCACTTAGATAAACCCAATCTAGGTTTATATGTTTGTCCCATGATTTGGCGACACTTATATGATTTTTCACCCGATGCCGTGTGTGTGGTTTTAGCCTCTCTTCATTATGATGAGAACGATTATTACCGAAATTATGAAGACTTTATGAAAGATGTAAAAAAACAATGAAGGTTCCTTTTCTTAATTTGAAAGCGACCTATACAGAGCTACAGCCAGAGCTAGACGCGGCCTATGCCCAAGTTATGGATCACGGATGGTATATATTAGGCGAACAAGTTTCAACATTCGAATGCGAATTTGCTGAATATTGTACTGCGAATCATGCTATTGGTGTCGGAAGTGGCTTGGATGCGTTGTACCTGGTATTAAAAGCGTGGGGCATCGGGCCAGGTGATGAGGTTATTGTTCCCGCCAACACATTTATTGCGACTTGGCTGGCTGTGAGTTATACCGGAGCGACACCGGTTGGCGTCGAACCAGACGAGTTAACTTATAATATCAGTATTTCCGAAATCGAAAACAAAATTACGAAGCATACCAAGGCCATTATACCGGTACACCTGTATGGTCAGCCTGCTGATATGGACGCCATTAACAACATTGCAAAATCGTATCAATTAAAAGTTTTAGAAGATGCCGCGCAAGCGCACGGTGCAAGATATTATGGCAAGCGAACCGGTTCATTAGGCGACGCGGCTGCTTTTAGTTTTTATCCAGGAAAAAACTTGGGTGCTTATGGTGATGGTGGCATGGTCGTGACGAGTGATCATGCTTTAGCGGAGCAAATTCGTTTATTACGAAACTATGGTTCTCATGAAAAGTATGTTCATAGTAAAATTGGCGTCAATTCCAGGCTTGATGAACTACATGCAGCTCAGTTACGTGTGAAGCTAAAGGTATTGAATCTCTGGAATCAACGCCGTTCTGAAATGGCAGAGATGTATACTCAACTCATCGAAAATCGAGGTTTAATTGTACCGTATGTACCTGATTGGGCTGATCCGGCCTGGCATCTCTATGTGGTGCGAACAAAGCAAAGAGCTGAGTTAACGGTTCAATTGGATAATGCGGGTATTGGTTGGCAAATTCATTATCCTATACCGGCTCATCTTCAAGATGCCTATCGTGATTTAAAAGGTAAGAAAGGGGATTTTCCGCTGACAGAGCAATTATCCAGTGAGATTTTATCCTTGCCCATAGGCCCTCATCTTACGAGTGAAGAAAAAACACATCTCGTTAGATTTTTTGAACCTTAATGCTGTTTTTAAAAATACGCAAATACATATGAAAATACTGTTTCTCACTCACGCTTATGGTAAATACCTGGATTTTTTTTATAGAGATCATCCAGAAATTTATGGTAAGTCCTATAAAGAGCAAAAAAAGGCCATTGATTACGATGGACACGTCTGGGCTAACGACTTTTGGTCACATGCATTGCGTCCATTAGGCTATGAAGCCACTGAATACATCGTTAACATGAAACAGCTACAGTGTGCATGGGCAGATGAACAGGGTTATTCCTATACAGAAGACAATTGGTTCAAAGATATATCCGCTGCCCAAATCGAGCATGAAAACCCGGATATTTTATTCGTGACGAATTATCACTATTACGATGTTGCGTGGTTGAAACAAATACGGGAAAAATGTCCATCCATTAAATTGAGTATTGTGTGGTGTGGCGCCCCCATTGAAGATACGACTATTTTTCAGGGCTATGACTTGGTTCTTTCATGCATCCCCGAATTGGTGGATCGGTTTATGGGGCTGGGTTTTAAGTGTGAGCATGTACATCATGCTTTTGAACCGCGCTTGCTTGATCGTATTGATGCGACAACGGAACAAACTATTGATTTATCGTTTGTCGGTCAGATTATACGCAACAAAGCGTATCATCGAGACCGGGAACGACTATTGGAAGAGCTGGTTTCCCAGATGCATGTGGAAATATTTTCACCCGGTGTGAGTCCGGTTAAGTCAAAAAACCTTCGAGTTGCACTGCGTCCATATATCTATAACACGGCCAAATTGTTGGATAGGGTTGGCGTTCCCAAGAAAATATTGGATAAAATTCCAAAAATCGGAGAAGCCATAAACTGGCCTGAAGAGCAAGTCAGACCCATCAGCGCCAAGTTACGTCCCTATATGAAACCGGGTGTTTTTGGCTTGAGTATGTTTCAGACGCTGCATGACTCTAAGATAACCTATAATAATCACATTGATGTCTCACCCCGTTCAGCATCTAATATGCGTTTATTCGAAGCAACGGGTACAGGTACATGTTTAGTCACGGACTGGAAAGAAAACTTGCCCGAACTTTTGGAGCCTGATAAAGAAGTCGTGACCTATAAAACCATTGATGAATGTGCCGAAAAAATCAGGTGGTTGTTAGATCATTCCACTGAAAGAGAGGCCATTGCCAAAGCGGGACAGGTACGAACCTTAAAAGATCATACCTTCTCATCTCGCGCTGCACTGCTGGATGACATATTCAAACGATATACATAACGAATAATATGAAAAATCCGCTAGTCACGTTTGTTATTGTTGCGTATAAACACGAAAATTTTGTGCGAGAAGCGATAAAGGGCGCTCTACAGCAAACCTACTCTCCTTTAGAAATTATCATTTCAGATGATTGCTCCCCTGAT
>JAADHS010000124.1 GCA_013151745.1 Gammaproteobacteria bacterium | reverse complement strand
AAAGTAGGACACCGCCAGGCTTTAAAGCCGAAACCCCTGATGCGTTTGCATCGGGGGTTTTTTTTTGCGTAAAGACGTTAAAATAGACTCATTATGGATGCTGACCAATTTTAGGTTGAACTTTTAATTATGCAGGACAATTCTCATCCTCCTTCGCGGAAACCAGGGTAAAGTGTCATTCCTCCATCAACATATAAAGTTGTGCCGGTGATGTAATCAGAAGCATCTGAAGCCAACCAAACTGCAGCGCGACCAATATCCATAGGATCCCCGACTCGTTGATAAGGAATTAACTTAAGTAGCTCAGCTTCAGCTTCTGGTGTTTCCCAGGCGGTACGGTTAATCGGGGTACGAATGGCACCTGGAGAAATACCATTGACTCTGATTTTTTGGTGTGCAACTTCTTGCGCTAAGCTTTTCATGAACATGAGTAAACCGCCTTTGGATGCGGCATAGTTCACATGCCCAGCCCATGGGATGACATCATGTACTGACGACATACAAATAATTTTTCCTGCCGTACAAGACAATTCAGGTACTACACCCCGGCGTAAAAATTCACGTACCGCTTCTCTGGCACAAAGAAATTGACCGGTGAGATTGACCGCCAATACTTTATTCCACTGTTCCAGAGTCATTTCCGTAAACGCGGCATCCTGTTGTATTCCTGCGTTAGCCACCAAAATGTCGAGACTGTCCCAAGTCTGAATGACGGACTGAAACATATTTTCTACGGCTTGTTCTTGACTGATATCGGCTTGGATCGCAAGCGCTTCCCCGCCAGCACCTTTAATTTTATTGACCAGGTTTTGCGCGGCGCTGCTATCGGATAAATAATTGATAGCGACCTTTGCGCCTGCCATGGCCATAGCGTAGGCAATTGCTGCGCCAATCCCTGAGCTTCCGCCAGTGACCAGTGCGCGTTGTCCTTGCAATACTTTTTCTATCGTTTGCGACATCATTAAAGTTCCTCTGTGAAGTAGGGTATTGACGTATTTCAAGGCATTATATACCCGTAGCGATTAAAATTTAGGTGTGATTGCATACCCTCTTCATTCCCTGACGTTGAAATTCCTCGCAATAGCCCGCTATTACTTGTCATTTCGCCTTGCCAGGAAATGAACAGGACGCACACTCAACACCTAAATCTCAAGCGCTACGAGTATATAACAACATTGTTGTTCCGTTTAAACCTAGAAATCGAAGTCACCTTGTTGGCGATGAGACTTTTTCCCGCATCGCCAGACGGATCAAAAGCTTGCATCTAAGAAACCGGGCATAAATGCTATACATCGTGGATCAACAGCATTTTTAGGCTAAAGGTAGTGAGCTATTTAAATATTCTTGTAGCTTGGTATAATCCCGTCAAATACCTGTCGAATTAAAATTAATTATGAGAGTGATTTAATAAAGTTGTCAATGACTTTGGAAGCTTGTGCGCAAGATCAATACTGGATGCAAGCTGCGCTGAATCAGGCTGTTGAGTCAGCAGCAGTGGATGAAGTGCCTGTGGGTGCCGTGCTGGTTCTGGACAATGTACTGGTTAGTCATGGCAGAAACCAGCCGATCGTAACGCATGATCCCAGTGCCCATGCTGAAATTATTGCGCTGAGAAATGCGGGCCATCGTCTTACTAATTATCGATTACCAGGAACGACGCTTTACGTGACTCTGGAGCCTTGTGCTATGTGCTTAGGTGCGATGTTACATGCGCGCGTGCAGCGCCTGGTATTTGGTGCTTACGACTCCAAATCTGGAATGGTCTGCAGCACTTTAAAACTGTTGGATGTGGGGCAGTTTAATCACCAGCTGGATTGGACTGGAGGTATTATGCAGGATGAATGCAGTCATTTGCTCAAATCCTTTTTTCGCTCTAAACGAAAATAAAGAATGATTGAATTCATTGTTTTTATAATGTTGGGGTGTTTTGCCGGTTTTACTGGTGGTTTATTTGGTTTGGGTGGGGGCTTGATTTTAGTGCCTGCCTTGACCTTTATCTTTACCTATTTAGGTGAAAGCAAGGATATTGCTCCGCATCTAGCAATTGGTACTTCGTTGGCTGTTATCACGATCAGTTCTTTGTCGTCAGCTTACGGACATGTACGTTATGGACATGTGCTGTGGCGGGTGGTGTTGGCTTTGACCCCTGGATTGGTTGTAGGTGCTTTAATAGGTGCCGTGGTTGCTGATCAGTTGCCTGGATCGGCATTGAAAATTTTGTTTGGTCTGTTTGCAGTGGCCATGGCGATTTATATGTGGTTTGGTCATCCTCAACCGATGGTCTGTCGTACTTTGAGCAGGAAAGCGGGCCTCATGACAGGCGCGGTCATAGGCGGACTCTCCTCAATGATAGGTATTGGTGGTGGCTCTATAGTCATTCCTTTTCTGGTTTGGTGTGGTTATCAGATACAACAGGCCGTGGCTGTTTCGGCGATGACGGGGTTTCCTATTGCCGTGAGTGGCACTCTTGGTTTTATCTTGATGGGTTCAGATGCCATGATTACACTTAATGATACCTGGGGTTATGTTCACTGGCCTGCTTTTATTGCGATTGCCACAAGTGCGGCAGCGATGGCTCCTTTGGGTGCATACACGGCACATCGTTGTTCGGGAGACAAGTTGAAAATTTTTTTTTCTCTGTTTCTTATACTGCTTGGGATATTTATGATTGTTCAGTGAAGGTATAAAAATAACATGATAAAAAATGCCCCCCCTAAGGTTGGGTTCATTAGTCTGGGTTGTCCCAAAGCACTGGTTGACTCGGAACACATTATTACGCAGCTGCGTACGGAAGGCTATGAGATTAGTGCGACCTATAAAGACGCTAATCTTGTTGTGGTGAATACATGTGGATTTATTGATTCTGCCATTGAAGAATCACTGGAAACCATTGGTGAGGCCTTGGCTGAAAATGGCAAAGTGATCGTGACGGGTTGTCTGGGCGCGCAAGGCCGTTTGGTTCAAGATAAATTTCCTCAAGTGCTGGCTATCTCTGGCCCCCATGCGAAACAAGAAGTTATGACCGCGGTGAGACATCATCTCCCGCCTTTAGACGGTTCTGATCACGTAAAGGTACCCGCACAAGGTGTGAAATTAACACCCTCACATTATGCTTATTTGAAAATATCTGAAGGTTGTAACCATCGTTGTACCTTTTGCATTATTCCTTCTCTAAGAGGTAATCTGAATAGTCGGCCTGTTGGTGACGTGATGCGAGAAGCAGAAAATCTCGTTAATGCGGGTGTAAAAGAGCTGCTGGTTATTTCTCAAGATACGAGTGCCTATGGTGTGGACAGGAAGTTTCGCACTGATTTTTGGGGTGGTCAACCCATTAAAACACAATTTAAAGCTTTAGTGGCCGCCTTGGGTAAACTGGACGTATGGACTCGACTTCATTATGTTTACCCTTATCCTCATATTGATGAAGTATTGTCATTGATGACTTTGGGCAAAGTGCTGCCTTATTTAGATGTTCCCTTTCAACATGCTAGCCCTTCTGTGTTAAAAGCAATGAAACGACCCGCGCATAGCGAAAACACCTTGCAACGTATTCGGAGCTGGCGTGAACAGTGTTCGGATCTGGTATTGCGCAGTACATTTATTGTTGGCTTTCCCGGCGAAACAACCGATGATTTTAAGCGGTTACTAGACTTTCTTCAGGAAGCTGAGTTAGATCGCGTCGGCTGTTTTGCTTATTCACCTGTAGAAGGGGCGGTCGCAAATGCATTACCCAACCCGGTTCATGAGGAAGTGAAACAGGAGCGATTGGCTATTTTTATGGAAACGCAGGCAGAAATCAGCGCAACTAAATTACAGCGAAGAATCGGTCAAAAAATGACGGTATTGGTGGATGAAGTGGGTGGCGATGCTTTGGTTGCACGCAGCTATGCTGATGCCCCTGAAGTTGATGGTATCGTTGTGGTGGAAGAGGCGGGTTTGAATGTTAATCCAGGTGATTTTATTGAAGTTGAAATCGTCAATTCTGATACCCATGATTTATATGCCAAACCATTAGATCCCCTTAGCGTTTGAGATGGCGTTACGTCTTCATTTTTAATCGAATAATAGGCCACTGGTATTTTTCAGCGTAGGCTTCCAGAGTTTTATCGGGGTTGACGACAGAGGGGTGAGTGACCTTGGATAAGAGTGGCAGGTCGTTGTGCGAGTCTGAATAAAACCAGCTTCGTTGTAAAGAAGTGTTATTGGCCTTGAGCCAAGTATTCAGCTGAATCACTTTCCCTTCTTTAAAACAAGGAGTTCCACTTACTTTCCCGGTATATTGGCCATCAATCATTTCCGGGTTTGTTGCCAGTAAATTTTCAATGCCCAGTTCAGCGGCTATTGGCGCGGTTACAAAGCGGTTGGTTGCAGTGATGATGAGTAAAGTGTGGTTTTTTTCGCGGTGATTTTCTACTAGATTTCTTGCTGAGTCCGGTATTATAGGTAAGATTTTTTCTAGCATGAAATTTTTATGCAAATCTTTCAGCAGTTCTAAACTATTTTCCGCTAGTGGTTTAAGCGAAAAAGCAAGAAATTCATAAATGTCCAGTGATCCTGATTCGTATTCCTCATAAAACCGTTTGTTTTCCTGGCGATAATAATCACCGTTTACGATCTGATGTTCAACAAGGTACTCTCCCCACAAATAATCACTATCACCAAGGAGTAGTGTATTGTCTAAATCGAAGAGTGCGAGGTCGGGACAGATATTCATCGTGTTCATGATGTTGTTTTTAATTCAAAAATTGATATGCGCATATTGTATCCTATACAATAAGACGAATGATTGAAAGTGGTGCTTAGAAATGAAATGTGATTACTTTCCTGTTTGGAGCTCCAGTTGAATATGTATTTATTCGTTCTGATGGCCCACAGGATGTAGGGTAGCGGTGTAAGCATGGACGCAGAAAATAGCACCCCAAGAGCCAGGCATAAAGGTAATGTCGGGGGGCACTGATCGAGCAAAAACTCTATATTTTGAGGTGATTTTAAAATGCTGAGCAGCGACATAATTATAGTAAACAGGTATCGATGTGATCGACTCTGATGGCTTTAGGCGTAATGTGGGGATTATCATTAGCAATCCTGCCGGTGAGCTGCTTTGGGCTCGGCGTGTAGGTAGACCCATGTGGCAGTTCCCCCAGGGGGGGATTCAGCAAGACGAAACACCGAAGCAGGCGATGTATCGTGAACTTTATGAAGAGACCGGGCTTGTCGCCGAGCATGTCTGTATTATTGGTAGAACGAATGGTTGGCTACGTTACCGCTTGCCTCCTGCTTTGATCCGACATGATCGTAAGCCGCTTTGCATTGGGCAAAAACAAGTGTGGTTTATGTTGCGAATGCTGGGTGCAGATTGCGATATTAAGCTGGATGTTACAGACATGCCAGAGTTTGAAAGTTGGAAATGGGTACATTATTGGCATCCGTTAAGAGAGGTCGTCTCATTTAAACGCTCGGTATACAAACAAGCCTTGCGAGAGTTCGCTCCGTTACTCGAAACGTTTAAAGCATGCTAGAAATTTTACGCCGAATAGTTCAAGAGGTTAGTGCGGCACCTGATTTACAGTCGGCGCTGGATGTCACCGTTGCACATATTAGACGTCATATGTCTGCTGATATCTGCTCTGTCTATCTTTTGGATAAGGCTTCCAATCACTACATATTGATGTCTACAGAGGGGATCGATGCCTCCTATGTTGGCGTATTACGTTTTGCCAGTGGTGAAGGCTTGGTTGGCCTGGTCGGAGAGCGAGAAAAATTGCTCAATTTAGACGATGCCGCCAATCACCCTCATTATCAGGCCATCGTTGGTCAGCATGACAAAACGTATAATGGTTTTGTCGGAGTGCCGATTATTCATCATCGCCACCCTATGGGTGTGTTAGTTGTACGGCATAAAGATTCACGGCGCTTTAATGATCAAGAAGAAGCTTTTTTAGTGACCATTGCGGCACAATTGGCGGGTGCCATCGCCCATGCTGAATGGGGCGGTGATATAGATTTGTTGCTTACCCGTCAAAATGTAACAGACCCTTCATTTGACGGCTTGCCCGGTTCGCCTGGGGTTGGTGTGGGCACGGTGATGATCGCTTACCCCTCTGCTGATTTAGATGCCGTTCCACAGCGAAAAGCAAAAGATATAGAAAAAGAAATTTGTGTTTTCAAAAAAGCAGTGGATAAAACTAAAGCCGATCTCCACGCTATATCGGAACAACTGGCCGGTCAGGTCTCCACCGAGGATCAAGCCTTATTTCATGCACTTTCACTGATGCTGGAAGGGAATGGTATTGTTGGTCGTACTATTGAGCATATTCGTACAGGTTGTTGGGCTTCGGGTGGTTTGAAGTTAACCATTGAAGAGCGCGTAAAATTTTTTAGCAATGTGGAAGATGCTTATCTCAGAGAGCGTGCGAGTGATATTCGTGATCTTGGTCAGCGTATTCTCATGCATATTCAAAGTGGTGATCGTCAAGCCCCTCCGTACCCAAAAAATACGATTTTGGTGGGGAAAGAAATTTCAGCAACCATGTTAGCCGATGTGCCTCGAGATCGTCTTGTCGCGCTTGTTTCGGTTCAGGGTTCCGCCTTATCGCATGTGGCTATATTAGCCAAAGCAATGGGTGTGCCCGCGGTAGTGGGCATAGAAAACCTACCTATTGCACGCCTGGATTGGTGTGAAATGATCGTCGATGGTTATCGTGGGCGTATTTATGTCTCACCTTCTCCCGTGATTAAGCAAGAGTACCAGCGTCTCGTAAAAGAAGAAGAAGAGTTGTATGCCGGTCTTGAAGCGCTGAGAGATTTACCAGCAGAGACCACAGATGGTTATCGTCTACCCTTGTTTGCCAATACGGGTTTGGTTGCAGACGTAATGAGTTCAAAAAACAGTGGTGCTGAAGGGGTCGGTCTGTATCGTACAGAGTTTCCCTTTATGATACGAGATCGTTTTCCTGGAGAGGAAGAGCAGCGCCGCATCTACAAAGACGTGTTAGATGCTTTTGCACCAAAAAAAGTTGTTTTACGTACCCTGGATATTGGTGGTGATAAAAGTTTGCCCTATTTTCCTATTGAAGAAGACAATCCTTTTTTGGGATGGCGTGGCATAAGGGTTACGTTAGATCACCCTGAAATATTTTTAGTGCAGCTTAGAGCGATGTTAAAAGCCAGTGCAGGCCTGGATAATTTACATATTTTGTTCCCCATGATCAGTTGCGAGTCAGAACTGGATGAGGCATTGATTTTATTTAATCGTGCGTATGAAGAAGTTTTATCCGAAGGTGTCGACATAAAAAAACCTCAATTAGGTGTTATGATTGAAGTGCCTTCTATGTTGTATATTATAGATAACATTGCACCTAAGGTTGATTTTTTCTCGATTGGTAGTAATGATCTGACTCAATATTTATTGGCGGTGGATCGAAATAACACCCAGGTGGTTGCTCTTTACGATGGATTACAGCCTGCAGTATTAAGAGCATTGATTCATATTGTGGTACGTGCGCATGCTCATGAAAAGACCGTTTCGATCTGTGGTGAGATAGCGGGGGATCCCGTTGCCGTGATTGCTTTGCTCGGTATGGGGGTGGATTGTTTAAGCATGAGCGCGGCCAGTTTGCTGCGCGTTAAATGGGTGTTGCGTTCATTTTCTTATCAAGAGAGTCAACGTGTCTTAGCCGAGATATTAGAGTTGACCAGCGCAAATGAGATCCGTACCCATCTAGAAGCCTTGTTAGTTCAAAAGGGTTTAGGTGGATTAGTGCGCGCCGGTAAAGAATGAATCGGTGATGACTTCCCTGTTCAGAATTCCGACTGGTGCGCTTCCAGGGAAATGGGGAAGAGAGGCTTGGCGTAAAAGGCTAAACAGAAGAGACGTTATTGCGGCCTATTCTTAAAAAAATAAAGGACATATAATGGATCAAATAATGGCCTTGTTGATGGGACTCTTTTTTTTGATAGTGGGTATTGTATGCATAGCTAAAACAAAAGTATTTGTATTAGCTGTTGTCACATTTTTTCGTAAGATGCATCAAAATGAGCAGTTTATGGACGCGTGGGAACAT
This sequence comes from Gammaproteobacteria bacterium, assembly GCA_013151745.1. Taxonomy (GTDB): domain Bacteria; phylum Pseudomonadota; class Gammaproteobacteria; order JAADHS01; family JAADHS01; genus JAADHS01. The sequence goes on along the minus strand of JAADHS010000124.1, from coordinate 2,182 downwards.
AAAGCTGTGGTTTTGAATGTGGTCAGGTTTTTTGGTTTTCTCGCACTGCTTAATTTTACAGTGCAGCTTGCGTATTTAGTGAAGGGCTGAATTATTATGTTATGGGTTGCGTTATTAATTGCCTTGATTCTTCTGTACCTGTTTAGAAAGCAAGTGACCGTTGTGGTGGGTATTGTTTTATTGTTCGTGGCTGTGGTGGTTTTGTATATTTACAATGAAGACAAGGAACACGAATATGAACATGATCTCATTAAAATTAGTGTCAAATACGATAAAATCGCTTGTAGTCCCGAAAAACCTTTGCAAGTGATCGTTGAAAATACCAGTTATCGCGTAGCTCAAGATGTGAAATGGAGTATTGAAGTGTTTCGTGCGGGCTACAGTGGCAATGTTGTAAAAGATGTGGCGGGTGGTGACCCTTGGTCAACACCCTATAGAATTGATACACATCTGAAAGCAGTAGAAAAAATAATAGTATGTTATCGCGTCCCACCTTTGATCGAAAAATATAAAACATCCCGATTGCTCTATCGTATAGCAAATAAAAAAGTGACGTTTCTTTAGGTCTCTTTCTTCGTCGCAGGTAGATCGCATTAGGAATGAGTACGAAGTGTATGCAGGAGCCATGACCGATGAGACGTGGAAGTTTTGACCACAAAAGTAAAAATAGTTACTTTTATTTTGAGTTTTTGTGATGGGGATCAGACAAAAATGAGCTGAAGATAACGGCCCCGTGTCGGCAAAAAGCGAAAAGGGAAAAATGTGAAAGCAAATACTCAACAAAACTTATCTCGGTGTGCTTCTTATAATTATGATCGTTATAAAAATCTGACAAAAGAAGAAAAAAACAAAATATTTCTTTTGCCTTGCGGCTGTGAAAACGCGAGCTTAAATCAATTGCTAGACTCTCATCAGTGTTCAAAATGCAGTATTAAATACTTGTATTCTTTATGTTTGAATGAAGTCGTAACCGAAGAGTCAACTTGGCATTGCTCATTTTGTGGCTCTGCATGAAATTCAAAATGACGAGGAATAAAATTCAAATTGAAAAAACTCAATATCATCGTCGAACTGAATAGAGGGCGGCTCTGGAATGATTTTCAGAGGATTTAGATACTTTAACCCATAATAAGTTTGCATAATAAAGTCAAAGCATATTGTTTCTTTAATGCCGGGGAAATTATAAATATCTTTGGTGTAGAGCCATAAGTTAGAATACTCTTGTATACGTTTACGGTTACACTTCATGTAGGGGTAATAAATGGAGTCAAACCTTATCAAGCTGGCAAAGAGTCTAATATCAGGCTCGGTTAGATGCGAACCCAGTAAATAACGAGATTGTGATAAATATTCATTTAGCTCCTCCAGAGATGAAAATAGCGATTCGATACTTTGACTATATAACGTCTGATTGGGTGCGAACCCAGCTTTATAGACGCCGTTATTGATGTTTTCAAATATAAATTCGTTAAAGCGTTTAATTTCTTCAGCTCGAGCCTGAGGATAAAGTATAAGCCCGGTTGCTGTGTACTCAGTAAATTGCGTGTTCAACAAACGCATAATATCGTGCGATTCTGTGTTTACTATCTGGTTTGTGTATTTATCCCAAAGCACAGGAACTGAAACATTCCCAGTAAATTCAGGTTCAGACAATTGATATATTTGGTAAAGATAATCACAGTCATTTACATTGTTCGGTCGGCATCCTTTTTTATCGCTAAATTTCCAGCCCTTGTCTGTCAGGCAGGGGTCGACAACAGATAGTGAGATGACATCCTGTAACTTTAACAGGGTGTAAGTGATAAGCACACGATGGCTCCAGGGGTCGCCATAGCCAAGATATAAATGATAGCGATCAGCGTCAGGCGTGAATTCGGCACCCGCAATATTTGAAATTTGATGGTTAAAATAACTTCTTTCTCGATAGAATGTTTTGCTGTGCGCTTTAGCTTGCTCTAGATTTGAGTATAGATTACCCCTGATTAATATTGCCAATATGGATTCTCACTTTTCTACACGGGACGCAGCTTGAATGTACAAAAAATGGATATATACCCGTGGCGTCTGAGATTTAGGTGTGATTGCATGTCATCTTCATTCCATGGCGGCGTTAAAATTCCTCGCAATAGCCAGCTACACCTCGTCATTTTGCCTTACCATGAAATGAATTGAGCGCACACTA
>JAADHS010000238.1 GCA_013151745.1 Gammaproteobacteria bacterium | reverse complement strand
GGGAATTAATTTTCTCAAAATATCTTGATATTTATTACATCGAACGCTATCGACATAGATTATCAATTGAGGGAGAGCCGCTGTATTATTTCGCGATAACAGGATGGAAAACGTCAGATGTTCCTGATAACTTTTTGGAGTCAAAAGGCATCATGGCATAACGAAAAGGCTCTTCGTTACCCAGGTTGACGGCCATGGAGAGCAGAGCGAGAGCCGTTAGTCCGCGATAGCCCTTTCGTAGTTAGGAGCGCTAGCGAATGACGAAGAAATGCAGGAGCGGCTTTAGTGACCGTAGAGCCTTATTCGTTAGATGCGATTGTTACATATATAGCTGTCAATCATTTATATAACTGATGTTACGCAGCTACATCTTTAAGAGTCTGTAATTCTTCAAAAGCTAAACAAATCGCTTTAATGTAAAGCTTGCTTTTGAGAAATTACAGACTCTTCAAAGGGATCTCGTACTAAGGGGTCAAGTTTACACTTGCCATGTTGCTTAACCAAGTGACCCAAATAGGGGCATTGTTTGAGCTGTGTGTATGCCACATTGAGTTGGTTAACTGAAAACTGTGTCATAATATTGAGCTTTTATTTAACAAACTCAAGTATACCCTATGTAGTTAAAACAAGCCGCTTGTTGCAAAAAAATCGAGGTTCCAGGTGCGGCGTTAAGTCTTGGATAAACTGGATAATTTGCTTATTGAAACGGCCTTGAATAACAAAGTGGGTATTATCCTCGCTGAAAACCTGCATAGTATTTGCAATATTAACAATGCGTATAGAATTAAGAAGGAGGAGGGTTTCTTGCTTGAACATGGCGGCAAATTACGAATGGCCGCAGCGCGTTATAATATTTCACTTGATGAGTGGCTGGATCTGTCTACGGGTATCAATCCTGACAACTGGCAGGGGGCAACTGCGCCGATCACGAGCTGGTCGCGTTTGCCTGAAAATGAAGATGGTTTGCGTGAAGCCGCCTGTGCTTATTATGGTGTCACCGATTTACTTCCTGTTGCCGGCTCTCAAGCCGCCATTCAAATATTGCCAAACGTATACCAAAAAAGCCGAGTCGCAGTGTTGACGCCCAGTTACAATGAACATGCTCATGCTTGGCGTCGTGCCGGTCATCAGGTTGATCTTATCGACGAATATCAATTAGAGTCTGCCATTGATAGCCATAACACCGTGGTGGTGGTCAATCCCAACAATCCCACCGGTCTTTGTTTCTCTCCGGAAACACTGTTGCACTGGCATGAACGACTTGTGGCGCGTGGAGGCTGTTTGTTGGTGGACGAAGCCTTTATGGATGCGACGCCCAATAACAGTCTGGCACCTTATGCCCATCGAAAAGGCTTGATTGTCTTGCGATCACTGGGTAAATTTTTTGGTTTGGCAGGCGCGCGAGTAGGATTTGTATTAGCGGAAAAATATTTCTTAAAAAAACTTGCCGAAGCCCTTGGCCCATGGACGATCAGCGGCCCTTCACGCTGGATTGCGACCCAGGCATTGTGCGACCAGGACTGGCAAATGGTCATGCGACAACAGCTTAAATCGAACGCAATACGCTTGAGCCAACAGTTAACAGACTACGGTCTTTCACCCGATGGCGGCAGCGCATTATTTCAATTTATAGTGACACCGCAAGCTCAAGTGATTCATACCTATTTAGCGCAACAAGGTATTTTGACACGACTGTTTAACAACCCATATCCATCCAGCTTACGTTTTGGACTGCCTGGCACTGAGTTGGAATGGCAACGATTACAACAGGCATTGGCCGATTTGAGCCTCTCGCCAGTGTTGGAACAATCAGCGTGAAGACACAAACTTTAATGATACAAGGCGCGACGTCTGATTCGGGCAAGAGCACACTGGTAACCGGTCTGTGTCGACTCTTGCATCGCCAGGGAATCAGAGTCGCTCCGTTCAAACCACAAAATATGGCGCTTAACAGTGCCGTTACGGTCGATGGAGGCGAAATTGGCCGCGCTCAGGCGGTGCAAGCCCAGGCTTGTGGTTTAAAACCCCATACGGATATGAATCCTGTTTTGCTCAAACCGAATAGTGACTCAGGATCACAAATTATTATTCATGGCCGTGCTATAAATGAAATGGATGCACATTCTTATCACGCATTCAAACCCATCGCGATGACGGCGGTGCTTGAATCATACCAACGTTTGCAACAACAGTACGACGTATTGCTGGTTGAAGGCGCGGGCAGCCCGGCAGAGATCAATTTGCGTGATAACGATATCGCTAATATGGGTTTTGCTGAAGCCGTAAATTGCCCCGTACTATTAATCGCTGATATTGAACGCGGTGGTGTTTTTGCTCATCTCGTGGGCACCCTGGAGCTGTTATCAAAATCTGAACAAACACGAGTAGTGGGCTTGCTCATTAACCGTTTTCGGGGTGATGCTGCGCTACTCCACCCCGGCATCGACTGGTTACAACAGAGAGTGAATAAACCCGTCATCGGTGTTTTACCTTATCTACATGATTTACACCTAGAGGCGGAAGACAGCCTTAATTTAAATACTCATACAGGAAGTCAGAGCGATGGCTTGCGCGTAATCGTACCTCGCTTACCCCGATTGAGCAATCACACTGATCTAGACCCACTCAAACTGCATGATCAAGTCCAACTTCATTTTATTGGTGCGGGTGAAATGATTCCTGATGCTGATTTAATTATTTTGCCGGGCAGCAAAAATGTGCGTCATGACCTGGCCTGGTTACGTGAGCAGGGCTGGGAAAAAGTGATCCAACGTCATCTCCGTTATCATGGAAAATTGATGGGTCTATGCGGCGGTTATCAGATGCTGGGAGAAATGATTTCTGATCCGGAAGGTATTGAAAGTCAGTCGGGGTCCAGCCCGGGGCTTGGATTATTGCCGATGAAGACCACTCTGACAAGAGAAAAACAACTTTGCAATGTACAAGGTCGCTTGTTTTTTGAAAATGCGGAGGTAAGTGGTTATGAAATTCATGTTGGCGTGACAAAAGGCGCTGCATTGTCACGGCCCTTGTTACAAATAGCCGGAAGAGATGAGGGGGTGATCTCAGCAGATGGCCAGATTGTCGGTACTTATCTACATGGCCTGTTTGAATCGAAAACGGCTTGTGATGCCTTGCTGCGCTGGGCTGGATTGAACCAGCCTGAGACCATTGATTATTTTGTCCGTCGTGAGTCAGATATCAACCGATTGGCTGATGTTTTTGAAAAACATATTGATAGGCAACAGTTGGCCGCCTTGCTCGGGTTATCGGCCGAACAAAAAGTTTCATATAAATGAAGCAACTCATTTTAGGTGGCGTACGCTCGGGCAAGAGTCACTTGGCCGAACAGGCTGCAGTGGAGAGTGCTTTGACCGTAACCTATATCGCAACCGCCTTGCCCAGTGACGAAGCAATGCAACACCGCATCGCCCTGCATCGTCAGCGCCGACCAGAAAGCTGGGCAGTGGCGGAAGCGCCTTATGCCTTGGCCACATGCTTGAAACAATATGCGTCTACAGAACGTTGCCTGCTGGTCGACTGCTTGACCTCATGGCTAACCAATCTACTTTGCGTCGAAAATCAAACACAGTTTGAAAAAGAATTAAATGCATTCCTGGAAACCCTGCCGACCTTGCCAGGACGTATCATTTTCGTGAGTAACGAAACCAGCATGGGCATTGTGCCACTGGGCGAGCTGACACGTCGGTTTTGTGATGAAGCGGGCTTATTGCATCAGGCCGTTGCTCAGCAATGTGAGCAAGTTATATTATGCATCGCGGGTCTCCCCCACATTTTAAAAAACGAAAGTGTTGAGTCGTTAACAACGAAGGAAAAGTAAGAATGGACAAGTCCGAATGGTTAAAAGTACCCAGCGCCCAGCTCAACACTGAAGCCCGTGCTGCCGCAGAAGTACGCCAGGCTATCTTGACTAAACCACCAGGTGCTTTGGGGCGTTTGGAATCGATAGCGGTACAATTAGCAGCGATGCAAGGCAAAGAACGACCTGGACTGGATCAAGTTCGTATTGTTATTTTTGCTGGCGATCATGGTATTGCTGTGGAAGGTGTCTCAGCATTCCCCCAGGCGGTAACCGCTGAAATGCTTCGTAACTTTGCCCATGGTGGTGCGGCGATCAACGTCCTGGCACGAGAACTCAACGCAAAGCTGGAAGTGGTGAACCTCGACCTCGGAACGGTCGTTGATCCTGGCACTTTACCTAATGTTAGTAATCAACAATTGGGGCCTGGAACGGCTAATTTTGCCAAAGAAGCGGCCATGAGTGAGCATCAATTGGCGCAGGCCATGAATGTGGGACGGCAAAGTGCTGAACGTGCGGTGACCCAAGGGGTGGATCTATTTATTGGCGGCGAAATGGGGATAGGCAATACTTCCGCCGCAACGGCGCTGGCCGCAATATTGACGGAAACTTCCGTTGAAACGTTAGCAGGCCCGGGAACCGGGTTGAGTTCAGATGGTGTATTACATAAAATTAACGTGATTAACTCGGCACTTAAATTACATAAAAGGCAAATAGACTCGCCCGTTACGGCATTACGTTACTTCGGTGGTTTTGAAATTGCCGCGCTGGCCGTGCGCGCAAATGGGCGTACCGGTACTCGTGGACGGATTCATCGCTGGTGCAGCGGCGTTGGTCGCCAGCCAACAGTGTGTCGGTGTAGCCGATTGGTTGCTCTATTCTCATTCTTCTGCCGAACCGGGTCATCAACACATTTTACACGCATTGCATGCCGAGCCGTTACTTGACCTAGGAATGCGCCTGGGGGAAGGCAGTGGTGCTGCCGTTGCTGTACCGTTACTCCGCCTGGCTTGTGCATTACACAATGACATGGCAACGTTCTCTGAAGCTGAAATATCTGAAAAGTTATAAAATGGCAATGAATACGACAATTGATTTGCTGCGCCATGGTGACACCGTGGGAGGAACCTGTTTCCGTGGCAGTACGGATGACCCACTCACTGGACTTGGCTGGACACAGCTCTGGACTGCGGTAGAAAAAGAAACCTTTTGTTGGGATCATATTATTTCTTCCCCTTTACAGCGTTGCGCGGATTTTGCACAGGCGTTGGGGCAGCGTCACGCTATACCGCTGACTTTCGACGAACGTTTGAAAGAAATGCATTTTGGTGCCTGGGAGGGACGCTCGACCGAGGAGTTGATGGAAACAAATGCCGGTGCGCTGCAACAGTTCTGGGCTGACCCTGAAAAGTATACGCCTCCAGATGCAGAATCATTGACACATTTTTCAACACGAGTGCTGCTCTCTTGGCGGGATATTGTGAGCCGCCATGCAAATCAAAACGTTTTGCTGATCACGCACGGCGGCGTGATTCGGGTATTGCTCTGTCATCTCCAGCAACATCCCATTAAAAAACTTTTGGAATTTGAGGTTAAACATGCGGCACTACAGCGTATTCATGTCGAACTTGCTCAAAAACCGGATGGTTCCGCCCGACTGAAGAAGCACGCATGATTCGACCGTTGCTTATCGCGATTCAATTTCTAACGCAACTGCCTGTGCGCCTGAATTTTGATTTAAACGAGAAAGACATAGGCCGATCCCTGGTCTATTATCCACTGGTGGGGTTGCTGATTGGTGCACTGCTTATCGTACTCACTTTCATCTTAAATGGTGCGCCCACACTACTCAGTGCGGCTATCGTGCTGACCTTCTGGGTTGCGCTCACTGGCGGTTTGCACCTGGATGGCCTGGCAGACAGCGCTGATGCTTGGGTAGGGGGGTTAGGCGACCGCGAAAAAACACTCGCCATTATGAAAGACCCTCGCTGTGGCGCTGCCGGGGTTGTCTCTATTGTTTTATTGTTACTGGTGAAATTCGCCGCACTCCAGGCGATCATAGAAGCAGACCAGATACTGGTCTTGTTATTTGCGCCTCTACTGAGCAGAACGGCGCTGCCCTTATTGTTCATGACAACACCTTATGTTCGAAAGCAAGGGTTGGGCTGGGCTCTTGCCACCCATTTGCCACGCCGCGCTCTGATCTGCGTTATGATTATCGTAGCCACAGGCACACTTTTTTTAGCCGGAAATAATAGCCTGTGGTTGATTTTAGTGGCGCTGTTTGTTTTCGCCTTGTTACGCAACATGGCAATGCGCCGCCTCGGAGGAATGAGTGGCGATGTCGCGGGTGCCTTGCTGGAAATAATAGAAACTACCGTTTTAGTTTCTGCCATTTTGTTTTTGTAGACATTCGATTTTTTTAGGTGAGCATCCCTGATTTAAAGTGGAGTGACTTTATCCTAGATCAACCCTCTCAGCAGGGTTAACCCGCATTTCTCTCAGGATCCACACGATCTCTCTAGTTTATTGTTTCCACAATGAATCTTGTTCGCTCGGAAATAGACACTGTTATTCCTCTCGCTCACAATATCCTGCGCGATCTTCGCGCGTCCCTGTGAGAAATGCTGGTTAACTGGTTTTTTTGGGGTTATAACTTCCGTACAGGGATGAGCACACCCTGATTTATTTATTTTACAACTCTTAAATTAGGTCGCGGTTTAGGTTTAGATCGTTTTGATTTTCCTGGCTCTGAAGATGGGCTGCTATCCGGTTCTTCCTTCTCAAAAATCATACCTTGGCCATTTTCTCGTGCATAAATAGCCATAACCGCTACAGGAGGCACACTAACAATCATTGCCGTACCGCTAAACCGCGCCTCAAATTCTATCAGGTCATTACCCAAATGTAAGCATTGTATTGCTTTGGGGCTCAAGTTTAATATGATTTTATCATTTTCAACATGCTGCTGCGGAACAACCACCCCATCTTCTATGGCATTAACCAAAACATAGGGTGTATATTCGTTATCCACAATCCATTCATGAATCGCTCTTATCAGATAAGGTCGGCTAGAAGTCATCAATTGCCCAAGTCTCGTTCTGCAACCGTTAAACTATTTTGAAAACCTTCACGAACAAAGAGTTTATCCGCATAATCCATCAAGGGTTTGGCTTGAGGGGGTAAATCAATACCATAAGACTTAAGCCGCCACAAAATGGGAGCAACATGGCAATCAATCAAACTAAACTCATCACTCATAAAAAAAGGTTTTTGCAAAAAAATAGGTGCCACTGCCGTTAAACTATCGCTCAATATTTTTCTGGCATTCTCCGCCACGGGTATCTTTTTACTCTGAAGATCATCCAGCAAACTATACCAATCCCTTTCTATACGATACAGAAAAGTACGTGACTGAGCGCGCAACACGGGATCAATTGGCATCAAAGGAGGATGTGGATAACGCTCATCAAGGTATTCTATTATAATATGGGGGGTGTATAACGCTAAATCCCGATCCACCAGGGTGGGAACCGAATTGTACGGATTGAGCGCTAACAAATCCTCTGATAAATTTTCATCAGGAGCAATATCTATAATCTTTACCGAAACATTTTTTTCAGCCAGAACAATACGTACACGATGACTCATCGGATCCAAAGATCCTGAGTGCAAAGTCATCGCAGATTTACGATTGGCAACCAACCCCATGAAATGCTCCCCAATCCAAAACGTTTAGACAAGTCCAACAGTCTACCATTTTCCTTACCGCTTTTCTCTGCTGTTTATTAATGGGGATTCAAGTGCCTCACCAGGCGTTTTTCCATGGCCTCCCTTTTCTTGCATCTCTTCCCCATGACGGCCATCACTATGGCCTTCCTCCTCCGGCTGCTCACTATCATTACCGTGCTCATGCTCCTGGGCACCCTCCGCATGGCCATGATCATCTTTATCTGGAAGAGACATCACACCCAAGCCATGACGGTAAACTAATTCACCACCGCGCCAAGCCGTACTGGACAACATAAACAAACCAACCAATAGAATACAAATAAAAAGGGTCGTGGGGTTTTTTTCACTGCGATATTGAATCACTGCCCAGATAGCCATCACAAAAAATAAAGCAAACGTCAATAAAGCCCAGAGACGATGATCCAACATGGCAACATGTGACGGTGTATCATGTCCGACAGAATTAAAAGCAATAAACCCGGCAATGACAGTCACCACCGAAATGGCAACACCAATCCACAAATTCCAATAAGCTGTTGCCAGCCATTGATCTTCCAATCGCCAATCTGTCACCAACTTTGTCAAGGTAAACAACACAACGGAAATCGAGAGTAATGCCACAGTGAAATGTACAAAAAGCGGATGCCAATTCGGAATTATTTCTACCATGACCCAAAACCCCTTACTTCTAAGTTAAATCTGTAGTTAAACGTCTTAAAAAATACACGTACCCAGCTCTAACGCGCATTTAAAACGGAACCATATCATAATAACATTAAACATTTCCGCTCTAAGGCTGGATTTATTTAAAAAAATCCGTATAATCCCACACTTCCGACTAAGACTGAGAATCAATAATTTATTGGATCTCAATCACCAGAAGTCGCACACAACGTATGCCCATCGAAAAATCGGCACAAACCTGAGATTCTGATCCAGCTTGAACCAAGCCTGAGTCGACCGGCATATATACCATAAATAAAAAAATATTTTACAGTACTGTTAGCTCGCGCACCACGCGGATCCAGACGCCTAATTTACATTACAGTAGTAAGTCAAGCGCACCCTCTCCCGCCAACGACCAGCCTCCAAACAGTAACAAGTCAGATATTCATTACAATACGGCCATTCAAACGTGGCGGTCACAGGAGAATAATTTTGTCTTTTTCCAGCTTTGATTTACATCCAAAAATACTTGAAGCACTCACAGCCAGCAACTTCGAGACACCCACAGAGGTACAAAAACAAACCATCCCTCCCAGTTTAGAGGGACGTGATATTATGGCATCAGCGCAAACCGGAACAGGTAAAACCGCCGCTTTCGCACTCCCGGCAATACAACGATTGCTCACCCCGTCAACAAAAAGCGGCCGAGGTCCACGCGCCATTATTTTAACGCCCACTCGCGAACTTGCCAAACAAGTGACACAAGCGACCCGGCAAATTGGACGGTTTACACGAATAAATTTTGCAACGATCGTAGGCGGGGTACCCTACGCCCCTCAAGAGCGCATACTTGCGCGCCCGTCAGACATCCTGGTTGCCACACCTGGACGACTTATTGATCACATGAACCAAGGTCGGGTTGATTTTTCCCGCCTCGAACTCTTCATTCTTGATGAAGCAGACAGAATGTTAGATATGGGCTTTATCAATGATGTTGAACGCATTGCTGCCGAAGCACCAAAAGACAAACAAACTTTATTGTTTTCCGCAACACTGGAAGGTGCCATTGAAAAAATAGCTAAAAAGATACTTAACAACCCCGTACGCGTTGCTGTAGCAAGCGTCAAAGACAATCACTCATCAATTATGCAGCATATCCACCAGGCTGATGACATACAACACAAACGCGCCCTGCTCACCCATCTACTTGAAGACCCCCAACTCACTCAAGCTATTATCTTTACGGCAACTAAAAAAAGCGCCGATCGACTGGCCTTAAGTTTGGCGAACCAAGGACATCGCTGTGCCGCTCTGCACGGAGATATGAAACAAGGCAATCGCAATCGTACTGTCGAGCAACTACGACGAAAAAAAATACAACTGTTAGTGGCCACTGACGTTGCGGCACGAGGGCTTGACATTAAAGGAATCAGCCACGTCATTAACTTTGATTTACCCATGGCGGCCGAAGATTATATCCACCGCATAGGCAGAACAGGACGAGGCGGCGCCACCGGCGTCGCTATGTCCCTGATTGGACCCGAAGACTGGATCAAACTAAGTCGTATCGAACGCTTAACAGGCAGCAAACTGGAAAGAAAAACCATTGAAGGTCTAGAACCGAGCAAACCCATACCGAAAACAAATGGGTTTGCTAAAAAACGGAACAACAACTTCAGCAAAAACGGACGGCGCTTTTCTAATCCACGCAATTCGACTGCACGCCCTTATGGCAACACCTCATCTAAAAGGTTTCAGCGTTCAAGAGCAGAATCTTAATCTTTCCCCCTCAATTTAGATAAGCTTCAGGAGCGATTTTATCGGGTCGCTCCTGACGATAACCGTAACCCTTTCTAAAATTACAATCTGACTTCCCACTCTCCAAAGTAACTACGAAAATGCAGAAATCATTCCGAAAATCCGGAAGCTTTGTTCACCCATGACATAGACACGACGCCTCTTCCTCTCACCTTATTGCCATCGCTACTGGAAACCCTTGAGCGTCAAAAACTAATTTTTACGATGACCATTAATGTAGTAAACTACACGCAATCTAGGTTGACACAGGCCAACCTATGAACATAAAAATGATAATAACAATTCACAAGACAAGCGCCGAACCTTCATTTCAAGAGCATAACTACATATGGAATTTGAAAAAAGAAATCACTACTCCCGAGAGGGACTTATAGAGTGCGGGCACAGTCAACTTTTTGGCGCAGGAAATGCGCAGCTACCACTCCCCCCTATGCTGATGATTGACCGCATTGCACACATTAGTGATTCTGGAGGCAAATATGATAAAGGTGAAATTGTAGCGGAACTCGACATCAACCCTGACCTGTGGTTTTTCAATTGCCATTTTGAAGGTGATCCAGTCATGCCCGGCTGTTTGGGTCTGGACGCCATGTGGCAACTTATCGGCTTTTTTTTAGGCTGGTCAGGTGGCCCAGGCCGAGGCCGAGCCTTAGGGGTAGGAGAGGTGAAATTTACCGGAACCGTTACACCAGATAAAACCATGGTAACCTATAAAATAAACATGAAGCGAGTTATATTACGAAGACTGGTTATGGGCATCGCTGACGCCACCATGGAAGTTGACGGGAAAGAAGTCTACGCCGCTAACGATCTACGGGTAGGCTTATTTACATCTACAGAAGGTTTTTAAGGAGCAACCCTTTGCGCAGAGTAGTGATCACAGGCTTGGGCATTGTTTCGAGCATAGGCAATAATAAGAATGAAGTTCTCGCTTCGTTAAAAGAAGGTCGATCAGGCATTTCCTTTAACGAAGAGTACCGTGAACTGGGATTTCGTACCGCCGTTCACGGAAACATCAAACTCAACCCAGAAGACCATATTGACAGAAAAATACGGCGCTTTATGGGTGAAGGTGCCGCCTTCAACTACATCGCCATGGAGCAAGCCATTGCTGATGCGAAACTGGAAAAAAACTTGGTGTCTAACCCTCGCTCCGGGCTGGTTATGGGGTCAGGTGGGCCTTCAACTGCAAATCTACTACTCTCAACTGACACATTACGCAAGAAAGGTTTACGGCGAGTAGGCCCGTACATGGTCACACGTACCATGTCAAGCACCAATTCGGCCTGCCTTGCCACTCCTTTTGGTATAAAAGGCGTCAACTATTCTATCAGCTCAGCCTGCTCTACCAGCGCACATTGCATTGGTCATGGTAGCGAGCTTATTCAAATGGGCAAACAAGATATCGTCTTTGCTGGCGGAGGTGAAGAAGTCCACTGGACGATGACATTGCTATTTGACGCCATGGGTGCGTTATCCTCCAAATACAACGACACGCCTCTGCTCGCCTCTCGACCCTATGACGCGAACCGCGACGGTTTTGTCATTTCGGGTGGCGGTGGGGTTCTTGTACTGGAAGAACTGGAGCATGCTCAAGCACGAGGCGCAAAAATCTATGCTGAACTCGTCGGCTATGGTGCTACATCCGACGGCCACGATATGGTTCAACCCTCAGGAGAAGGTGCCGAACGCTGCATGAAACAAGCACTTAGCTCCGTCAAAACACCCATTGACTATGTCAACGCCCATGGCACCAGCACCCCTGTTGGCGATTTAAAGGAACTGGAAGCCATTCAATCTGTATTTGGCGAGACCGCCCCGGTAATCAGCTCTACCAAATCTCTAACCGGACATGCATTAGGTGCCGCCGGCGTCGCCGAGGCCATATATTCGCTACTCATGATGGAACATAGCTTCATTAGCGCCTCAGCCAATATTCATGACCTCGATCCTGCCGCAGAAAACATGAACATTGCAACCAAACGCAGCGACAACGTGCAACTTAATTGCACCATGTCAAACAGCTTTGGCTTTGGTGGTACCAACGCATCATTGGTCTTCCAAAAAATATAGCCTGGAATCTGGCGATCCTGTACTTTTCAATTTGACTTATCGCTAACAACGCCTACAATTTTCTAGAAGATCAACAAAGAATGATGCAAGGCCACTTCGTACTCTCTCCTAAGCAAATTGAATTCAGGGGCAATGTTCAGAGATGTCAGCTAAAACGCTTAAGATTAAAATCAGCTTAGGCTCAGGAAATGGCTCAGCACATAAACCCCGCCTTGCGACAACCCAAGAGATAGACCATACCAACCCCTTACCCGATTCAAAATTGGGGCAACCTGTCAAATTAGCAGTATTTCTCACCTTCAGCATAATTGCCATAATGTCTTGGCTATTTTTTGCTCCAACAACCTCCGCACCAACTACAACGCCCCTGTTGAGCACCTCAGCAAGCACAATCAACCAGGATCTCACCCCGACATCAGAGACAGTGACTCAAAAAATCAATACCAAAATACCGCCCCCTACCGTTGCTGTATCAATAAACCCAAAAATAGCTTCGACTTCTGAACCCGTTAAATCCTTAGAGCAACCTACACCTCAAGTTAAAATCGCTACCCATTCCCCAGTTAAAACCGCCATGACAAGCAACACACTCGCAAATAATGAAAACAATATCGCCAGAGCCCTATTTACCAATGGCATAAGCAAGCGCGAACCTATCGACAAGATTACTGGCCAGCTAACCGCCGCACCCCAAGAATTAAAAAAACTCTATTACTTCACTGAGTTACGAGGACTTAAGGGACAAACCATCACGCATCAGTGGCAATATGACAATAAAGTGGTTGCAGAAATTGAATTTAAAGTACGCGGTAACCGCTGGCGCGTTTACTCCAGCAAATATTTACAACCCCATAAAAAAGGCGACTGGCAAGTTATCGTTAAGAATGGAAAAGGCAACCCATTGGAAACTAGCCAGTTTACTTACCAATAATGATGACCCGCCCGCAACTAAGCAATAATATAAGCTTGCTTATAGGGATTGTGTAGACCGCGACGACTGCGTACAATTGCGAAGAGTCATAAAAGTCGCGTCTCGTACACAAAAATTAAGGAAACTGACTGGCTAGCATGAAAACTGAGTCAACAATAAACCATCGGAATAGCTCGCATGAGCCACTGATTCCTCAGGAAAACAAAACTGCGATTGAGTTAAAGGGGTCGGTGTTCACTCTGACCGTACTCAGACTTCATAGCGGAGACATACCCAGCATCGAAGCTGAACTTAAAAAACGGCTCGCCGCTGGCCCTCGATTTTTTGAAGATGCCCCCATAGTTGTCGACATAGAAGACTTGAAAAATCAAGATGTTGACTTAGATTTCAAAGAATTAAGTCAACTTATGCGCAATCTGAGATTAATCCCTGTCGGCGTGAGACATGGAAATCCAAAGCAACAACAGGCTGCGATTGCAGCGGGGCTTGCACTAATGAAAGGCGGCGCAATCAAAGACTTGCCAGGCATGCAAACCGAACAAACTGTCGCCAGCAAACCTATGACACAAAAACAGACTACGCCAGCAAACAAACCCAAACTACCGGATATGGCGACCACTGATGATGGCTCGATACCTAAAACAACTAAGGTCGTCCGCCAACCTATACGCTCTGGACAACAAATTTACGCCCAAGGGGGAGACTTGATCATACTGGCTGCGGTTAATGCTGGAGCCGAAGTCGTTGCTGACGGTAATATTCATATCTATGCCGCCCTACGAGGGCGAGCGCTTGCCGGCGTTAAAGGCGATAAAAACGCAAGAATTTTCTGTCAGAACATGGAGGCGGAACTCGTCTCTGTCGATGGCCACTACCGTGTTTTTGAAGATCAAATGCCAAGCGAATTAAAACAGCAAACTGTGCAGGTCTTCTTAACTGATGGGCAGCTTCAGATAGAACTGCTTAATTAATTTTAACAACCATTTACCTAACCTAATCCGTACGTAATACACGAACGACTGGTTTAGACAAGGGAGAGTAGCATTTGGCCAAAATAATTGTAATCACCTCTGGTAAAGGTGGTGTTGGTAAAACAACCACCAGCGCAAATATTGCAACCGGTCTCGCACAAAGCGGACAAAAAACAGTCGTTATTGATTTTGATATCGGCCTGCGGAATTTGGATCTGGTCATGGGCTGCGAACGACGCGTAGTTTATGACTTTGTCAACGTTTTAAATGGAGAAGCCTCTCTAAAACAAGCGTTAATCCGAGATAAACATGAAAATAACCTTTATATCCTGCCTGCCTCGCAAACACGAGATAAAGAAGCCCTCACCCAAGAAGGCGTGGGCCAGATTCTTGACGAACTCAGAAAGAATTTTGACTATATTATATGTGACTCGCCAGCGGGAATTGAACGCGGCGCAGTCATGGCTTTATATTTTGCCGACGAAGCGATTGTTGTCACTAATCCTGAAGTTTCATCGGTCAGAGATTCAGACCGGGTTCTAGGTATTCTAGCTGCAAAATCCCAACGTGCAGAACAAGGAGATGAAGAACCCATACGCGAGCATCTTCTCATTACACGCTACAGTGCAAGACGCGCCAACCAGGGAGAAATGCTGGCTATTGAAGATATACAAGAGCTACTGGGCATTCCATTATTGGGGGTGATCCCAGAGTCAGAATCTGTACTTCAAGCATCCAATTCAGGTGTTCCCGTTATTCGCGACGAAAAAAGTGACAGCGGCAAGGCTTACCGTGATGTTGTAGACCGATTCCTCGGCGATGACAAGCCCATGCGCTTTGTTTCGGAGGAAAAAAAAGGATTTTTCAGCCGCTTATTTGGAACCTAAACTATGTCAATACTTGATTATTTACTGCGCAGACAAAAGAAAACCGCTACGGTTGCCAAAGATCGACTACAAATTATCTTGGCGCGGGAGCATACCGACCGAGATGGCCCCGATTATCTTCCCGCAATGAAAAGGGACTTACTGGCCGTGATCAGTCGTTATATAGAAATTGATATGAGTGACATCCAGGTTAACTTGGATAATGATGGCGATTGTGAAATTTTGGAACTTAATATTGTATTACCTGAATCAGAAGATGAAATGAAACGCGCAGTACACCATTAAATCTAAAGCATAACGACTCAGCTATTTTAAGTTTTGCACCACAAAATAAAATATGCTGCCCCGTTACCTCATCGACGAACAGATCTATAGAGAATACGTAGACTCCATAAGCATTAAAAAACTAAGGCAGGGGGAACCTTAACACCTAGAAGGTATCGAAGTTCTCGCTACGGTTTCTATTCTCGGGCAGCCTCCTGACCCAGATAGAGTATACAGGCCTATTATTTGCATCAGCTAGCTTGCCAGCGTTAAAATGACACCTAACTAGGTCATTTTAACGCTGGCAAGCATTCTGAGGAGTAATTGTCCATGCATTGCATTGACCATAAGAAGGATTTATATTGTTCTAGGAGTACAATGGGCTTGGCGTTTGCTAAAGACCAGGCCTCCTCTTATCTCTCACAACTTAGACCGCTCTTTATAGTGCATCGTCTTTATTCTGATTTACCACGTTCTACTTCCTCATCGACGGACAAAGTTGGTTCGAAAAACTGTCCAAAAATAGAGTGCGTATTGAGTTCATCGCACTTATGGTGATTTCTGTCGAAGAATATCACCTTAGCATAACAAGGAGTAAGCTATGAAAAACTTTGGCGCACCTGCCATTATTTTGACAATGGCATTCGCAACTTTATCTGTTTTTTTTCTTCTCAGCTCGACCGCTGACATTGAGGAAAGTCGCTATACCATCCCTTATTCAGAGTTTTTAAAGAAAATAAACGAAAAAAATATAGTCGAAGTTATGATTGATGACGGCGTTATCTATGGCTTGGATGCAGAACGAACCCCTTTTAAAGCCCATACACCCAATGATAATGGCTTGATCGGAGATTTGATCAGCAACGGTGTCATAATCAAAGCAGCACCGAAAGAAAAACAATCTTTTTTTAGCAGTTTAATCATTTCCTGGCTCCCCTTCATCATTATTATTGCATTGTGGGTCTATTTTCTGAAACGTTCACAAGGCGGCGGACAGAATGGGGGGGCGTTTCGTTTTGGCAAAACCAACGCAAAAACGTTTAGCGCAGGACAAGTCAATATTAAATTCACCGATGTCGCCGGGGTTGAAGAAGCCAAAGAAGAAGTGGGTGAAATTGTCGACTTCCTTCGCGATGGTGAGCGCTTTAGAAAAGTAGGGGGGCAAATTCCACGTGGCATCTTAATGGTTGGCGCACCAGGAACGGGTAAAACCTTGCTCGCCAAAGCCATTGCGGGCGAAGCAGAAGTTCCTTTTTTCTCCATTTCTGGCTCCGACTTCGTTGAAATGTTTGTCGGCGTGGGCGCATCACGAGTACGAGATCTTTTTGCAGAAGCCAAAAAAGCGGCACCCTGCATTATATTCATCGATGAAATCGACGCGGTTGGACGTAAACGAGGCGCCGGCATTGGCGGTGGCAACGACGAACGCGAACAAACGCTCAATCAATTGCTGGTAGAGATGGATGGCTTTGAAGGAACTGAGGGTATCATCGTTATTGCTGCAACCAACCGACCTGATGTCCTTGACAATGCTTTGCTTAGACCTGGACGCTTTGACCGCCAAGTCACCGTCCCCCTACCTGACGTTCGGGGTCGAGCCCAAATTCTCAAAGTCCACATGCGCAAAATCCCTTCGTGCGACGATGTCGATGCGTCCACTATAGCAAGAGGCACTCCTGGATTTTCGGGTGCAGACCTGGCCAATCTCGTCAATGAAGCGGCATTATTTGCCGCCCGTGAACGACGTGATACCGTCACCAATAAAGATTTTGAACACGCCAAAGACAAAATTATGATGGGTGCAGAGCGCCGCTCTATGGTGATGAGCGAATCGGAGAAAAAACTCACGGCATATCATGAAGCGGGACATACCATTGTTGGTTTAACCGTACCCGAACATGACCCCGTACACAAAGTAAGCATCATCCCAAGAGGGCGGGCATTAGGGGTCACCATGTACCTGCCAGAAGAAGACCGTCACAGCTACAGCAAACGACGCTTAGAAAGCCAGCTTGCCAGTCTGTTTGGCGGTCGTATCGCTGAAGAAATCATCTTTGGTGCTGATGCGGTCACCACAGGTGCCAGCAATGATATTCAACGGGCTACAGAACTGGCAACGAATATGGTGAAAAAATGGGGGTTGTCCTCAGTCATCGGCCCACGCGCCTTTCTTGAGGATGAAAACCAAGGTTTTTTAGGACAAAACCAAACCGAGTCCGCCATAGCAAATAGCACTGCCGAAACCATTGATAACGAAATCAAATCGCTTATTGAAAGAAACTATGAACAATCTGAGATAATATTAAATGATCGTATCGACATCCTTCATGCCATGGCCGATGCGCTCATGGAATATGAAACATTAGATAAAGACCAGGTCAATGACATCATGGCAGGCAAGCCACCTCGACCTCCTGTTGAATATAAACAACCCGGCGAAAAACAGCCCCCTCCCTCATCAGGTTCGACCACAGAGGAAGAAGAGCCACCACTTGAACCGGCGATGAATGAAACGCCTAAGGAGGCATAATAAAAAGTAATCGTTCCATAGTGCATAGTGCGTCGTACCCTGAATCTATCACGGTACGACGCTCACCATAAAATACTGACCTCATAATTCAATCTATACTCGCATGAAAGTAGCTAAAAATAAATTCAGTCAAATCCTCGTATTACTTGCCATCATCATCGGCTCACTGTGGTTACAATTAGATGATGATCAACAACCCGGAAATAGAGATCAATCTCGCAGCACCGCACAAACTACAGGGGAGAAAAGAACCCTTGGCGTACTTGAACAAGCCATCCAAAACCGAAAAAGCGATGTTATCGTTGAAGATCAAGGACGCGTCATAAAAGTACTCAGTGACGATTTGAAGGGATCAAAACACCAGCGCTTTATAGTCAAACTCGCCTCCGGAAAAACCATATTGATTGCTCATAACATTGACCTCGCCCCCCGGGTCGCCAAGCTCAAAAAACAGGATACGATTCGCTTTCGCGGCGAATATGAATGGACTAATGAAGGAGGGGTCGTTCATTGGACCCACCATGATCCTCGTGACCGTCGCCCAGGGGGCTGGTTGGAACATGCTGGTCAGCGTTACGAATGATTGCTATATATCCGTGGCATTTGAGATTGAGGTATTAGCGCGTGGGGTGGAGCTGGGCCTCGGATTGAGTTTTTCCGATTGACGACTACACGGAAGCAAGAAATAGAGCAATGTAAGAGCCGAGAAAAAACTGAAAATGAAGTGTAAAGGTACGTGAAAACGCCTAAATTCATAACACTATGGGTATATATAAAAACTACAAGCCGGACTGCTGTAGCCTTTTTTATTAGAGTGACCCGCAGATCATCCCTGTGTGCATCCTTGCACAGCCCCGCTATCCTTCACCCTTCCATGAACTGAATATATCTTATCAAACTTTGCCCACCATCAATGCCCATTTTTCGTCACCGAAGTGCTTAACTATGGTTAAGAGGCAGGCTACTTTCAGTCGCTTGTATGCCTAAAGCGGGATCCATGCCATCGGCAATAATCGGGCTCTCTATGGATGTCGTTTTATCTAGCTGAGCAGACTCCATTAATTCCGCCAAAGTCATCTCTTCCAGATACAGATACAAGCGGTCACTCAATTTCTTCCACACCACCTCGGCAGGTGCGCCTGACTGCTGATCCATTTGCTCGCGTGTAGAATCTACTGCGCCAATGATATCAGCCAACGAAATTTTTGTTGCTGACTCAGCAAGCTTATAGCCTCCTCTGCGGCCACGACGCCCGGTAACTAAACCACAATGCCGTAACTTCGCAAACAATTGCTCCATTGAAGACTGGGATATTCCATATTTTCGCGCCAAATCTATAACCGGCGTCTCTGTTTCACGCTCTTGCAATGCCAACTCAAGCATTACAGTGACTGCATGACGAGAACGAGAAGATATTTTCATACAAACTACTCCGTGACGATATTACGACAAACATGACCAAACTGGCATCATAGGGAGTATAGACGATAGATATCTCCAGGTAAAACAAATAATGACTTTTTATGTAGAAATAAGCGTTTTGAGATATTTAAATAAATTACGCACCGCCTTTTGAGACAAAGATTCTTCCTGTTGCTTTTTGGCGCTACGCACATATTGCCTAACGACTTGCCTCTCTGCTGACGGATGCTCAGCTATTAAATCGTCAATCGCGCCCTCCCCTTCATCAATCAAACGATCTCGCCAACGCTCTAATTTATGTAAATACGCTGTTTCTTCGACATGGGGGCGTAATAGCTTCTCCAACCTCAGCTCAACCTCTTCCCCTTCTTCGCGCATTAACCGACCTATATATTGACGCTGACGGCGCAACGCACTTCTGGAACGTATCTGCTGAGCTCTGTCTACAGCCTGACGAAGTCTTTCTGGCAATGCCAGCTTGTTGAGCTGAGCACATCTTAAATTAACAAGCTTTTCCCCGATATTTTGCAAGGCTTCCACTTCTCTCTTACGCTGAGATTTACTTTTTTCTTCAAATTTATTATCTGGCTCACACACTGACATAGACCTATGAAAAACGACCCCAAAAACTCAAATTCACGCTCTATTTTAATAGAAAAAAGGTCGAAATTATGGTAAAAATGGTAAAATAAATACAATCACCCTGATTATTGCATACCACACACAGATATAAAGAGAAAAATGGCTGAAACTATTGATGAGATCACCATCGCTTACTCCGAAGATGGTAAAGAAACCGTAAAGGAACTCGATAAAATCGTCTTAACCAAAGGCGCTTGGTCAACTATTATTTTTAAATACCAAGACTGGGACGGGCGCAAAGAAGAATATAGCAAAGACAAATATACAATCCGGCGCTATCGCAAACGTCATGGAGAGTACAAACAACAATCAAAATTTAACATTTCAAGTACAGAACAAGCAAAGTCAATCATTGAAGCACTTGAAAAATGGATAGCGGAAACAGAATCGTAAATGAAAATTCAGAACAGACTACAGCACAAACTCACCGATCATTTTCAGCCTGCTTTCATGGAAATCGTCAATGAAAGTCACCAACATAACGTGCCGGAAGGTTCAGAATCGCATTTTAAAATTGTTATTGCTACTACCGCTTTCAACTCATTGACCGCGGTGAAAAGACACCGACTGATTTATAAGCTGCTTGCTTCAGAATTACAGGGGTCTATTCATGCCTTGGCCTTACATACCTATACGCCCGAAGAATGGGCAACTCAACACACACCCCCCCCCGATTCTCCTCCCTGCATGGGAGGCGGACACTAAATTCTATTTTTTTGTATTAGACTTCAGAGTCGCAATCGCGAGCAACTCAGCCGCATCATACAACTCAGTTAGACTTTGTTCATCTAGCCCCGTGGCCGGCAACAACACAAGTTCAGCCAAATCTCGATGATGCTTGCTCTTCATACCTTGCTGTGCTGCCGGGGAAAGTAGCGTTTTCTTATAATTATACCCTGCATCCTTAAACACATCTTCAACAAATTTCTTTTTATCTTCCTGCCTTAATTTTTGCGGATTGACAGGAATATACTCTGCAATTTTTTCATAGCTTTTCGCCAGTTCTTCAAGGACAGTAATATCGCCAAAAGATGCCGCCGGCAAATCGGCAGCATGATCACTGCACCCCGCCAAAACAAGTGTAAAAATAACCAGAAACAGGTTGACGCCCCCCCTTGCCTTTACACCTATTTTATTTATTGCATCAATCTTTCGCATGATTTTGCCCCTGATCACCTCTGCACAACGATGTCTATTATAACACTCAAGCACTTAAATAAGCATACAGGTACGTTTTCCATTCGTACAAACTGAGCTTAATTCAAAACAAAAAAATCTAAAGATGATTTATAGCGCCAGGGGCTTGCTGTAGTTTTTGCCGAAAATGATTAAGCGTTCCAATTTCTTCCAATAATTCTTGCGCCGACAAAACGGCTCCTTCCGCCACTAAAGAGACAGAGGCAGCAAGTTGTCCAACCAGCACTTCAGCACGCTCACCAGCCTCTCGCAAGCTTGATATTGACTTAGTCCCGTTTCGTTTTGATAAACGAACACCATGCGCATCGCATAATAAGGGAACATGCCAAAAGCGAGGAACCCCGCCCCCTAAACTATGAAATAATTCAATTTGTCGTGGCGTTGACTCAAGCAAATCTGCGCCTCTAACGACATCGGTGACTCCCATCAAAATGTCATCAACAACGACGACAAATTGATAGGCATAAACCCCATCTGCTCGTCGTAAGACAAAATCACCCACGTCCCGAGCTAATGATTGACGATAGATTCCCGAAACCTCATCAGTAAATACAACATCAGATTCCGGCACCCGATAACGCCAAACACACGCTTTAAAAGATTCATTCTTAGACAAGCTGCGACAGGTTCCGGGGTAGATCAACCCCTCTTGCGTTCTTTGATGGGGTGCGCTGACAGCGAAGGCAATATCTTTTCGAGAACACCGACAGGAAAATATTTTTTGCTGATCACCAAGATATGCCAAAGCAGCATCATAAATAAATTTTCGCTTAGATTGACTTATAAAACTATCTTCTAACTCACCTGGCGCCGCATCCCAGTTGAGCCCTAACCATTGCAAGTCCTGCAAAATTGAATCCAAACTATTTGAGCGTACACGCGGTCGATCTAAATCTTCAAATCGAAGGAAAAACTGACCACCTGCCAAGCGGCACTGTAACCAAGCCATTAATGCCGCAAAGAGATTCCCCCTGTGCAAATGACCTGTCGGGCTGGGCGCATAACGACCTATCACCCCAGCACCCAAACTTTCACGCTCCTTTTCCAGCAAGGCTACAAATTTCAGTTTCTTACTCAAAATTAAAGGTACAACTCATTATTATGAAATAACTATTCCGCTATATTTTGCCCATAAAAAATTTCTGCCATTTCGTGTTTTAACCGGGCATTAATACGATCCCAGGATTTTTCACTTAGATCTGTCACCTTCACCTCAAATAGATAATCATCCAAAGAAAAATTTTTCAACATCATTTTAGTATGAAAAATGTTTTCCTGGTAAACATTCACATCCATCATTTGATAAAGCCCTTTAGTATCATTAGACAAGTAATTTTGAATAGATGAAATTTTGTGATCCATAAAATATTTTTTTCCTTGTAAGTTTCTTGTAAATCCCCGCACACGATAATCCATAATCACAATATCCGACTCAAAACTGTGTATTAAATAATTCAAAGCTTTTAACGGGGAAACCCGACCACAGGTTGAAACATCAATATCGACTCGAAATGTACTGATCTCATTTTCTGGATGACTCTCTGGATAAGTATGCACCGTTAAGTGACTTTTATCCAAATGCGCCACTACAGCATCAGGCAAAGGCCCTGGCGCCTCTGTATTGGATATGGCTTCGGATGTCACCGATTCTTCAGAGATCAACATCGTGACACTCGCACCTTGCGGATCATAATCTTGGTGGGCAACATTCAAAATATTTGCACCGATAATATTAGAGACATCCGTCAATATTTGAGTTAAACGGTTTGCATTATAGACTTCATCAATATATTCTATATATTTATTACGCTGTTCAGTCGTGTTCGTATAACACACGTCATAAATATTGAAACTCAAGGTTTTAGTCAGATTATTAAACCCGTGCAATTTAAGTCTTGTCATACGCTCTGTCCACGATGACAAAGTCATGTGTAATTTCGGCACTTTTACTCAACATGATCGATGCAGAACAATATTTTTCAGCGGACAAACTCACCGCTCGCGCCACATTTTTTTCCGTCAAGCCAGCACCACTTACCTGAAAATGAAGATGTATTTTTGTAAAAATTTTAGGATCTTCCTGCGCCCGCTCAGCATTCACCTCCGCAATACAATCCTCCACTGAGAGACGCGATTTTTTCAAAATATGCACAACGTCAAAGGCGGCGCACCCCCCCATACCAAGCAACAACATTTCCATGGGTCGTACACCGAGGTTACGCCCCCCAGCCTCAGAGGGGCCATCCATTACAACGGCATGACCACTACCGCTTTCACCGACAAAAGTCGCTTTTTCTACCCATTTTATTCGCGCCTGCATAGACTTGCTTTCTCCATTTCGTCTAGAAAATTTCACTATTCCGAGGTAAGAAAATTATAGCAGCTACCATTACATCAGCCCTAATCTAAACTTTAACCCCATTAATGCCGATACTTTAGCAAGAGAACGTTGCAATAATAATAAGGGGGATACTGACTATGGAGCGACTGGCTCTGGCTACACCGAAACCTCAATCTGAAGAAGACAGGGTTATTGACCGCTTCCTGCAACATTGCCATCTACGTAAATACCCGGCTAAAAATATCATCATCTGTGCCGGAGATACCCCTGATGTACTTTTTTATGTTGTCAAAGGCTCAGTCAGTGTTCTAATCGAAACGGACATAGGTAAGGAAATCGTACTGGCCTACCTAAATCAAGGTGATTTTTTTGGTGAAATGGGTCTTTTTGCAAAAAACCATAACCGCAGCGCCTGGATTCGTGCCAGAAATAATTGTGAAATTGCCGAAATCAGCTATAGTAAATTTCGTATTTTAGCGCGCGAAGACCCTGATATTTTGTTTGCGCTTGCAGGACAAATGGCACTCAGATTACGCCGTACCAGCAGTAGCGTAAGTCGCTTGGCGTTCATGGATGTGACCGGACGCATTGCCCGTACTTTGCAAGATCTCTGCAAAGAACCCGACGCAATCACTCACCCTGATGGCATGCAAATTCGCATCACCCGTCAAGAATTAGGAAAAATAGTCGGCTGTTCAAGAGAAATGGTTGGCCGCGTATTGAAAAACCTTGAAGAAGAAAACATTGTGACCTCAAAAGGTAAAACCATAGTTATACTCGGCGACCGAGATAAACTAAGAGCAGCGGATTAGAAATAAACCCTATCGTTGCATAAAAAACCAGGCCCAGGCGCTTTTAGAGTAGTGAAACGGTTCCGGGTCAGAATTTATGCAACGATAGGGTAAAATATCAAATTTACACCGACAACCAATAATCCAGTTGTTTATGCGCAGCTTCTACGCCCTGCTTTTTTAATGAAGAAAACAGCTGCACTTTAATTCCTTCAGCCACCCCCCCATGGCGCGGAGTGATGGGGGCATATTTTTCGCCTACATATTTTTCAACTGTATTGACTGCGGCTAATGCGGGGCCACGTTTTAACTTGTCTGATTTTGTCAAAACAATGTAGGTGGGGACTCCTGCTTCCGTACACCAGTCCAGCATACGCACGTCAAAATCCATCAGGGGTCGACGCAGATCCATAAAAATAATAATGCCGCGCAGTGAAACGCGCGTTTGCAAATACGTTTCCAGCAAAGTATACCATTGTTTTTTAACGGCATTAGGTACTTTAGCAAAACCGTAACCGGGTAAATCAGCCAACCGACGTTCGGCATCCAGGGTAAACAAATTTATCTGTTGTGTTCGTCCTGGTGTTTTACTGGTTCTGGCCAACGCCCGGCGGCTCGTTATCGTATTTAAAGCGCTTGATTTACCCACATTAGAACGACCCGCAAAGGCCACTTCATAGCCGACATCATCAGGAAGCTGATTTAAACGAGCGATGCCATCCAAAAACTCTGCTCTATTATACAATGTATTCATTTTTTTATTTCGTATTAAAATGGCATTTTAAAATAAACTATGTTGCGCTAAATATATGAGTTAATCTATCCATTATTTATCGGGAACAAATACGAGACCACAAGATGAAACCACTAAAAACGACAATACTCACACTATTCATACTCATGATGACGGCAATCAGTTTTTCAGTCAATGCAGATTTATTTCCCAAGGAATATAAAGAAGGGACTTCATACCAACGCATTATCCCTAAGCAACCCACGTCGAACAAAGAAAAAATAGAGGTTGTTGCGCTTTTTTGGTACGGCTGTACTCATTGTCACCGTTTTGAACCTTATATAGAAAGATGGCTAGAGTCGAAGGCAGACTATATTGAATATGTACAATTACCTGCGATTTTCCGACCCGAATGGGCAATACATGCTCGCGCATTCTATGCTGCGCAAGCCCTTGACGTTGTAGAAGACATTCATCTGCCTCTATTTACTGCCATTCATGCCCATAAAAGAAAGCTCAACACACAAGCTGCCCTCGCTGATTTTTTCGAAGAAAACGGCGTTGATAAAAAAGCATTTAACAAAGCATTCCGTTCTTTTGGTGTAGAAGCCAAAGTTCGTCAATCCCAGGAAATGGGACGACGCTACGGTTTAACTGGCACGCCAGGCATCGTCATCAATGGAAAATATCGCGTCGACGGAACGATTTGCAAATGTAGCTTCCCTGAAATATTGAAAATCACAGACTTTCTTGCCAAAAAAGAATATGAAGATCAAAGCTAGTTATTCAGAGGCATGCCCCCCCGAACATAGAAAACCTAGACAACGGCATCCTGCTTTGTCTTGTCTCGAACATCCGCGCATTCGTACTGCAAAAATCAGCAGTGACGGCAATAAATATGAGTAATGAGGTATCAGACAATCCACCGACGAACACCCGGCTGCGATTACTCAGCTACAATATTCAAGTTGCAATAGCCTCTTCTCGCTTAAGACATTATGTCACTGAGTGCTGGAAGCATGTCTTGCCTCACCAGCAAAGTTTTTCCAATCTCGACCGAATTTCTGACTTGACCCGTAATTATGACATCGTTGCCTTGCAAGAAGTTGATGCCGGTAGCATCCGTAGTCAATTTGTCAATCAGGTTGAATACTTGGCCAACAAAGGACAATTTCCCTTTTGGCACCATCAAACTAATCGTAATTTAGGGAAAATAGCCAAGGCCAGCAATGGACTTTTAAGTCATCTTCGCCCAAGGGAAATCAAAGAATATAAACTCCCCGGGCTCATTCCTGGACGCGGCGCCATGCTGATACGCTTCGGGCAAAAAGACAACGCCCTGGTTTTGTTGTTAGTCCATTTAGCCCTCAGCAAACGCGCCCGCCTAATGCAGCTCCGTTATATCTCAGAAATTGCCAATCAATACCCTCATGTTGTTCTAATGGGCGACTTAAACTGCCAACCGCACAGTGAAGAAATTGATTTACTCCTTTCGCTCACGCACCTTGGCCCACCTATTATTAACGATGTCACCTTCCCCAGCTGGCGACCCACAAAAAAACTCGATTATATTCTACTCACCCCCTCCCTTAAAGTACATTCAGCGGGCGTAATTAATCATGCTGTATCAGACCACTTACCTATTGCTGTTGAAATATCTATTCCCCATAATGTCCACATTACGGGAATAGGATAGCAAAACCAGAGTAAGCTCCACCGCTTTAAGGTGGCCAATACACTGAGCTTGGCGAGACTCTCATGCAGTGACCACAAAGAAAAAGAACGTCTCTTAAGGCGACAAAATCAAATGCACAAAGATGAAAAAAAAATTTGATCAGTACAATACTAACCTTACCTTTCTCTAGCCTGCGGCTCTGCAATGACCTGGCAAGAGGACTTTCACCTCTCTAGTTTTGTGCCATACCCGGCACACACACCGTAAACCAGCGGTTGGTAAAAGCGGCACGTTTTTTCATAATCTTAGAGATGTACCAACCCAAAATAACTATCAGCATTAAGTTCTAGATTACTACCCATAGCTATAGACTCTATTTCTTTTAAATGGCTTTTTTTGAACCGGGTCAGTTCTTCTTCGTTTAGTTTATCAATCAACCCTTTGTAGCCAGCATTATTAAGTAATGACCACCATTCCATTATCGTAATAGAATAACGAATTGGATAATATTTCACTTCCACCTCTAGCGGCTTGCTTGATAAAGCTAATTCCTCTATCTGTTGAGTTGTTTTGAGCCTTTCCCGTAATGCCTTTGGCGCTTCAATCTTGTAATCTTTTTCAAGCCGTTCAAAAAAAACATCTGCGTAAGGACTAAAAGCATCACTTGTGAATGAAGAAAAAATAAACATTCCGCCATGCTCGATTATTTTGCATAGCGCTTGATAAGTGGATTCCATTTCTGGATAAAAGAAAAGGCCATATCCACATGTAATAATGTCAAAAGTGGCTTTTTCATAAGGTAAGCATTCTGCATCACATTGGATAAATTTGATATTATTTATGCCATTTTTTTCCGCTTTAGTTTGTGCTATCTGAAGCATCCCTTGCGATAAATCAATCGCATCAATCTGAGCATGCGAATATTTTTCAGCCAATTCCATAGCGACAATCCCGGTTCCAGAAGAAACATCTAATATCTTAGTAACGCCATCTACGGGTAAAAACTCCACCATTCCCTTCGCCGAAATAGAGAAAAACCTGTTTTCATCATATCTATCAGATACATTATCAAACGTTGATTCGATTTGATTTTTTATCTCTTTTGAGCCCACTTTATACTCCATGAATGCTTTGCATATATTAAGGCTAACGTTTAGATTTTAACTGTCCACTGAAGCTACTTATAGTCCTTCGACACCACTTATTATTCAAATTATTACTAGATGATAATATAGTGTTCTAAGTGGTATACGCCTGACTATATACCCGTAATTAAACTCATCGAGTACCGAGACAAGCTGTAGCATGTCTTGACCAACAGTGATATATGTTCTTTCATTCAAGCCTCATATCCAATTTACTACCCGATTATACCTGATAAAACCCGATGTTCTAGCGCTACTTTTAGCCTCAAAATCGCATCCAATAACGAATATTTGGTCGTGGTTCAGCGGAGAAACGCTGATCGTGCTTGAGTAGCAAAACGCTCACGGCAACCGGTTGGTCTTAATGAAATTACCCTGAAAAATGCAGGCATAGCTGGCTAAATTGAGTTTTTTTAATTGAGGAAAAGCCGAAAATGAGGTGCAGGTGTGTGTGAAAACACCTAAATTCATAACGCCATGGATATATAAAAACGTTCATTTGCAAGGTCTAAGGAATGAAAACTGAATAACTCTTACAAGTGGCGCTCTGATTTAATCTGTCTTCGTTCGTTCTGATTGAGCAAAAGTGCAGGAATAGTTGCTCTTATTTCGAGTTTTTGCGATGGAAGAACGGGCGAAGACGGGCTGAAGCTGAGATGCTAATTGTAAAAGTTATTTAATTTCCATTCCCAAGTAGTAGAATGTTAAGTTATTTATTTACAGTCCCTTAGATACGGCTATAAAAATTTTTGAGCCTATTCTTTTTATGCAACGCTAGAGTAAAAAACCGAGAATAACCGTGGAACTCATCGATACACACTGCCATCTGGATTTTTCCGCCTTTGATCATGACCGATCCAACGTAGTCAACGCCTGTTATCATGCAGGTATCAAAACCATTGTCGTACCCTCGGTCAAACAATCCAACTGGGTTCATGTCATCGCAACACAGCAACAATTTAACGGTGTACAAGTGGCCTTTGGTCTGCATCCGTGTTTTATCAAGGATCATAAGGTCGAACATATTGATGCTCTGGACAATTTGATTAAAAGCAAAAACCCGGTTGCTATAGGAGAAATAGGTCTTGACTTTTATATCCAGGACACCGACCGAGACAAGCAATACTGGTTATTTAACGCTCAGCTAGAATTGGCTCAACACCACGCTTTACCGATATTATTACATGTCAGAAAAGCCCATGAACACGTGATTATTGCTTTAAAAAAAAGAAAATTTGCGGTGGTATTGTGCATGCTTTTAGTGGCAGCCTGGAACAAGCATGCCGTTATATAGATCTGGGTTTTAAACTGGGATTCGGCGGCACTCTGACTTATGCAGGCGCCACACGAATTCGAAATATCGCCAAAAAATTACCTGTTGAATCTCTGGTACTAGAAACCGATGCGCCTGACATGCCTGTTTTTCAGCATAAAGGAGAACGTAACAGCCCCCATTATCTGCATTATATATTGGCGGCATTAGCCCAACTGCGTAATGAGTCTACCGATGTGATCGCCACGCAAACATCGAACAATGCACGTACTGTACTTAACCTGGAAAAGTAATAAATTTATGCGTGAATCCGACAACCGTTTTGCCAGCATTCGTCGACTTTATGGTCAACCATCCACTGAAATTTTCGCTGAAACACATATCTGTGTAGTGGGTCTCGGTGGTGTCGGTTCGTGGGCGGTTGAAGCACTCGTTCGTAGCGGTATAGGAAAACTAACTTTGATCGAATTCGATGTGATACAACTGTCCAACATGAATCGTCAACTTCATACTTTGACCAGCACATTAGAGAAAAAAAAGACAGAGGTACTGGCTGAACGAGCCAAGGACATTAACCCTGATATTGAATTAAATATTATTGACGATTTCATCACCGTCCAAAACCATGAAAAATATCTTCATCCTTTAAATAATTATGACTATGTGATTGATGCCATTGACGGCATTAAATGCAAAGCGGCGATGATTTATTATTGCCGACGTAACAAAATTCCCATTATCACAACGGGGGGCGCGGGCGGCCTGGATGACCCGACAAAAATTGAAATCACCGATCTCAGTAAAACATATAATGATGCGCTGGCGGCCAAAGTTCGCTCACAATTACGTAAAGACTACCATTTTCCGACTAATGTAAAACGTTCCTTCAGAATAGATTGTGTCTTCTCGTCGCAACAACCGGTTTACCCCACGACTGATGGTGGTATCAGCCATGCAAAACCCGGTATTCATGGCATCAGCCTGGACTGTCGTTATGGTTACGGCTCCGCTGTCTATATCACAGCCTCTTTTGGTTTCGCCTGTGTTGCTCGCGTTATTAAAAAAATATTGGCTAAACAATTATCATGAGCAAAATTATTTTAACCACACTGAATGCTCGCTACATTCATACGGCTTTGGGGTTGCGTTATATCAAAGCCAATATGGGGGTGCTTGTAGAGGAAACCCATATCGTTGAGTTCGTTATCAGCACCCGGCCTGTTGATATTGCCGAACAATTATTGCGACTCAATCCTGAAATAATTGGCATCGGTATATACATATGGAATATACAACAAAGCACCGAATTGGTTAGTATTATCAAACAAATTTCACCTCATACCCTAGTGGTACTCGGTGGCCCTGAGATCAGCCATGACGCGAGCAAACAAGCCATTACCCAGTTATCTGATTATATTATTTCAGGCTATGCCGATTTGGCATTCGGCGAACTTTGCGACCAGCTTTTGCATGGCCCAGCCCCGTTAAATAAATTTATTTCGGCACCTAACCCCCGGCTCAAAGAACTGGCGCTACCCTATCAATATTATAATGATGACGACATCAAAAACCGAGTTATTTACGTCGAAGCATCTCGCGGCTGTCCATTCAAGTGTGAATTCTGTCTTTCTGCTTTAGATAAGACGGCCTGGTCTTTTCCTCAAAATGAATTTTTGGACGAAATGGAAAAACTCTACAACAAGGGAGTACGCCGATTCAAATTCGTTGATAGAACGTTCAACTTAAAAATCACCGACAGCATTCGTATAATGACATTTTTCATAGAACGAATAGATAAACACTTATTCGTCCACTTTGAACTCATACCTGACCGGCTTCCTGAAGAATTAAAGCAGTTAATCCTGCAATTCCCCAGTAATACATTACAATTTGAAGTGGGCGTACAAAGCCTTACCCCCATTGTTCAGAAACTGATCAACCGCAAACAAAACAATGAACTGACCCTGACCAACCTGCGTTGGCTACATTCCAAGTCTGCGGCTCATATTCATGCGGATTTGATTATTGGCCTGCCCGGTGAAACAATGGCCACATTTGCACACAGTTTCGATCAACTCATTGGCACCGGCGTACAAGAGATTCAAGTCGGCATTCTCAAACGCTTAAAGGGTACACCGATCGACCAGCACACGCTGCCTTATGACATGAAATATCACTCTGTCACACCTTATTCCGTGCTCAGCACGCAAGGTCTCTCCTTTGCCGAAATGCAGCGTTTAAGCCGTTTTGCACGCTACTGGGATTTAATTGGTAATTCGGGTCGGTTCAACAACACTTTGCCACTATTACTTGGCAAAATGCCCTTTCAACAATTTATGCTTTTGTCTGACTGGTTATACCTAACGACACAACAAACACACCAAATCGCGTTAACAAAATTGTTCGATTTGCTTTTCCAAGGGCTCAGCGAAGCCTTAAAACTAGACTCTCAAAAAATCTACACGGTGTTAATAGCAGATTATCATCAGTCAGGTTTAAAAGGACAGGCTAAATTTGCGGAGGCTCTGACTCAAAAAACACCCGAAAAGGTCAAAAATTATCGCCAAAATCGACATAAAAAAATGTAATAAAATAATTTTAAAGTGAACCTGAAACGTCGCCCCATTAAAACCTTATTCTATTTAAGAGACAAAAACAAAGTGCTCAACCACTCAAGTCATAATCACATACATTCCCGATCATAATTCGATTATTTTAAGCAAGGGTGTGAATACTGTATAATAACCCGCCTACTTAAACCTAAAAAACGCAGCTGATCCACGATGCACTCCAAGGGTACTTCTTCTAGATTGATACAAGCACAATAATTAAAACAATTGTTTGAGAAACGAATTACTATGACGAACAGCAACACACCTCTAGTCGGTATTATCATGGGCTCTACTTCTGACTGGGAGACGATGCGCCATGCTACTGAAAAACTTATAGAATTTAACATCCCCCATGAAGTTGAAGTTGTTTCAGCCCACAGAACACCCGACAAACTCTTTCGTTATGCCGAGACAGCGATCGAACGAGGCCTGGAAGTCATTATTGCAGGTGCCGGCGGCGCAGCGCACTTACCCGGCATGACGGCCGCTAAAACTTCCTTGCCCGTGTTAGGGGTGCCAGTACAGAGCAAAGCGCTCAGTGGGCAAGATTCGCTGCTGTCTATTGTGCAAATGCCATCAGGCATTCCTGTCGCGACTTTAGCGATCGGCAAAGCCGGGGCAACCAATGCAGCGATCCTGGCTGCGTCTATTCTCGCTAATAAATATCCTCAATATCGTATCGCGATAGAGGCATTCAGAAGCAAACAAACCCAGCAGGTTTTAGCCCATCCTGACCCCAGAAAATCAGAACCATGATCGTTGGTATTTTAGGGGGGGGGCAACTGGCAAGAATGCTCGCCCTTGCAGGGCATCCTTTAGGTTTAAAATTTATTATACTCGACCCCGAAAAAGAAGCCTGCGCAAAAGGGGTCGCGAAGCACATTCACGGCAGCTATGATGACCCCGCCAAGCTTGAACTCCTCGCGCAACAAGCCGATGTCGTCACCTATGAATTCGAAAACATCCCCGCTTCTGCTTTAGAATTTCTTGCCAATCAAGTTCCAGTCTACCCACCTCGCTCAGCCTTGATCACAGCTCAGGATCGATTACACGAAAAAGCACTCTTCTCTGAACTTGGCATAGCTACAGCGCATTTTGCCCCTGTCGATAACTTAGCAGACCTGAAAAATGCCATGCAAAAAATATTGTACCCGGCACTGATAAAAACACGTAGACAAGGTTATGATGGCAAAGGCCAAGTGGTTTTACGAAGTGCAACCGATTTAGATGCGGCCTGGAAAACACTACAGGGCGTTCCTTGTATTGTTGAAGCCTTGATCCCCTTTGACCGAGAAATTTCTATTATTGCCGTACGCAACCGTAAAGGAAAAAGCAAATATTACCCTGTTACAGAGAATGTTCATGATGCTGGCATATTACGTTCATCTAAAGTATTGCAACAGGACCCTGTACAAAACCTGGCGATAGATTACGTGCAACGTTTACTCCACCACCTCGACTACGTGGGTGTCATTGCACTTGAGTTATTTCAGGTAGGAGAGCAACTGTTGGCGAATGAATTTGCACCGCGTGTACATAACTCCGGTCACTGGACCCAAAATGGAAGCATCATTGATCAGTTTGAAAACCATCTACGTGCCATACTCGATCTACCTTTAGGCTCAACAGACAGCATCGGCCATGCCGCCATGATCAATCTCATTGGCACCGTTCCAAAATACGAAAAAATTCTGGAACAAACACACGTAAATTTACACCTCTATGGCAAAGAAGAACGACCCGGCAGAAAACTAGGACATATTAATATCTGTACCCGCGATGAAAACACCTTAGCAAATGAAATAGAAGCTCTTGTTAAAATAGCACCAAGGTAAATAACAAGCGCGAGTTACGAGTCTCGCGCTGAAGGTATGGATTTTTGCCCGTGCAACCCGACTACCCAGGGATATATCCCTGGCATAGCGAATCACTTTTTACCGCTTAAATTTCTCAAAAGCGGCCGCCATGGCGGACTGCGGTTTTGAATCTGTACGTTGTTTTGCTTTATTGTTCTTGTTTGATTTACCACTGCGCGGTATTGTGGCAATACGTTCTTCTTTAATTTTTTCTGCGCCATGACTTTGTTTTTTCATACTGAGTGCAACACGTTGTCGTTTTAAGTCTACGTCGAGTACGCGAACTTTAACAACCTCACCTGCTTTGACGACTTCACGCGGATCACTGACAAATTTATCGGCAAGTTCTGAAATATGCACCAGACCATCTTGATGAACACCCACATCAACAAAAGCACCAAAATTAGTCACATTGGTCACCACCCCTTCCAGGCTCATGCCCTCCTTCAGGTCGCTGACTTTTTCGATGCCATCTTGAAAGTGGGCGGTGGTGAACTCGGGTCGAGGGTCACGTCCGGGTTTTTCCAGCTCACTTAAAATATCACGAACGGTCGGTTCGCCAAATTGCTCATCGGTGAACTGCTTCGGTTCGAGTTTTTTCAAAAAAGCACGATCGCCCATTAATTCCCGAATATCACGTTTGTTCATTTGCGCAATTCGCTTAACCAGAGGATAGGCCTCGGGGTGTACCGCCGAGGCATCCAAAGGGTTGTCACCGTTCATCACTCGTAAAAAACCCGCAGCTTGTTCAAATGCTTTCGGCCCTAGGCGAGCGACCTTAAGAAAGGCCTTACGGTTGGGAAACGCACCGTGCTGGTCTCGGTAGTCGACGATATTCTGCGCTATGGTGGTATTTAAACCTGCTATTTGTGTTAACAAAGCCGCTGAAGCCGTATTCACATCAACGCCCACGGCATTCACGCAATCTTCTATAACAGCCTCTAAACTATGCATTAACTTTAATTGATTTAAGTCGTGTTGATACTGCCCCACACCAATGGCTTTGGGTTCGATCTTGACCAGTTCTGCCAAAGGATCTTGCAAACGCCGGGCAATTGAAACCGCCCCACGAATAGTCACATCCACATCAGGAAACTCACGTGCAGCCAGTTCTGAAGCAGAGTACACTGAAGCGCCTGCTTCAGAGACCATGATTTTGGTCAGTTTCAATTCTTTGTGTTTTTTGATCAATTCGCCAGCCAGTTTATCGGTCTCGCGTGATGCCGTCCCATTGCCGATACTGAGCAAATCAACTTGATGTTTTTTTGCCAAAGCCGAAAGAATATGAATAGACTGATCCCATTGGTTTTTAGGTGCATGCGGATAAATCGTCGCATATTCAATCAGCTTACCTGTCTTATCCACTACGGCCACTTTCACTCCGGTTCGCAAACCGGGGTCCAGGCCCATCGTTGCACGGGGACCCGCAGGGGCGGCCAACAATAAGTCTTGCAAATTACTGGCAAAAACTTTGATGGCTTCTGATTCCGCAGATTCACGCAGACGCTTTTTCAGCTCCATATCAACATGCAGGCTCAACTTGACACGCCAGGTCCAACGCACCGTATCCGTTAACCAGCGATCCGCTGCTCGGCCTTCATTTTTAATGACAAAACGACGAGCAATCATCCGTTCCCCTTGCGTTGGTACACGCTGTGCGATGGCTTCCTCGTCTCCCGGTAGTTCTAGTGCTAAATTTAAAAACCCCTCTGTGCGCCCACGAAACATTGCTAACGCGCGATGTGAAGGGATCGCTTTAATAGCCTCTGTCTTATCGAAATAATCAGAAAATTTAGCCGCTTCATTTTCTTTATCTGGCAAGACGGTAGAATGTAAAACCCCTTGATCCCAACCATAGTCGCGCAGCTCACTAAGCAATTCGGCATCTTCAGAGAAACGTTCCATTAAAATTTGCCTGGCGCCATCAAGCGCTGTATTAACATCATTAATTTCTTTATCGACGTCAACAAATTCAGCAGCCTTACTTTCAGGCTCCAGTGTCGGGTTATCCAGCAAGGCTTCCGCTAACGGCTCCAGGCCTGCTTCCCGTGCGATTTGCGCTTTGGTACGACGTTTTTTCTTGTACGGCAAATAAAGATCTTCCAGTCGTGTTTTTGTGTCTGCATTTAATAACGAAGCTTTTAAGGTTTCCGTCATTTTGTCTTGCTCATTAATCGACTTGATAATAGCAATACGGCGTTCTTCTAACTCACGCAGATAAACCAGACGCTCCGCCAGAGTACGCAATTGGCTATCATCCAGACCTCCGGTGACCTCCTTACGATAACGTGCAATAAAAGGAACCGTTGCCCCTTCATCCAATAGTGTTATGGCGGCAATAATTTGCACCGCCTTAGCATTAAGTTCCTCGGCGAGGCGTTGCTCAATAGCAGGTAATGACATAAAACTACAAAATCCTTAAGTTAGCATATGAACTATTTCGTGCACATTTTTGTTATATACCCGTGGCGTCATGTTGTAGGTGTTAGCGCGTACAACATGATGCCATGGGTATATTTTCCTTATTTACTCGAAAAACCGGGTTTCAATACCGTTCTTTCCCGGCTTACCTTACCCGTTACCTAACTTGTTGTTAGCACAAGAATCATTAAAGATTTTCACCAAGGAGAATAATAGCGAGATATCATCCGTATTTTCAAGCCCCTTAACTTTTCTGAAAGCCAACATCACCCCTTTACGTATCTCTAGATAGAATCCGTCATGCTTTTTCAGGAACTCGATCAGTTCTGGAGAAATAAATGAAAGCGGGTCATTACCCTCTTTGCCGAAACAACGATATTGATCCGTAAAGCCTTCATCATAAGGCAGCTCAATTTCATCGTATTCAACAAGATAGGGTTCCAGATAATGTCCGGGCGTGATCACCATATCAGGTATCTCTTCGCTCAAAGCAATAAGACAACGTGAGGTGATAATCGTATTCCAGTATTTAGTGTAATAATTTGGTGCCGCCGTATGACTATAATCGAACAAACGCACAGTACAGCCAGAAAACTCGCCTAACATAATATTACTTTCCTGCTTATCAGCGCCGCGACGCAGATAAACAAAGTCTTGCTCATTCAATATGCTCGCTTCAGCCGGCTGGAAACTCAAGCTATATTGCTTAGCCAGACGTTCCATTTCCTTTTCTCGTTCAGTACGCTCAACCTGCTCCTTTGCTAAAGCGGTATCCTGCATACGAGCGGCCAAAGCGTGCTCTGTAAACTTAACAAAATTTTCGACACCAACCAGCTCGAAGAGACGACCATCGCGCACACATTTTTCCTCAAATTGATGCAAGTACTCTATTGCAGTATGATCAATAATTCGTCCTGATTCAGTAATAATCAACGTGACCCCCTCTTTAGGAGGCAAACTTGCGAGTATTTTATCTAACGGCAGCAGGTTAAAACAAACCAGTGAAGACAAGGTGATCTCATAATGAGGAATACCCTCTTTTTCTAGCTCTTTAATTTTCAGGATGGGTGTTTTAAACATCACTCTGAGATTATCCCAAAGCAGACAACAAGCACGTTTAAAACTGAGTCGCCCCGTCAGGACATAACGAAATGACGGTGTTAACAAGTACAATAATATAAGCACTTCTGCGGCAATGCCAACCAGAATACCAACCAGAAGATCGGTACCCAGAAT
Source organism: Gammaproteobacteria bacterium (assembly GCA_013151745.1). Classification (GTDB taxonomy): domain Bacteria; phylum Pseudomonadota; class Gammaproteobacteria; order JAADHS01; family JAADHS01; genus JAADHS01. The sequence continues at coordinate 2,352 of JAADHS010000238.1, read as the reverse complement.
GGCAATCACCGTAATAATAAAAATAATAAGCTGATCACGTCCGATGGCGTAGGTTTTAGTAAAAACCTTGTACTCACATAGCTTCCAACCCACATAGATCAAAATGGCAGCAATAGCAGCCAACGGCACCATCGCAATCACTTCTGCGGCAACAAATAAAAATATCAATAAAAACATGGCATTATAAAAATTAGCCCACAGCGTGCGCCCCCCCGCATCAATATTTGTCCGACTTTTTATACCGCCAGGAATAATGGTCAAACCACCAAAAATACTGGAAAGCGTGTTCGATATCCCCATCGAGCGCAAGGTCACATTGGGATCCGATTTACGCTGAAAAGGGTCAATTTTATCTACCGCCTTAATGGTAGCCAATGACTCAACACCATCAATCAAGGTCAAAGTAATCACGACCATCAACACCCCCCACCATAGTTCAGGCCGTGACAAGACCTCGCCAAAAGCCGGCATGGTAATTCCGTCTAACACTTTGTCAGGCATCGTAATAAGATACTTTGCCTCAAGCGAGAAGAGCGCGGCCAGCAAGATGCCTAATATGGTCACCACCAGTGCCGGCGGTATTTTACGCATCCATTCGTATCTTGACTTATTTAAATAAAACATCAGAAACAAGCTGATGGCGCCAATAAAAAAAACAGCCCAATCAATTTGTAATAGCGCTTGAGGCAATTTTGTAACAGAAGCGAGCATGGTTCCTGCTGCGGGTAGTATCGCCCCCATCAGTGTAGGAATTTGCTTGATAATGATAATTAAGCCGATAGCCGCCAACATGGCTTCAACCACGGTCACAGGCAGAAAAATGGCATAACGCCCCGTTTTGAAAAAAGCCAAGAGTATTTGCAATAACCCCGTCAGACAAATTGCCACCAGCAGCAACGGATAGCCTTCAGCAAGATCACCGCCACCTAGCATTAACATTCCCGCTAAAAGTGCCGGGGCTAAGCCCGCCGCTGGCCCACTAATCGTGACAAACGCGCCGCCGAGAAAAGGAAATATTAAACCTGCAATAATTGCGGAAATTAATCCAGTAACGGCCGGTGCACCAGACGCGATCGCAATACCTATCGATAACGGTAATGAAACCAGCGCGACCTGCAACCCCGCTAGCAAATCGTAACGCCAATGCTTTAAACCTTTAATGCCATTTTGTGGAGTTTCCGTCATACACATTCCTCAAAAGCTTAACTTGAATCCTGAATTTGGAATGGCATCAATATTGCCGCTCTCCAATCCAAGACGGTATTATTTTATAGTAACGCCCCATTGCCTGGATTTAATCCGCTACTACAGTAAAATCAATTTTGTAAAACTCGAGCAACACCTAAAAAGACCCCGTGCCCGATATAACCATACAACGCAATACTTAAGGGCCTGTAAATAAATAACTTAACATTCTGCGCCGGCTAGCGTTTCGTCTCCAAGGCTTTCGCCTCTTACCTACTTCCATATAGGCAAGGCGCTCAAAGGTGCTCACCCCAAGGGCATTTCTTCCAGGATTCGTTGTATGTAATCCTTATGAGCAACACCGGAGGGAATGATGGACAAGCAGAATGTTAAGTTATTTATTTACAGGCCCTTAGCTTGTAGCCTTTTCATATACCCATAGCGTTATGAATGTAGGCATTCGGATATTCAATGACATTATTGCCAATCATAGATACCTCTTTATTCAGCTATAGAAAAAGAAAATTTGCACCATGAATTATAGAGCGAACGCATAAATCAAAAACCACCCGCATAGCGGGTGGTATGATGAAAGCCCCTGGAAGGGGCTATTAAAAACCTTCCAATTTTAATTGCTCTTGACGTTTTTCTTCACTTTCTTGGTTTCGAATATATTCTCTAATCATTTTTTCATCTAACCCAACAGTACTCACGCAATAACCTCTTGCCCAAAAATGACGGCCTGTAAAATTGCGTTTTACTTGTAAATAATCTCGAAATATTCTAATTGCTGATTTCCCCTTCAAAAAACCAACCGTATTTGCCACACTATATTTTGGCGGTATCATTAGTAATATGTGAATGTGATCACCCATCGCATGACCCTCGACTAACTCTACGCCCTGCTGCCGACATAGGTCATTCAATATCCCACCTATTTCTTTCCTCAACTTCCCGTAAATTGATTTACGTCGATATTTTGGAACAAATACTATGTGATATTTGCAATAATACTTCACGTGAGCTTGGTTTTGCCAATCTCTCATTTTGGTCTCCTTCTCAACTTGCCAGTTTATGAAGGGGACCATTTTCCACACTTACACGCCGGAATGGCAGAGCCTATGTGAGTCACACCGCCAGAGGCGGTGGTTTACCAATATTTAATTA
>JAADHS010000061.1 GCA_013151745.1 Gammaproteobacteria bacterium | reverse complement strand
TAAACACATCCGCCGTTCTTGAATATGATCTAAGTGCGAACCCGAACCTAAGGGATGTGACAACAAATTACACGTATTACGTACAGACCCGTATATGTGCTTCAAAGTGGGCACCACCTCCTCCGGTTAAAAACGGATTGCTTAGATGTTTACTTTTTGGATTCAGAGTGCTTACTCCTCATTAAATGCGAAACAAATCCGCATATTCATCAAACTAGAACTGTAAACTCAGCGTCCGTTTTGGATCGCAAGCAGACCATTATTTGAATAGAATCTAGTAATAAAGAGAATCCGAGTAAAGTTAAAACTGATTAATGGCGCTCAGAGTGATAACCATGATTATAAAATTCATGTTATTGACTAAAAATTCCCCTTAGCGTACGTTTTCGGTCGATTGGACTTCAGACCCCACTAATTAGGGTTTAACGATTTAAAAGACAAAGTTTAGGGATCAATTCTGGCGTCTGCTAAGTTTTGATATTTTAGACGCTTGTAGCAAGCAAAACTGTACCGTAGGGATTTAAGTGACGAATAACAAAGATGAATCGTCTTATTGTTTTGGGTATAGCTGTAGATCTGTTTTAATAAAATCATTGCCTTTAAACAATAGGGGTTCATTTTCAGTTTTTGTCAGGGCGTAAGCAAAGCAATCGCCGAAATTGAGTTTGGCGGGATGATTCCCTTTACCATAATCAATATAAGCTTGTCGTGCGATTTGTGCCTGTTCAAATGTAATTGATTCAATAGCAATCGCTGATCGCTTCATAAACGCATCCAGTTGTCGACTGGCGGTGGCGTCTCCCTTCGCATCAATATTGATGGCGGCTTCAAGAAAATTAGCGGCTGACATTTTACAATCAACCTCAGACGCGATGATATGAGCAAACATTTCAGCGTCTTCTTCCTGATAAAGAATGGCTAATACGGCCGAGGTATCAATGATCATTTGGGTAGTCCGTGTTTATCATAAAGTATATCGCCATGGTCAAGCGATGAAGCGGGTTCCTTGATATGACTTGCGCATCGTTGGCCAATCATCAATAGTTCTTCTGCCTGGGCTTTCTTATTTTGCTTTTGTTGCAGCCGTTCGACTTTCTCACGTAAAGCATCGGTAATCACTGCCGTCAGGCTTTCACCGGTCATACCGGCTAGCTTTTTGGCCAAATCACAGGTTTCTTCGTTCTTGATGTTGAGTGCCATTATATAGTTCCATTATAAAATATATAATTCTACCATAAAGAGAGATACATATGATTGCAAGTGTTTTCTAAATCTCATCAACAATTAAGTAATTGTTGATGAATTATAAGTCGACTGTAACCATCTGATAATAAAATAAAAAACTAGGTATTTTGCCCTTGTTTTCTGGCTCCCCGTCTTTTAAAGTCGTCAACTCATCCCTTTCAATCCATGAAAACTTGACGGCCTAAGCCCGATGACCAATCAAACATCCCTCGCGCAAAATTACCCAAAAAAAGAGTTGATCCCCAAGATCGAACCGATTTGCGATCTCAAAGCCATCCAGCGCATTAAAAAAGATGCCCCTATTCATGGAAGCCTTTGGGCATTCTACCCAAAAAAAACTCTCGATTATCTCGGGATCCAAAAGCAGGAAATACAGGATTTTTACGCGCTGGAATTATGAAGTAATGGTTGAGAATTAATAATGACATATGATAACCTAATATACATGTATACACATTTACTAGTATAGGAGTTATTATGAAAGTAGTGGCAGTTATTGCCCAAAAAGGTGGATCAGGAAAGACAACGCTATCGCTAAATCTTACCATTGCAGCAGAACTTGATGGGAAATCAACAGCAATTATAGATATTGATCCTCAAGCCTCGTCCGCAAAATGCGGGGGATTATAGAGATAAAGATGCACCGGTTATTACTTCAGCGCAATCTGCACGACTTCCTCATGTTTTGAAGGTTGCTAAAGAGGCAGGTGCAAAATTAATTTTTATCGATACAGCTCCACATGCCGAGAAAGCGGCACTGGATGCAGCAAAGATAGCTGATTTTGTTTTAATTCCATCTAAATCGGCATTGTTGGATATTATGGCAATTGAAGCGTCGGTAGATATTGTTAGGTTAGCCAAAGCGAAGGCAGCAATTATTTTGAATACAGTACCGCCACGTGGAAAATTGGAAGTTGAAGCAAGGATGGCGCTGAAGAATTACTCTTTAAAGGTTGCGCCTATTACCATTCATTATTGAGCGGTTTTTTACAATGCGGCAATTGCTGGATTAGGTGTAGTTGAATACGAACCTAGTGGTAAAGCGACTGATGAGATCAATGAATTATACAAGTAATAATGTATATCTTTACAAGTAGGAGGGGTAATGAAAAAAACTACGCTGAATGATGCGCTTAGTCGAGCAACTAAAAATACTAAAGCCCGGAAAACTGGAGCGACGACCTCGTCAACCCGAGAGGGTAAACGTCTCATTGCTGGGCATTTTGATCCTGTTACATCAAAACAGCTTAAACGAATTGCGCTTGATGAAGATACATCGGTGCAAGCGTTATTACGGGAGGCATTAAATGACTTATTTGAGAAGCGTGGGAAAAAGCGAATCGCTTAATTTATCGACACAGGATATCTGTGAATCACTCATTGGAGTATCTACATTACAAGGAAAATAATATGGATAAAATGATTGAAAAATTGAAGGAAATAGAGAAAAAAATTAAAGAGAGAAGGCAGAGCAAGTCGCTGCAGCCTTGTGCTGGAGATCAGCAGCTACCGATGTGGCAAGACTATCAACGTGGTGCGCCTGTGTGTGTACTACGATCCTCGATATTTGGCGTAGTAAAACGCGGTCGGCGCAGATATTTAAGGCGAGAGGAATTAGCTAAATGGGGGGAGGACAAAATATCTTATTCGGGTGAACGTCTCGATCAGGCAGATCTTGATGTTTGGTTGGAGCTATTGCATTTGGTGCGTACAACACCATTAGGTCAAACTGTGGCGTTTGAAAAATATACATTTTTGCGACAACTTGGACGCAGTACTGGTCGCCAAAATTGGCGATGGCTGGAAGATAGTATTGCACGCATGATGGCAAGCACCGTTGAGATTAAAACAGGGACTAAGCGATATTTAGGCGCTTTGATCCATAAAGGGTACATTGACGATGAAAGCGGCAGATATGTGGTTATTTTAAACACTGAGCTGATGGCATTATTTCACGCGGGGTATACATTACAGCACGCTAAAAAACGTCTTTTGCTAAGTACAGATTTAGCAAAATGGTTATGTGGTTATTTGGAAAGTCATAAAGCGACAGAGGATCATCCTCACCGGGTGTCAGTTAAAAGGTTGCATGAACTGTGCGGTTCAGAAACTAAAAATTTGAAGCATTTTCGTTCGAAATTAAAAAGTGCTGTTGATCAACTTGCAGAACAAGAGGTGATCAAAAAATGGACGATCACTAAAAATGATATTTTGGAAACAGTTAAATTTTGACATGATTTAAGACGAAACGGAATTTCGTTTCATCGGTATAGCAGCGACCGAGCATCGGTATAGCAGCGACCGCCATCGGTATAGCAGCGACCGACCATCGGTATAGCAGCGACCGCCATCGGTATAGCAGCGACCGCCATCGGTATAGCAGCGACCGCCATCGGTATAGCAGCGACCGCCCATCGGTATAGCAGCGACCGGGGTATTTTTTTTCCCCATTTAAATCAATAATTTAACAAGGTTTTTTTACCCCTTAATCCCTTTAAAATCCCTTTATTAAAATCCCTTAAAAACCTTAATTATATAGATTTCATTTGGAATTAACTCAAATTCTGTAAGGAATTCGTTTGCCTCCGGCTTCACTCAACCCATTTGATTATTCGCTGCGCTCATACACATAAAAAATCAAGAGGGATAAATTTCAACCACGTCGATATCTGAGAAATACAAGACAGGTCAATTATGAAAACGAAAGGAAAGTTCTCGAACCCTAGCATTGAATTCCACCCTAGCGTCATCGAGAGACGGCCTTAGGCTTTAGCTGCTCCATTTTCAGCGACAAGGGATAGTCTCAGTGATCCGTTCAGGAAGATCGTCGTTTAGGGGGCTTGTATCAATCCCGGAAGCCGGTGGTGATTCTTCGCACAATTCGGCTAAGTAATCGAAAAACTCATTTAGGGACACAATAGCGAGTGCAATGGCTTCTAGGTATTTTTCAACCACCCCAATCCGATCGAAAAGACGTTCTACCCCCCGGACGATTCGCACGAGCCAGGTAAACAACCGCGTAAGGACACGTAGGAGGCGCAACACGGCCGCCAAGAGGCTAAGGATACCCATCTGCCTGGTGAGCCCGTCAATCGCCGTCCTGAGGGCTTGTACGGCTTGACAGAAAATGATTTTATTTTCGCCATAGCATCCCCGTGATCAACCGTTTCATCAACGGCCGACGGGCGGAGGCTTCCATATGTTGGCAGAGAATTTTTTCCAATTGATCCGGGGTGAAGCCAAAAAACTGGGTATGCATACCCAACTTAGGAGGATTTATCCCGATAATTGATTGCTTTCACCGTTCAACAAATTCTTGGGGTTAATTTAGGAATTCAAACTCTTAAATAACGTGTTACTGGTTAAATACGTTTATATTGACGTTATTTTAACGTAACGTGCAATAATGTTAATGTATTTAATATTGGAGATCATAAATGAAGGCAAATCCCGGTGGTCAAATCGATCTACGAGAGGTCGTCGGTCGCGATAAAGTTATTGAACAAATTTGGGATACGCTTGAGCAACAATCAATCAGAATAAATGCTGAACGACGCATCGGTAAAACCACAATTATTAGGAAACTTTGTGATGAACCACGAAGCGGCTGGGTGCCAATTTCTCAAGATCTGGAGCAATACCATACGGCCTTGGAGTTCGCTATTGCTGTCTTTCGACAAGTCGATGGGTTTCTGTCTCTCCGCCGCAGAACCGCTCGTCGTACTAAAGAGTTGTTTACCTCTTTAGGTGGAATTGAGGTCAAAGGTGTTTTCAAACTTCCTTCCTTTTTAAATTCAAATGAAACACCGTGGAAAGAAATTTTATCCAATTCCATTCTAGATCTTATTGGTGAAAAAGACAAACAAAATGAGCGGCCACTTTTTCTCTGGGATGAAGTACCGTACATGCTAGAGAGTATCAAAAAAAACGAAGGAGAAAATGTAGCGATGGAATTGCTTGATACGTTGCGTGGGTTACGTCAAACGCATGGTCGTAATGGACTAAGGATGGTCTTTACTGGTTCAATAGGACTTCATCACGTGATCAAAAGTCTCAAACGCCAGAATTATGCGAACGCCCCAATTAATGACATGTTACTCATTCCTGTTTTACCTCTAGACTTTAAACCAGCAAAAGAGTTGGCTACCAAATTGATACAGGGTGAGGGAATTCAAACCAGTGTTTTAGACGAAGCGGCAACAGTCGTTGCTAATGTCTCTGATGGTTTCCCATTTTATATCCATCATATTATCAAAGCGATGAAACAATCAGGTTGGGAGGGAACCCCAGACAATGTTGAACAAATTGTGTTGCAACAACTGAAAGATGCGAACGATCCTTGGGAGTTAAATCACTATCGAGATAGGATTAGCGTTTACTACGGCGAGGAATTTGAGAGTGCTGTACTCGAAATTCTTGACGAAATCACTGTTTCCTCTGAAGCGCTGTCTATTAATTATTTATTGACAAAGTTGAAAAATGCAGGGGTTCTTGACAATAGGGATCAGCTTATCGAATTGCTTAAAATCCTTGAACAGGATCACTATCTCACACGAAATAACTTGGGTCACTACTACTTTCAATTTCCATTGCTTCAACGCTGGTGGAAGCTTTCGCGTGGGTTATAAAAAATTACTATGATTGATAAAATATTCCTCTCTCTCTTTACACCAAGTCGCTCACGGCCAGAAGATCTTGAAGTTATTTTTGTACAACGCCACGGAATACTAGCTGATGCTGTTGAGAGAGTTAAGGAAAGCGCAACCACCGGAAATAAACATCATCTTCTTTTCGTTGGACCTCGTGGAACAGGAAAAACACATTTAGTTACGCTGCTTGTTCATCGTCTTGATAAGGACGTAAGTCTTGATAATAAACTACGTATTGCTTGGTTGAATGAAGATGAGACTAGTACCACTTTACTTGAGTTTCTTCAACGAATCTATCTGGCGCTCAATAAGCGTCATGAAGATGAGTTCGATAAAAAGTCATTCGACGCTATATTTGATTTTCAACCAGAAGAAGCTAAGCGATATATTATCCAACTGTTGTTAGAGAAACTACAAGAGTATACCCTTCTCGTAATTGTTGAAAATATTGATACTCTATTCGAAGAACTAGGGAAATCTGGCCAGCAAGATCTACGCGCTTTTATCCAAGAGAACCCTGTATTTTCTTTCGTATCGACTGCCCAAAAAATTATTGATGACATTAGTAAAAGAAAGAACACTTTCTTTGGGTTTTTTCAAACTGAACAACTAAAAAATCTTTCGATTCATGAAGCCACTGAGTTGCTCCGTAAGATTTCTATCATCAATAACCAACAAGATTTAGCCTCTTTTTTGCAGAGTGATACTGGTCGATCTCGCATCTTGGCACTATACCATATTTCTGGCGGAAACCACCGAATCTACATCGCATTATCTAAATTTATTACACACGATAGCATTAACATGCTTGTAGATTTATTTGCCAAAATGATCGATAAGATGACACCCTATTATCAGGAACGGATTCGTTGGCTTGCACCTCAGCAACGAAAAATAATTGAATATCTGTGTGCCTGTGAACGACCAGTCCCGGTCAAAGCAATTGCTAAACGTTTATTTGCTACTCACCAGAGCATTTCTAGCCAGCTTAATGATTTACGTAAAAAGGGCTACGTCCAAGCGAATCAGCGTGGTCGTGAATCTCTCTACGAAATTGCCGAGCCGCTTATGCGTATTTGTGTAGAGGTAAAGGAAAATCAGACAAATGATCCATTGCGTATACTGATTGATTTTTTGCGTATTTGGTACGATGGAAGAGAATTGTCCATGCGACTTCAAGAGTGTAATTCAATGAGTGTTGAACAAGCTTACCTAAAATCTGCTATCGATAAAAACTTGATGCATGGAAACCTCAGAGTGCAACTTATGGCGGCAGAGTTTCGTGCTGAAATTAGTGACAATCAGAATTCACAATCGGATGTACGTATAACAGTGGATGTCGTCGTAGAAGCGCTTCTCTACCGAGGTATAGCACACGGAAAGCTGGGAGAGTCAGAGAAAGAAATCGCTGATTATAGCGTCGTTATCGACTTAGCAGACGCTTCTGCAGATGCCGTTGCAGAAGCACTTATTAGTCGAGGTATAGCATACGGAAAGTTGGGAGAACTAAATAAGACAATCACTGACTGCAGTGCGGTTATCGATCTGACTGACGTTCCTGTGGAGGCTGTTGCAAAAGCGTTTATTAATCGAGGTATAACATACGGGAAGCTTGGGGAATCAGAGAAAGAAATCGCTGATTATAGCGCTGTTATTGACCTAGCAGACACTTTTGTGGAGACCGTTGCAGAAGCATTTATTAATCGAGGTATAGCATACGGGAAGCTGGGAGAATTAAATAAGACAATCACTGATTGCAGCGTGGTTATCGACCTGACTGACGTTTCTGTGGAGATCGTTGCAAGAGCGCTTTTCTATCGAGGTATAGCATATGGAAAGCTTAAAAAATTAAAGAAGGCAATCACTGACTGCAGCGTCGTTATTGACCTGAAGGGTGCTTCTATGGATATCGTTGCAAGAGCACTTTTCTATCGAGGTATAACATACAGAAAGCTTGGAAAATCAGAGAGGGAAATCACTGATTATAGTGGCGTTATCAATCTGAAGGATGCTGCTCCTGTGGAGATCGTTGCAAGAGCGCTTCTTTATCGAGGTAACAGAAAACTTGGAGAATCAGAGGCGACAATCACTGATTATAGTGCCATTATTGACCTGAAGGATGCTCCTGTGGAGACCGTTGCAGAAGCGCGTCTCTATCGAGGTACAACATACGGAAAGCTTGGAGAATCAGAGAAAGCAATCACTGATTATAGTGCCGTTATTGACCTGAAGGATGCTGCTCCTGTGGAGATCGTTGCAAGAGCACTTCTCTATCGAGGTATAACATGTGGAAAGCTTGGAGAATCAGAGAAGATAATCACTGATTGCAGCGCGGTTATCGACCTGAAGGATGCTCCTGTGGATGCCGTTGCAGGAGCGTGTCTCTATCGAGGTACAACATACGGAAAGCTGGGAGAATCAGAGAAGGCAATCACTGACTTTAGCACGGTTATCGATCTGACTGACGCTCCTGTGGATATCATTGCAGAAGTATTTTTTTATCGAGGTATAACGTACCGTATTCAGAATAATTTAGAAAAATCTGAGAAAGACTTTAAGGCAGTTATTAGTCTAGAAAATACACTTATTCCAATACGTGTAGATGCCTATTTATTTCTTGCCGAAATCTATATGAGTGATGGAAGATGGGATTTTGCCATTTTGATGATCGATAATGGACTAAGAGAAGAAAGAAACAGTCACGATACTTATTCAGGTGATTCAACGAATATCATTGACGTTTTTTTCAAAAGCACTTTTATACCTAGGATTCGACAAGAACGAATCCGCATGCTAGTTAAGGTTTACGAGGATAATAATGCGATTGCTCAATTAAGTGGGGCGCTGATCAAACATCTGGGGGTACTTTTTACATCAGGAGAAGACCTGCCTGCCTCAGACAATTTGGAACTTTGGGCTTCAGCTTGGGAAGACACATTCAATAATATCGATGAATCCAAATTACCTTTGCGAATCTTTCGCACTGGTATTGATTTCTTGAAATCTAATGGAAAAGATCACAGTATACTTCTAGATTTGAATCAAGAAGAAGTGAAGATTCTGAAACAGGCAATGGCGCTCTAAGTCGCTTGCATGAGTGATGTCACTTATGTTTCGGGAGATTATAATACGTACGACCCACAAAAAAGGAAAATTGCATGATGACAGATACACCCGCATTTAATGAGGAGGACATGACCGAATTTTTGCGAGATTTTGGGTCAAATGTCCCAAAGGTACCTAACGCGACATAGGAATTCTTATTGTGGTCTGAGTTGTTCAATTTTCTCTGGTGGGAAATGGGGGTCGGAATAGAATTTGGACAAAAAACGTCGTTAAGGACTGACTACTGACTCAAATTCTGCCTTCTTCAATGGCCTTGTAGTAGGTACG
>JAADHS010000165.1 GCA_013151745.1 Gammaproteobacteria bacterium | reverse complement strand
GTGGCCACTGTATCGGCAATGCTTACGAACAAATACTACTAGGAAATCAAAACGTGATGTTTGCTGGTGGTGCGGAAGAAGTTCACTGGACTTCAACCATGATGTTCGATGCCATGGGCGCATTGAGTACACATTTCAACGACAGCCCCGAAACAGCCTCAAGACCCTATGACCTCAACCGCGATGGATTTATTTTTTCGGGTGGGGCTGGTGTTCTTGTACTGGAAGAACTTGAACATGCAAAAGCAAGACAAGCTAACATTTACGCCGAGCTTGTTGGATACGGGGCATCATCTGATGGTGAAAATATGGTTGCGCCATCAGGCGAAGGTGCCGTACGTAGCATGCAACGGGCTTTACGATATATTGACGATAAAATTGACTACCTCAACACTCATGGTACCAGCACGCCGATTGGCGATATCAAAGAGCTGGAAGCAATCAGAGCCGTATTTGGAGCAAACATTCCACCCATCAGTTCAACAAAATCTCTCACCGGCCACGCCCTCGGTGCTGCGGGTGTCAATGAAGCTATCTATTCGATATTGATGATGAAGGGTAACTTCATCGCCGCATCTGCCAATATTTCAGAAATTGACCCCGCAGCAGATGGATTTCCTATTGTTCGTGAAATTCACGACAATGCTCATCTCAATACACTGATGTCCAATAGCTTTGGATTTGGTGGAACCAACTGCACGCTGGTTTTTTGTCGCTGGAAAGATTAAAAGGAGCGTACGGGGCCGATAAATTAATCTTTCGTAGCTCTAAGATAAGCAGGGCGAGCCGTCACTCTGCGCAGCCACTCAAGGATGTTTTGATGAATATCTATGAGGTGCAGGCTATTCGCCCAATTCATAAGTGAGCCGATCATTACATCAGCTGCGGTAAATTTGTCACCAAGAACAAATTGACTCTTCTTTAAGGCCATTTCCAACACACCTGCTGCAACATCGAATTCCGTCATCGCTTGCGATAGGGTGATATATTTACCACCCTCATCCTCTATTTTTCGATGACGTATTTTTTCTAATATCGCCGGTTCAAGTGTGCCAATAGAATAGGCCATCCACTTGTAGTAATCGGCGCGATCTGCCGTTCCCAAAGCAGGCGAAAAACCGCTCTCTTGAAATCGATCAGCAAGATACATACAGATGGCGAGCGACTCTGTTAGCATAACTTCACCCTCTGTAAGTGCAGGTACTTTTGCAGCAGGGTTAATCGCAAGGTAGGGCTTTCGTTTATGCTCTCCCTCTTTTAAATTAAGCAAAACCAAATCATAAGAAACCCCAAGTTCTTCTAGTAGCCAACGCGGTCGAACTGCACGTGTTCCAGGATGAAAATACAACACAATATTACTGTTATTCGATTGATTTTTGATTCCGGTTTGTATTGCAGCTTGAGAACCTAACGAGTTCGTCATTTTCAGTCTCCCATTATTATGAATATTTCATATCTCCTCTTGACATAAGGTGCATACACATCCATTATTAGTGTATATGCACCTTATGTCAAGTGTAGGCCTTGCTTAACAACAATTTAACTATACCCATGGCGTTATGAATTTAGATATTGGCGCGTACAGATGTGCCTTAGATTCGGTTTTTCTGATTGAAAAAAACGCAGCTCTAATGGGATAAAGTGAGTATTTTTTGATTGAAAAAAAGCCGAAAGTAAGGTGCAGATGTGCGTGACAACACCTAAATTCATAACGCCATGGGTATATTATTCCTGTGTAGTTTTTCGTGTGATCACACAATAGAGACACACCGTGCGATTGACCTCGGATCGCATCAGAAACCGGGGAAATATCTTAACGCTATGTGTATATACACTCTTGAGGAAATTATGAAACGTATACTCAGCCCTATTGCCCCTTACATTTTCATCACCACCGTCCTGATATTTCCCATAGCAGGTTGTGCCAATGAAGTTATTAATTCGAATCCATTAGACATCGGTGAGATAAAAGAACAAACAGCCCAATACAGTAGCGCGCCATCACTCAAGTATGCACCCGAGTTTGAAGGGTTTGGCTCTGAGGACAAAGAGAGAAGTTTTCACTCCGATCTGGATTTTTTTGAAACGGTCATGTCCTACGGTACAAATACCGATCCACGTGTGACGTTTTTGATGGTTAATGCCTATTTGGCACATAACCAACACGCGCACGGCATCGCATTTTTTGAAAAACTGCTGCAACAGTATGAGAAAAATATGGATGACGAGGTTCGTGCGACGTACCTTGCCGCCTACGCTATTTTACGTGCAACCTATGCAAATGAGGTCTCTCTTATTAAACGCATAGGTTGGGTTAATGACACTTTTGATCTTCTTGAAGAAGCGGCTGGACTTACCCACAATAAAAATCCTCTGGTACGTTGGTCTGCCGGACTAATCTATGCGCAAGTCCCTTTCTTTTTTTTCAAAAAAGATGAGGCTTATGCTGAACTCAACTCGCTTGCTGAGCATCCAGAATCAGAACCTGTTCCAGGATTTTACCGAGAAGTTTATTTTCATCTCTCTAAACTCCATGCAAGTGATGGTGAAACTGATCTCGCCGCTGAATACTTAAAGAAAAGTGGCTACGATAGCTACGAGCCTAAAGCGCTATTTATGGGGTGGTTCACAGCAACCCAAGAGGCGGGGGCAACCATGTTTTCTGAGCCAGCGCTGGAAGAAATCGTACCTAAGCGCATATTTTCACTTCACGGGTTTGGCTATTCGGATGTTTTTTTTGTCGTATCTGATGGAGGCAAACACTTAATTGCGATTGATGCCGGTACGCAGCCTGGTTCTTTGAAAAATGCACATGAACGCTTAAAATCATATTACCCTGCCTTACCACCGATTACGACGGTCATTATTACCCATGCTCACTGGGATCATATTGGCGGCTACACCTATCTCAAGAATCTAAACCCCGATATTAAGATTTATGGCCGGGGCAATTATAAGGGCACCGTGAAACGTGTTCTTCGTAATCACAGCTATCAACAATTTCGTGGCGTGGGTTTCAAACATCAATGGATTGAAAATTATCAGCCTGATATATCCATTGATCAACAAACAGAAATCACAATTGATGGAACTTCTATTGAGTTAATACCCGTGGTTGGAGGAGAAACTGAAGATGCCATGCTCGTTTTTATGCCCGAGTTAAACACCCTCTTCGTCGGTGATATTTTGATGCCGTACTACGGAGAACCCTGGGTTGAAGAGGGTTTTGTTGATGCGGCTGTTGCAACGATGGATGAAGTGATTAAACGCAATGCAAAGCATATCCTTCATGGTCACTATCCGTTAACAGAATTGTATGGGATTGAACAAATTAAAAAATTCCGAGACGCATATGCATGGTTAGTCAACGCTACGAGAGACCTCATTCGCAATGGATATTCAGTTAAGGATATTGTGCGTCTTAACTTGATTCCCCCCGGTCTTCAGAATCATCCCGATATCTACCTGTCCTACCTGACACCGCGTGATCACCTGATCGCACGGGTTGCCGACAATATGGTCGGTATCTGGCAGGAAGATGTATCAGGTAAAGAACCAGAGGGCTTAGATAACTTAACGTCAGTCGAATATGGACGATTTTTACAACTCTATCTGGGGCTTTCTGCTACAGAGGTTGTAGATGCACTGCAAAAAATGATCGCCGGTGGTGACAACGAACTTGCATTTCGAATAGCTATTGCTGCCGAAAAACGCTACGCTGCTAACAAAACCATCGCCCATTTAAAAGAAGAGGCAGCCGACCGGATTAGAAGTGCAGCGCAATTTTTTGATCCATTTAAATTTATCTCTTACACCGAAATGATCGGCAAGGAGCACAAGCCTGTTCTCAATGCGCCAGTTAGTCGAAATTCCGGAGAAGCACAATGATGAGGCACATTACCGGAACGATCGTAATCCATCAAATGTTAGCGGGTGCTCTCATGCGCCCTATAAATACTTTTGCTGCTGATGAAGGCAGCAATACAAATTTATTAAGCGCCAGAAAAGTGGTAACGCAAGTTGTCACTTTTCTGAAAAATGCAGAACTCCCCCTGCGCCGGATTATTTTAGTTTCGTCCTTGACTACGAAAAAAAATGATTTTAAAAAATTCCCTATATATACCCATGGCGTTATGAATTTAGGTGTTAGCGTGTGTAGCTGTGCCTTAGATTCGGTTTTTCTGATTGAGAAAAAATGCAGGCCTAGCGGGCTAAGTCGAGTTTTTTTGATTGGGGAAAAGCTGAAAATGAGGTACAGATGCGCGTGAAAACACCTAAATTCATAACGCCATGGGTATAGTTCGTTAATACGATTATGCAGTAACATTTCATAACATATATTAATACCGATTCGACCGATATTGGTTTCGATAACATGAGAACCGCTACCTTCTCTATAAAAATAGGACTCGACGGCTGGAGCTGGTGACTTACGCACTTGTCCTGCGATAGCGGCTGTTGGGTCAGCGAGGACAAATGTATTATAAAAATCCTTTCCATCTGTCTCAAGAAAAGTAAAACCGATATATGCATTGTATTTTTTAGCCTGTTCTCTGAGCCAGCTGACTGAGGGGCCGTCCATAGGCTCTGCTCCTTCCCAAACCGAGTCGTTAATACCGTATCCATAAGGGAGTAACTCAGGTAACAAAATCAGCTCTGCACCCTGGTCAGCGGCTTGCTTAATAAATGATTCCGACTTTATCAAGGTTTTCATCTCTTTTCCCATACACTGCATCCATCTGCACGGCTGCTACAGTTATCTGCTTCATCACGACTTTCCCCTTTTGATCACACATCCGAGATTACCATCTACCGATAGAGCATCACCGTTTTTTATCTCCTGCATTATGCCGGGCACATTAACTACGGCTGGAATACCATATTCTCGCGCCACAATTGATCCGTGAGAGAGGTAACCGCCTGTCTCCATGACCAAAGCCGAGGCGTGGAGAAACAGTGGTGTCCAACCGGGGTCAGTGGAGGGAGCCACCAACACTTCACCTTCACTCATCTCTGTTCCCTGTTCTGGTGATTGAATGACACAGGCAACACCTTCTGCATAACCGGCTGCCACGGCAACGCCTTTTAATGCATTTTGATCAAAGGTTGTAGGTGCAGACGAAACGATACGAGGTACATCGTTAACAATGATATCCGGTGCGACTTGAGCCTCAAGCGTTTTTTGGTTTTCTTTACGTTCTTCGATGATCATGGCTAATTCTTTACCATCCCATTCACCTTGAATAATAGAGATGATTTCGGAAAAATCACAGTAGGCGACATCGTTTTGCGTTTCGATCAATCTGCGATTGACTAACCGTGTGCCGACTTCCAGTATCAACGCACGTACAGGTATGAGAAAACGCACGTAAACCGATTTTGCCATCTCTCTAACGGCGGCACCTTCCAAGGCTCGATTGACGACTACGCGTATCACCCGGCGTATAGGCCATGAAAATTGCTTTTCTACCACCTGCCAAGCTTGTTTGGCATTCTTTTTTTGTCTGGCTTTGATCCCTGCCAGCACCGGTTTACCGATGGCGTTTTTAATGGTATTAAGCAGGTAGCTTGGGTCTTCGTTCCAGCGGGGACGGCTGAAATCGATTTCATAAATTGCCCGGTGACCATACTGTTCAAGAAATATCGTAAATGCATTTTTGAACTCGGAGTGATTCGGCAACGCGCTGTGCCACTGCTTGGGTTGATAATGGTTGGATAAAAACCAAGTCTTTGCTTCAGTATCCTGCTCTAACAACGCTGCTAGCTCATACAGTTTGTAACCCTGTTCTGCACTGGTAATGTCGGCACCCCCTGCCAACAAAGCATTGGCGATATTAGGCGCATCATCGCCTAGCGTTTTCTCCATAATTTGAATCAGCATGAATATCGCTCCTGAAGCTGAACTCAGGGTGATAAAGGGTGCATCGTAGGTGCTGATTCGATCATCTACCTCATGACATAAAGCCAAAAGTTGCTCATCGCTTAGCGCAGAAAAATCCTGTCGCATCGTCTCATCAATGAACTGGTTTGCCTGAGAAAAAAGTTCTGGGGCTTGCTTTTTATGTCGGTTGATGTGACGAAGAAAAGCGATTGATCGCCGCACGCGCTGTATTTTTTTGAGTAGTGAATCGTGCCGGGTATAATCGATATCCATACACGCCTGGTGACCGCCCAAACTCATGTTGGTCAATTTAGGCTCTACGCCTGCTACGTCGTACCACATCCACTGCATCATCGAAGCGTTGCAGTAAAATCGACCCTGGAAACACTTTCCAAAATTCACCCCGTCAGGCAAGTTATAACCCGTACCATCGACGGCGTGACGCATGATTTTATTAATGTGATAACGGGAAAATTCATGTGCCATCAAAGGCAAGACCATGGGGATAGCGTCTCGAAAATTACCGTTTGTCCACACCTCTTCTTTGCCAATCAAATCTGGCAAGGTATAAATAGGTAAAGCCGTAACGGGGCGTGCCTGGGTTAAGAAAAATTGCTCACCACTAAAGACCCATTCAATATCCTGGTGTTGCTCACTTTGGCCGAGGGTATGAAAAACACGTAATACCAAACGCGAAAGTTGCGCCAGTTGCTTGTCGTTTAATACCAATTGATTGGCGACATTGGGGGTGTCAATTAACTTCGTACCATCTCCTTTTTGTGAGGGGACAGTTTTTTTATTTTTATTTCCAAGCTGCCTGGATGTCACGGTTTGGTGATGATAATGAAGTGTATATTCGTCTGGTGTGGTTGCACCAGAGACGACTGATTCACCTAAACCAAAATTGGCATTCACGGTGATCAGGTCAGTTCGTCCCGTGGCTGGGTCACAACTAAACGCAACGCCCGATGACTGAGCGTCAATCATTTCTGAAATAACTATTGCAGCGGCGATATCATCATCGGCAATATTCATTTTTCGGCGATAACTGATCGCCCGCTCACTCCATAAAGAAGCGTAACAACGCAGCAGGGCTTGTTCGATTTGTATTAGTTGATCCGTTTGCCGTGAAGGGCCATTGACGTTGAGATGGCTTTCATGAATGCCGGCAAATGATGCATTAATACCATCTTCCAGCGTAGCGCTAGAACGTACCGCGACGGGTTGATTGAGTAAACCATGCTGTATCAACGCATTTTTAATGGCCGTGCGACATGATTCGGGCAAACGAGATTTAAGAAAAAGTGCATGCTTGTCCCCATCAGGAAGTTGCTTTAATAACTGACGATAGATCTCTGCAACCACTACAAACCCATTGGGAATAGCAAAGCCATAGTGGTGTAAACGAGCTAAGTTCCAGCCCTTGCCGCCACATACCGATGCTCCTGCGGTCAATGCTACGTTCCAGTTCAAAACATCACTGTTCATCTTGATCACCATTTCGAATTTGTACGCCTTGCAGGAAAATTTTCAGGCTCTCTTGTACCGACGGGTAGAGCGTATTGGGTTGTGGGTCCTTGGCCCATGCGAGCACTGAAATCACCACGGCACCGCCGATCACCTTGGCCATTTCGCGAGCATCAATATCATCACGCACCTCACCTTGCTGCTGTGCAAGCTTCATCAAGGCGGTTTGGAAATAACGGCTATGGCGATTTTTATCCAAGTTTTTTTCCTGCCCAACCGTTTTCAGAGCATTCATGATCAAAGTCTCAGCGACTTTTTCATTACGTTCAAACCACTGACACTGATTTTTGAGAAAATGCTCTAACATGCCTAAAGCCGATGCGCCTTGGCGTACTGTTTCCAAAGCCTCTTTAAACTTGTCTGCACCTTCGTCACGCGCAACATCGGCCAACACATCTATCTTGGTTTCGTAGTGTTGGTAGAACGTGCCTTTAGCGACATCTGCTGCCTTGACAATCTGTGCCACAGACACTGCATCATATCCATACTGTTCAAACAGCGTTTTAGCAGCATCAATTAATTGCCGTTTTGTCCTCGCCTTGCGCTCGGCTTGAGTCGCCATAAAAACCTCTTTGACAATAATGACCAGAGTCGTTTAATATACCTCGGTCAGTTTTTGAAAGTCAATAGACAAATGGGAGAAATACGATGAGCACCTTTCCCTATGAAGTTGCGGATAGCCACGGTGTTATGAACCGGCGAATCGAAAAAGTCACTGCCGCATTTCTGAAACAACATCAACAGGGGCGATTCAGCGCTGGGCAACTTGTGGTTCGTCAAAAAGGGCGCGTCATTATTAATTTGGCCATCGGGGAAGGCGTGGCCCTAGATCGGTCGGCCACGATCAAAGTGACACCTACATCACTATTTCCGGTTTATTCAGCGGGTAAACCTATGGCCGCTTTGTGTATTGCCTTACTACAACAGCGTGGTTTAGTGGATTTGAGTGCGACGGTTGCTTCATATTTGCCAGAGTTTGGCCAGGCGGGGAAAATGAATATCACGGTGGATGATGTTTTAACCCACAAAGCGGGCGTTTTTATCCCAGAGCTGTGGCAAGACGTCATGCAGCAACGCAGTGAAGAAGATATTTGGCAGCGGATTTGTGATACGCCTCCTACCTATCCATTAGGCACTTTTGCCTACATGCCGGGCGAATATGGTTGGATATTGTCTCGACTTGTCAAAAAGATCGATGGTCGCAGTCTGCCTGATTTTTTCCAGCAGGCGTTCTGCGCACCTTTGGAATTGAGCGATATGAGCTATGGTCTTAACAGCCGAAATCCGAGTGAGATTGTATTATCCCAATGGCTGGGGAAATCTGTTGAAATGGTAGCGGGTGCCAATGCGGCGGAATACTTCGAGGAGGCACAAACGAGCTTGAATCTGTTTCACAGTATGAATCCGGCAATATGCATGGTCAGTAATGCCGCATCGCTAGCCGCGTTTTATGCGTTTTTATTGGAAAAAGGAACGGGGCGTAATGGTCAGTCATTGCTATCTGAAGAGATGCTTGATTTTTATACCAAGCGTCAGGTGACAGGCTGGAACAAAAGCCTAAAAACCTATTTGGCGATTAGTCGAGGGTTTATGTTAGGAACCTTGATGCCATCCAGTTTTGGCTGGTGGAATAGTAGCCAGTGTTTCGGTCATGCCGGCGCATTTTCAACCTTAGCGTTTGGTGATCGTAAAACAGGTGTTAGCGCAGCAGTGGTTACTAACGGCAATGCGGGTATAAATGATTTTTTTTGGCGTTTTATTCCTTTGGGGCAAATGATTAGGGGGTAAGGGATGAAAATTAAATAACTTATACATCTGGCATCACAACTTCGGCTCCTCTTTGAACGTTCTTCAATCAAAAAATACTCACTTTAGCCCACTAGAGC
>JAADHS010000128.1 GCA_013151745.1 Gammaproteobacteria bacterium | reverse complement strand
TTTTAAGAACTAAAATAAAAAACCAATTTATAAAATCAATTACTTCGTCTGTCATCGTCGCTGATAAATAAAATCACTTACAGCAAACACACACGAGGGTCTCTTATTACGGTCTCACCTCTGCCTGCATTAATACCAAAAAATACCGGTATTCCAGGGCCACTACGACCACAGGGATGTGGGAGATAGGGCGACGCAGGATGCCAAAGCCGAGACATTCATCGGTAACCTTATGCTGGCACTATTCAAGGTGGCAGGCTTTCTCATAAGAGAATCCAGTTAGCTTCAGACTCAACTAAGGTGTAAGCGATTTTTACAAATTGTATTAATAATGCACGCCAATGGAGTCTCTAATCAAAGCATCTGGCTTTGGTGTTAGTGATGTATAAATCGATATTTCGGTTTACAAACCAATAATTGATGAATCGATTTTTTAGTCAATCATACCTAACGCCATGGGTATATATTATTCTAAAGGCTCTTGAGCCTAATTTTTTATGTAACGATAGGGTTTACATTTGCATTCAACTGCGTTTTCTAGGGTGAACCGTCCAGTTTAGAGGGGCGGTAGAAGATTGGGAGCAAAGTTTTTTTAAAAGCTGGGTGAATTCAAGGCGGGGTATATCAATGGCACCCAAGCGGGAGAGATGGGCAGAGCTGACTTGACAATCAATCAGTTGAAATTGCCATTGCTGAAGCTGTTTTGCAAGCTGAACCAACGCGACCTTGGAGGCATCTGTTGCGAGGCTAAACATAGATTCCCCATAAAAAACCTGGCCGATAGCGATACCGTATAACCCTCCCACCAAGCGCCCATCTAACCAGGTTTCTACGCAGTGCGCTATTCCTTTTTCATGTAAGTGACAATATGCAGATGTCATTTCCGGCATAATCCAAGTGCCCGGACTTTCTGCACGAGGTGCTGCACAGTGTTGTATCACTTTTTTGAATTCGGTATCAAAACGGACATGAAAATGTCCTTTTTTTATGGTTTTTTTTAGACTACGGGAAATTTTCATTTGATCAGGAAACAATACGGCACGGGGGTTAGGTGACCACCATAAAATAGGTTGTCCTGCACTGTACCAAGGGAAAATACCTTGTTTATAGGCCGCGATTAAACGTTGTTCTGATAGCGCCCCCCCCATAGCAAGCAGGCCATTTGGATCTATTTCGGCTTTTTCAGGATCAGGGAAAAATTCAGGATCATCGGCTTCAGGTAACCAGTAAATAGGCATAAGATTAAATTAAAACTAGTTAAACGGCGCACATTGTTTGAGTTTGTTTAAGCGCTCTATAATATGGCAGGTTTCTTCATCTAAAAAATTTTGAATAGCAGAGCGTAGTGTTATGTGATTAATCCAGTGTGCAGAAAGTGTGGGTACGGGCATAAATCCTCGGCTTATTTTATGTTCTCCTTGAGCGCCAGCATCAAAGTGAAGAAGTTTGTTACGAATACAATATTCTATTGGCGTGTAATAACAAGTTTCGAAGTGTAGGCTATCATATTGTTCTGCACACCCCCAATAACGGCCATATAAAGTATGATGTGTTTTTATAAAAAAAGACATCGCAATAATTTCATCTTTTAACATCGCAACCGCTAAGACAATAGCAGAACTCATTCGTCTATTGAGTTCTTTGAAAAAATTTAAGTTGAGGTAGGGCATGCCTTCTTTTCTACGGCATGTGCTGCTATACAAGTGATAAAATTGTAACCATAGAGCCTCATTCATTTGTTGACCTTCAAGCATTTTTAAAGAAACGCCCATCTCCTGAATACGTCGCCGTTCTCTTTTTATATTTTTTCTTTGTTTGGCGTTAAAACGGTTTAAGTAGTCGTCGAAGGATGAGCAGGTCTGGTTTTGATTGCTCCAATGAAATTGATAGCCCAAACGTTTGATGAAGCCCGCTGACAGAAGTGTATTACAATCTTCCGGGTTGAGAAAGAGGCCGTGAATAGAAGATATACGGTGTTCTTTGGCATGTTTGATGGCGGTGTCGATCATGATGGATGTGATTGGCTCGCGGCTGGCACTGGGTTGCACCAGTAATTTTGACCCGGTAACCGGTGAAAAAGGAGCGGCGATAACCAGTTTAGGGTAGTAGTTTAAGTCGGATCGGTGGTAGGCCTCTGCCCAGGCAAAATCAAAAACAAACTCTCCCCATGAATGTGTTTTTAAGTACATAGGCAGTGCACCCACTAACAATCCTTGTTTATAAACAACAATATATTGTGGATACCAGCCGCTATGCGAACCCACGCAACCCTCAGTTTCGAGTGTGCGTAAAAAGTCATAGCTTATAAAAGGATAACGCTCAGTATTTAAAGCATCCCACTGTTGGGCATTGACTTCAGCAAGAGATGAAATTATTTGGCAATTCATTAATCAGGTGGGTTCAATATATTTTATCGAAGGCACCCCCTACAGTATAGCGGCCTGGTGTATTTTCCGGTATGACGCGAATAACGTTAACAATGGCACTGAGTGGAGGGGTGACTTCTTTTAATCGGGGAACGACGTTAAGCTCCAGTTTATTGCCAGGTTTCAGGGGTTCCTTCGTCGTAAACAAAATACCATTGCCGCTGATATTTTTTCCTGTACCTGAGATGATCTTTGAGTCAACTACATTCGCATCATTGATATGTCGGTACGTGATATCGCAGTCCACTTTCATTCTGGCAAAGGTGCGTCTTTCATTTTTATCAAAAAACACAGGCCCATTCCTCATTGATTATCAATAAATCGCTCAGCATCCAATGCGGCCATACACCCTGATCCCGCGGAAGTAATGGCTTGTCGATAGATATGGTCGGCTACATCACCGGCAGCAAAAATACCCGGAATACTGGTTTGCGTGGCGTTGCCCGAAGTGCCGCTTTGTATCGTTAAATAGCCATTTTTCATTTCGAGTTGATCAACAAAAAGCTCTGTGTTGGGACGATGCCCGATCGCAATAAATACACCCTGAAGTGAGAGCTCTTTTGTTTCACCCGTTTTAAAATTTTTAATTCGTGCCCCGGTAACGCCAGTAGCATCGCCTAGCACTTCATCAAGAACATGATTCCAGACGACTTCAATGTTTCCATTTTTAGCTTTTTCTAAAAGTTGGTCACTGAGAATTTTTTCAGATTTAAAGGTGTCGCGACGATGGATGATGGTCACTTTTTTTGCAATATTAGACAGGTAAAGGGCTTCTTCAACCGCAGTATTGCCGCCGCCAATAACCGCAACATCCTGACCTCGATAGAAAAAACCATCGCAAGTTGCGCAAGCGGAAACACCGCGACCCTGGAAGGCCTCTTCTGAAGGCAAGCCTAAATACATGGCTGAAGCGCCTGTGGCAATGATGAGGGCGTCACAGGTATAAACACCGCTATCCCCAGTTAATCGAAAAGGTTTTTCAGTCAGTTCGGCTTTGTTGATATGGTCGAAGATAATTTCGGTGTTGAAACGCTCGGCATGTTTAAGCATACGATCCATTAGCGCAGGCCCTTGCAGACCTTCTACATCACCTGGCCAGTTGTCGACTTCGGTGGTGGTGGTCAGTTGCCCCCCTTGTTGTAAGCCGGTCACTATGACGGGGTTCAAATTGGCTCTTGCAGCATAAATGGCGGCAGTATAACCGGCTGGGCCGGACCCCAAAATCAATAACGGGCAGTGTTTGGTATGACTCACGAATAGTTTCCTTACATTAAAGCCGGGCTGTTTTTCATAGTGTTGTTCTATAATAAAGTATGCGGGTGTTAGACCGCAAATAAAAGCGTCAATTTTACGAGTATTTTGAGTAGAGCAAGTGCTCGCATGAATGCACTAATTGTAATAAGGAAAAAATAGCAATGCGCATTGGAATTGTAAAAGAAATTAAGACCATGGAAGGTCGTGTGGCACTTATCCCCGCTGCGGTTGCAGAATTGGTGGGGCAAGGGCATGAGGTATTGGTGCAGCAAAATGCCGGTTTGATTAGTGGCTATGCGGATCACCAATATCAGGCGCTGGGGGCTCGTATTATGCCCAGTGCCAAGGTTTTGTATGATGAGTCAGAAATTGTTGTGAAAGTGAAAGAACCGCAGCCTGCTGAAGTGGCGATGTTGCGACCGGATCAAATCCTTTTTTCTTACTTGCATTTGGCGGCAGAACCTGACTTAGCGGCAGCGCTAATGAAGTGTGGTGTGACGGCGCTGGCGTTTGAAACCGTTGAAGATCCTCTGGGTCGTTTACCCTTATTAGCGCCTATGAGTGATATTGCTGGGCGTATCGCCGCTCAAGCGGGTTGTCATTATTTGCACCGTCCTTTGGGTGGAAAAGGTTTGCTTCTGGGTGGTTTGCCCGCGGCTGAGCGTGGTAAAGTAGTGATAGTGGGTGCCGGGGTTGCCGGTTATAATGCGGCTACGGTAGTGGCATCATTAGGCGCAACCGTGGTGGTTTTCGATTATAATCGAGACAAACTGGCTGCAGTAAGAGCCTTGGGAGATAATGTCACTGGTCTTTACCCCTATGCCGATCAGGTTAAGGCTGAAGCCACCTCTGCGGATTTACTTATTGGTGCTGTGTTGGTGACGGGTGAGCGAGCACCACATGTGGTCGACAAAGAGACGGTCGCTAGCATGGAAGCGGGCAGTGTGATTGTTGATATTTCAGTAGACCAGGGTGGGTGTGTCGCCACAACCCGGCCAACGACGTATCAGGATCCAACCTACGAAATAGATGGTGTTGTCCATTTTTGCGTAACGAATATGCCAGGTGCGGTTCCTAAAACGGCATCGCAGGCCTTGTCTGCATCATTAATTCCTTATGTCAGTGCCTTAGCTCAGGCCGGTTGGACCGATAATGCGGAGCTGATGTCTGGAATCAATATTCAAGGGGGGGCGTTGCGGCATCCAGGATTAATTAAGAGCTTGGGGTTTGCACCTCATTAATGATTAAATTTTTAATTTTATAGAAAATAGAGGCATACGCTTGGCACAAGCAACTCGAAATAAAGCGAAACCGGTAGTTTCTGCACAACTCGTGCGGGGGGTTCGTGAGGGCGTCTTACTCGTTGTTCTGGCGGTCGTCACTTTCATTTTTATTGCTTTGATCAGTTATCAACCTGAAGACCCCGCATGGTCGCATAGCGGCTTAAATAATGAAGTGGCGAATGCGGCAGGATGGGTCGGTGCCTGGTTCGCTGATGTATCGTATTATTTTTTTGGTGGCTTTGCTTATTTGTTTCCCCTGACCTTGTTATACGGGGGATGGTATTTCTACAAACATAGTGATGATGTAAAGCCGGTGGCGAATTTAACGCTGGTTTTTCGCACCAGTGGATTTCTCTTGCTCATGCTTGCGGGTACCGCCTTGGCGGGCATGCATTTTTCTCATATTGCGGCAGAACTTCCGGTGGGTATTGGGGGCATGCTGGGTGAATGGCTCGCGGCGGTATTAATTAAACCGTTTAGCATCATCGGTGCAACGGTTCTACTCTTTGCCCTTTTTTTAGCGGGCATCACCCTCTTTACAGGCTTGTCTTGGTTTTGGCTCATGGAGGCCATTGGTGAGCGAGTCTTAAAAATCTATGAACAAAGTTTAGATGCCAAAGACAGGTTACGAGATTATCTTGCAGATAGAAAGGTTACTGCTGAGCAAGAAAAAGCGACCCAAGTCATCACTCAAAAGAGAGATCAGCCGGAACGAAAAACTCAACCTATTCTGAAAAAAATAAAATTAAGCCGACGGACTGAACAGGATAAACAACAAGACCTGTTTACTGATTTTCGTGATGATACGCTACCTTCTCTATCGTTGCTAGATAAACCTTCTGAGCATAAAAAAGGGCAAAGTCAGGATGAATTACAAGCCATTTCGCGACTCGTTGAACTTAAATTGCTAGACTTTAATATTGAGGTGGCGGTCATCGCGGTGCATCCAGGGCCGGTGATTACACGCTTTGAATTGCAACCGGCACCGGGTGTTAAAGTCAGTCAGATTACTAACCTGGCAAAAGATCTTGCGCGTGCTTTGGCGGTAATCAGTGTTCGTGTGGTGGAAGTGATTCCTGGTAAACCCTATATTGGCTTGGAAATACCAAACGAACACAGAGAAATCGTTCGCTTAAGTGAAATTATCTCCAGTCGTGTTTTTTCAAAAGTGAATTCGCCTTTAACTTTGGCCTTAGGGAAGGATATTAGTGGACATCCTGTTGCGGTGGATTTGATGAAAATGCCACATTTGCTGGTTGCGGGCACGACCGGTTCGGGTAAGTCGGTTGCCTTGAACTCGATGGTATTGAGCTTGTTATATAATGCCAGGCCGGATCAAGTGCGCACGATTATGATTGACCCTAAAATGTTGGAACTCTCTATCTATGAAGGTATTCCGCATTTATTGACTCCGGTAGTGACCGACATGAAAGAGGCCGCACATGCGTTACGTTGGTGTGTTGCCGAAATGGATAATCGTTATCGTTTGTTATCGGCAATGGGCACTAGAAGCATTGCTGGTTTTAATCGCAAAGTGAATGAAGCTATTGAATCGGGAGAGCCTATTGTTAATCCGGTTACCCCTACTGATGAAAGTGGCGAGGCCATTTATTTGGATCCACTGCCTTATATCGTCATCATTGTCGATGAATTGGCTGATATGATGATGGTCGTGGGTAAAAAAGTAGAGGAATTAATCGCGAGACTGGCACAAAAAGCACGCGCGGCAGGTATTCATCTTATCCTAGCGACGCAACGTCCTTCGGTTGATGTCTTAACGGGTTTAATCAAGGCCAATATTCCCACGCGCATTGCTTTTCAGGTGTCATCGCGCATCGATTCTCGAACGGTATTAGACCAAATGGGAGCCGAACAGCTTTTAGGGCATGGTGATATGTTGTACTTGCCGCCGGGTACTGCAGTGCCGACTCGCGTCCATGGTGCTTTTGTTGATGATCATGAAGTACATAATGTTGTGAATGAGTTAAGAAAATCGGGTGAACCTAATTATATAGAAGGACTCATGGACGGTAGTTTCGACGCCGCTTCTGGAGATGTTATGCTGAATGGGGGCGAAGAGATTGATGAGCTTTATGATCAGGCGGTACGGATTGTCACAGAAAGTCGCCGAGCCTCTATTTCTGGTATTCAGCGCCGTCTTAAAATTGGCTATAATCGCTCAGCGCGAATGGTAGAAGAAATGGAACGATCAGGCGTTGTTGGTACGGTACAGTCGAATGGCTCGCGCGAAGTATTAGCACCGCCCCCTCCTGAAAAATAGATCGTCAGAAAAAACGGATCAAGTCATTCATAATGAAATTTTTTAGAACTATTTTTGCTGTTTTTGTTTTATTTATAGTCATCACGACGACGGCGCAAGCCGGTCAGGGCGCGGCGTGGCTTGCTGAATTTTTTTCCAAGGTCAAAACATTTAAAGCCCAGTTTAGCCAGGTCGTCATCGATGACAACGGCAATGAAATTCAAAATTCATCTGGCATCGTTTATTTAGCACGACCTGATCAATTTCGTTGGGATTATCAAAAACCGTATGAGCAAGTTATTGTTGGTGATGGTGAAAAAATATGGATTTATGAACCCGACCTGGATCAAGTTACGGTAAAACACCAGGGTGCAGCGATCGATAATACGCCCGCACAGATGTTAGCTTCTGATGTGCCAATAGAAAAAAACTTTCTGATTAATGATTTAGGGCTAAAAGGGGAAGAAGCTTGGGTAGAATTGATTCCCAAGCAAAAAGAGGCCACATTTTTATTGATTAAGCTGGCCTTTCAGAAAGGGGGGCTCAGCAAAATGTTACTCGGAGACAGTTTAGGGAATCAGACTGAGCTGATTTTTACGCAGGTGCAGAGTAATGCTGAGCTGGAGAAAAACATTTTTATTTTTACTCCGCCAGATGATGTTGATGTATTTGGGCCATGACACCCGGTCAAGACAACGACTTGGATAATGTTGGGCGTCCCCTTGCGGATCGCATGCGGCCACAAAATTTAGACGAATTTTTTGGACAATCACATCTACTTGGCGAGGGCAAGCCTTTGCGTCAGGCTTTGACTACAGAACGCATTCATTCCATGATTTTCTGGGGGCCGCCAGGAACAGGAAAAACAACTTTGGCTCGCTTGATTGCACAGCAAACCGATGCCGCTTTTTTAACGTTGTCTGCGGTGCTGGCCGGAGTGAAAGATATTCGCGCTGCTGTGGAAGAAGCAAAACGTTTACGTCAAGATGAAAACCGAGGGACGGTTTTATTTGTCGATGAAGTGCATCGTTTTAACAAGTCTCAGCAAGATGCTTTTTTACCTTATGTAGAAAATGGCACTTTGGTTTTTGTCGGTGCGACCACAGAGAATCCTTCTTTTGAATTGAATAATGCGTTATTGTCACGCGCCCGTGTCTATGTATTAAAAGCGTTCCAGCCAGCAGAACTGCGCGAAATCATTTTACGTGCATTGAGCGATGAAAAACGAGGGTTGGGGAAACACCGTCTTACTT
This sequence comes from Gammaproteobacteria bacterium, assembly GCA_013151745.1. GTDB lineage: Bacteria > Pseudomonadota > Gammaproteobacteria > JAADHS01 > JAADHS01 > JAADHS01. The sequence continues at coordinate 4,947 of JAADHS010000128.1, read as the reverse complement.
TGTCTGGTGAACAAATGGAACGTTTTATTTTGCGTGCCGATGGCGATGCAAGACGGGCTTTAAACCTGCTGGAAATACTTTCTGATTTGCTGGAACCTGCCACAGAAGTGCAGACGGTTAGTGATGCTTTGCTAGAAGACTTGTTAAGTGGCGGTGAGCGCCGTTTTGATAAAGGGGGTGATGCTTTCTATGATCAGATTTCAGCCATGCATAAAGCAGTACGTGGTTCAGCACCCGATGCCGCTTTGTATTGGCTATGTCGTATGCTGGATGGCGGTTGCGATCCGCTTTATTTAGCACGACGTATCGTGCGTATGGCCAGTGAAGATATTGGTAATGCCGATCCGCGTGCTTTGTCTCTGTCTCTGGATGCCTGGCAAGTACAGCAGCGACTCGGTAGCCCGGAAGGTGAGCTGGCGCTGGCGCAAGCGGTCATTTATCTGGCTAGCGCACCTAAAAGCAACGCGGTTTATATGGCTTATAAACAAGCGTGTGCTGATGTTAAAGCGCACAGCTCATATCCGGTGCCGCCTCATTTGTGTAATGCGCCGACTCGTTTAATGAAAGAGCTGGGGCATGGTAAAGCTTATCGTTATGCGCATGATGAACCCGATGCTTATGCGGCTGGTGAAAATTATTTTCCTGAAGCCTTGTCTGGTAGACAATATTACCAGCCCGTCGCGAGAGGTTTGGAAATTAAAATTGGTGACAAACTCACCCGTTTGCAAGCACTCGAACTCGACCAGCAATCTCAAACTAAACGCTATTCCTCATGATGAGTCAATTATGCTGACCTGGATCGCGATTGCCGGGGGTGGGGCGGTGGGTGCCGTCGCTCGATATGGTCTCGCCAATAGTATTTATACCATGCTCGGACGGGGTTTTCCTTATGGCACCTTAGTCGTGAACCTGGTGGGTTCTTTGTTGATGGGTTTTTTGTTTGTATTTTTATTAGAACGCATCAACGTAGGGCCAGAAATACGCGCAGCGATCATTGTGGGTTTTTTAGGTAGTTTCACCACTTTTTCTACTTTTTCAATGGAAACTCTGACGCTCATTAATCAGGGGGCTTATACTAAAGCCGCACTGAATATTATACTCAGCGTGGTGTTGTGTATTTTGTTTACCGCTCTGGGTGTGGCGCTGGCGAGGAGATTATGAAGATGACACCAATAAGCATAGTACGCGTTTATTTTTCTGAAAAAGACAGCAATATTGAATCTTTACTCAAACGACTGCATGATAGAGAAAAAGTTAAGGGTGTCACCGTTTTTCGGGGTATATCGGGTTTTGGTGAATCAGGTATCGTGCATGACAGTCACTTGGTTAACTTATCTTTTGACTTACCTGTTGTCGTTGAATTTTTTGACGAACCCGATAAAGTAAAAAAAATAGTAGGACACATCTCAGAAAAGATCAAGCCCCGACATATGATCTGGTGGGATGCTAATGTAAACATGAGTTAGGAATGGGCGCTAAAACGGGAAGTTATTCCGTACTCACTCCTTAACATCGTATACTAAAAAGAGGTAAAAATGCTTGACCCGCAATTGCTAAGGCAACAACTGGACGATGTAGCCAAACAACTCAGTCGTCGCGGTTTTCAATTGGAGACAAAAATATTATCCGAGCTGGAAATCCAGCGCAAGACTCTGCAAGCCGATACGCAAAATTTGCAAAGTGAAAGAAATAGTCGAGCCAAAGCCATAGGGAAAGCCAAAGCTCAAGGCGAAGATATTGCACCTTTATTGGCCGAAGTCGGCACATTAGGAGACCGCCTCAAAAAAATGGAGCAACAGCTTGCTGACGTTCAAACGAGCCTGGAAAATATTCAACTGACGATTCCCAATATTCCGCATGTGTCCGTACCTGCGGGTAAAGACGAAAATGACAATGTCGAAATACGAAAATGGGGTGAGCCCAGACAGTTTGATTTTGCAATTAAAGATCATGTTGCACTTGGGGAGAAATTAGCGTTACTAGATTTTGCAACAGCCGCGAAAATTAGCGGTGCTCGTTTTACCGTATTGAATGCGGGTTTGGCTCGTTTACAGCGCGGACTAACACAATTTATGCTGGATACCCATAGCGGTGAGCACGGTTATACCGAGGTGTATGTGCCTTATCTCGTTAATGCGGACAGTTTGCGAGGAACCGGGCAGTTGCCTAAATTTGAAGAAGATCTGTTTGCGGAAAAAACCCAGGGTCTGTACCTGATCCCGACAGCCGAAGTCCCCGTAACCAATATCTTGCGCGATACCATCGTTAGCGATGATCAGTTACCCATAAAATATACCGCCCACACCCCCTGTTTTCGCAGTGAGGCGGGAGCATACGGTAAAGATACTCGAGGTATGATACGCCAACATCAATTCGAAAAAGTAGAAATGGTGCAGTTTATCCGTGCAAGTGAATCTTACGCTGCTTTAGAGATTTTAACGAGCCATGCGGAAACCATTTTACAAAAACTGAACTTACCTTATCGAGTCATGAACTTGTGTACTGGAGATATTGGGTTTACAGCGGCTAAGACTTACGATTTAGAAGTGTGGTTACCCGCCCAAAATACCTATAGAGAAATTTCATCTTGTAGTAATTTTGAAGCTTTTCAAACCCGCCGGATGTTAGCTCGTTGGCGTAATCCCGAAACCGGAAAACCCGAGTTACTGCATACCGTTAACGGTTCAGGTTTAGCGGTAGGACGAACGTTGGTTGCCATTATGGAAAATTACCAACAAGCCGATGGTAGTATTCGCATTCCCGAAGTGCTAGCCCCTTACATGGGTGGCATTGAAGTGCTGAAAAAATAAGCATTAATATGGACTTTCCTATCACACTCAAAGTCAAAGACCAGCCTTGCCTTATTGTTGGCGGCGGCGAAGTCGCGGCTCGAAAAGTAAACTCATTATTGCAGTCCCAGGCGCAAGTCACCGTGGTTTCCCCCGAGCTTTGTCGCAGCTTACAAGCCGCATTAGAGCAGCAGCAGATTAAATACCATGCACGTAGCTTTGCACCAGAAGATATTAATAATATCGTTTTAGTGATTGCCGCGACGAATGATGCGCAGGTCAATCAACTCGTGGCACGCACCGCAACCGCACGTTATATTCCGGTAAACGTGGTCGATTGTCCAGAGCTATGTACTTTTATCGTACCTTCTATTATCAGGCGTGATCCGGTATTGATCGCCGTTTCAACCGGAGGTACTTCACCGGTTTTAGCACGTTTATTACGTACTCGTCTGGAAACGATGATTCCGACTGCTTACGGCCAGTTGGCGGGTCTGTTAGGTGCGTTTAGAGAACAGGTTAAATCACGCTTTAGTGAAACCGTTGCCCGCCGCCGTTTTTGGGAGCGCGTATTAAGCGGATCGCTTGCTGAGTTAGTTTTTTCAGGTAGAGAAGAGCAAGCTCGTCAGGCACTCCAGGCCGAGTTGGATAATAATGTTGCCGTAGCCGCAAGGACAGGCGAAGTCTATTTAGTGGGTGCCGGTCCGGGAGACCCGGATCTGGTGACTTTTCGAGCTCTGAGGCTGATGCAACAGGCTGACATTGTGCTCTATGATCGGTTGGTTTCAAGCGAAATACTGGATTTGGTACGCCGCGATGCAGAACGGGTTTATGTTGGTAAACATCGGGCAAATCATGCCATGCAGCAAGGAGAAATTAATCAAACTCTGGTTGATTTGGCTAGAGAAGGGAAACGTGTATTGCGTCTGAAAGGCGGCGACCCGTTTATTTTTGGTCGCGGGGGAGAAGAAATTGCTCTGTTAGCTGAAAATAACATCACATTTCAGGTTGTCCCCGGTGTCACTGCAGCCTCAGGCTGTGCCACCTATGCGGGTATCCCACTCACTCATAGAGATTATGCCCAATCCGTCATTTTCGTTACCGGGCAACTTAAGGATGGTAGCATTGATCTCAATTGGTCTATGCTCGCACAAGCCCAGCAAACCGTTGTTATTTATATGGGTTTAAAGGGCGTGGATATCATTTGTACCGCCTTACAAGCCCATGGCGCTCCTGCCACCCGTCCTGCCGCCTTGATCGAGCAAGGTACTACCCGCAAGCAACGTGTCTTCAGCGGAACACTGGCCAGCCTGGCCGAGATCGTTGCCCAGGCAAAGATCCATGCACCCACGCTCATTATTGTCGGTGATGTGGTTAAACTGCATCATCAACTGGCCTGGTTTAACCTGGATCATCGCGGTTAGAAAGCCGTTCCTGCAATAATCCTAGACATACACTCTTGGGTTTTCTCCTTATTTGGTTTTGTCGCCTCCTGAATTTGGCTGTTTAAGGTAAACTAGTATAAAACACTACACTGGTGCACCGTCAAAATAACCTGTGTACTAGAGGGAAAAGGCTCAATGAGCATCAAGATGAGCCAGCAGATTGCCACTCAAATTAAGGGAAGACATAGGATGCTAAGGACATTTGAATCAGGGTTTGGCGCAGGTAGTGTACTTTTGTGTATGTTGATGATGGTTATGATGCCCACCGTGGCGATATCGGGTACGAATGAACAAGAAACTTGTGTACCACCTTATATTTGGCAGACCGCAAAAAAAAATCAGCAGCGCTCTACACCGGAGATCATAAAAAGTCTGGCCACGAACCAGGTTGTGTTGTTAGGTGAATTTCATGACAGTGTACTCCATCATGACTGGGAGCTGGCAACAATAGCCGCTTTGTATGGTCAGAATTCAACCCTGGCGATAGGTCTTGAAATGTTACCTCGGAGTGCACAGCCCGCATTAGATCGATGGGTAAGAGGGGAGACGAACGAAGAAACTTTTCTTAAAGAGTCAAAATGGTATGAATATTGGAAATTTGATGCCGAACTTTATCTTCCTGTTTTGCGATTTGCACGCATGAATAATATACCTCTATATGGTATTAATGTGGAACAAACTTTAAAGAAAAAAGTAAAAGAGAAAGGCTGGTT
>JAADHS010000221.1 GCA_013151745.1 Gammaproteobacteria bacterium | reverse complement strand
CGACCCAGCAATAGTGAAGTTCCACGATTCAAACCCAGTTTTATTGCATGCCGCTCATCTTGTTCCAGCCAGGCAATACGTAAACTCAACGCGGCCAGCATTTCATTCATTTCTCGATATTGTAATAATAATTTTTCCTGCTCCCCTGACTGCCCCATAATCAAAGGAAGATTTTTTGGGTAAGATGCCTTTGATGGATAGAAAATATCTCCATATATATTAATTAACCCCCCTTTTGACCAACGCGCTACGGCCTGCTGCTCAGTCACCGTAATACTCAATTGATCAGGCCAACGTCGAGTCACAGCAACATTATAAATCCAGGGAACCGTCAATAATTTTAATTTTATTTCCTCCAGTTCAAGACCATAAAAACCTAAGCCTGTTTCACTGGCAACCACCTCGATGACCATGGCTCTGTCTATTTTTTCAAATTGTGAATTAATCTCCAGACCTTTCACTGGAAACAAATCCGCATCGCCCAATAATTGATATGTCCCTACGCCAAGACCCAGCACCACAACAAAACCGGCACATAAGGATACAAAACGCCCTGACACTCTGTTTATTGATTTTATTGAATCCTTTTTTTTCCTACCCATCATGAAACCTTAGACTCAAAACTCGTATCCAGTATTGCTAAAACCAGCTGATCAAATGACAACCCAGCCTGTTGCGCTGCCATCGGTACCAAGCTGTGATCAGTCATCCCTGGAATGGTGTTCACTTCTAACAACCAAACCTGACCCACTTTATCTATCATAAAATCTACACGCCCCCAGCCACTGCAGCCCAGCACCGAAAAGGCTTTTAACGCCATCTCGTGCAAACTACGCTCTGTTTCCGGAGACAAACCACAAGGGCAAATATAACGAGTCTCATTTGAGCTGTACTTCGCCTCATAATCATAAAAAACATGGTTTGTCTTAAGCTTTATTGTCGGTAATGCCTGCCCATTTAATACGGCAATGGTATATTCATCGCCCTCAACCCATTGTTCAGCCAAGATAGAAACATCATATTTGGCAGCCTCTGGCCATGCTCTCGATAAAGAGGTTTTGTCCGTTACCTTTGAAATACCGATACTTGAACCTTCATTGACCGGTTTAAGCGCAATCGGAAAATTCAGCTCGTCTGATAATGCCAACATACCGTCTAGTGACGCCGCCTCAACATAAGGTGGCGTAGGGAGCTGGCAAGTACGCCATACTTGTTTGGTCTTGAGTTTATCCATGGCTAACGCCGAACCCAGCACACCGCTTCCGGTATAAGGCAAGTTCATACAGGACAAAGCACCTTGAAACGAACCATCTTCTCCCCCACGGCCATGCAATGCGATAAACACCCGATCAATATGCGCTTCAGAGACCAGACCGGACAAGCCATATTGTGTATCAATACCTACGGCATCGACTCCGCTTTTTAATAAAGATGTCAAAATCGCTCTACCGCTTTGTAACGATATTTCACGTTCGGCAGAGGCACCACCCATCACGACAGCGACTCGCCCATAGTCAGTAGAAACCCGCTGCTCACCAGCCATCACGACAAGGTTTCCCCTATTATTTTCACTTCAGTGAACAAAAAAACCCCTCGTTGTTTAAAAACAATTTTTTGCACAAAATGAATCAAATATTCAATTTCAGCAGCACTTGCACGGCCTGTATTAATGATAAAATTTGCGTGCTTCTCTGACACCATAGCGCCTCCGTAGCGGTGACCTTTTAAACCGCAAGATTCTATCAATCGCCCAGCATAGTCACCCTCAGGGTTGCGAAACACGGAACCACAACTGGCATAACCCACAGGCTGAGAGTCATTTCTTTTTGCCAACAAAGCTTTAATCCGTCGCACACTGTTTTCCGTGTCACCGCGTGTCAGCCTGAGACGCGCGCCCAAAAACCACTCCTGAAACCGGGAACGCGCACAACGATAGCTAATGTCAAATTCCTCTGCAGCGCGAACAAATTTATCGCCCTCTCTATTTATAGTTTCAACCTCGATGACCGCATCCCATGTTTCACCATCAAACGCACCGGCATTCATTGCCAGTGCACCACCAATGGTACCGGGTATACCCGCTAAAAATTCAGCACCAACCAAACCCTGCGCAGCACAAAAACGAGCCGCTTTGGCACAAGTCGCACCCGCACCCAGATAAACGTCGGTGTCTGATATTAAATACAGGCTGTCAAGTACCCCCACCGTATAAATAACCCGACCTCGTATACCGCCATCTCTGACTAACAAATTACTCCCCAGCCCCAACCATATCAACTCACCTTCATACTGGGTGAGTGACAAAAAATTTGACAGATCGTCCAAATCAGCGGGAATATAAAAACAATCTGCGGGCCCACCTACTCGCCATGATGTATGACGCGACATGGATTCTTGCTCTTTTACTTTGCCTCGACATTCAGGAGCAAGCATCGCGGCGGACATCATGTCGTACTCCTTTGCAACTGACTTTGCAGTTGCGCCGCAATCCCACCCACATCACCGGCACCCATAGTCACAAGGACATCATTTTCTCTAATCACCTCTTTCAAGGTATCTGCAAGCCGCTCTCTATCTTCAACAAAAATGGGTTCCACTTTGCCACGGGCACGAATAGCCCGGCTTAATGATCGGCTGTCTGCACCAGAGATAACTTGTTCACCTGCCGCATAAACATCAAGCAATACTAAAATATCTGTCTCAGACAAAATGATGGAAAAATCATCAAATAAATCATGCGTTCGGGTATATCGATGCGGCTGAAAAATTAAAACGACGCGACGCTCCGGCCACCCGGCACGTATCGCTTGCAATGTTGCAGCAATTTCTTTGGGATGGTGTCCATAATCATCAATGAGCAATACTTTACCGCTATCCGTATCAAACTCACCATAAACTTGAAATCGACGCGCAATACCTTGAAAACCGGCCAAGCCACTGCCTATTTTTTCTACCGAAACACCCAGCTCAAAAGCTATCGCAATCGCGGCCAGGGCATTTTGCACATTATGCAAACCGGGAAGATTCAAAGTTAATTCTATAGGCGGCTGATCAGCACCCATCAGCACTTTAAAATGGGTTTTCGCACCCTCCTGGTGAAGATCAATGGCTCTGATATCAGCACCTGCTGCCAAACCATAGGTCACAATAGGTCGACTTATGTCTGGCAGTACTTCGCAAACAACAGGGTCATCGAGGCATACCACAGCCAAACCATAAAAAGGAAGATGATGTAAAAACTCGAGGAAGGTTTGCTTTAATTGAGAAAAATCCCCATTATAAGTTTCCATATGATCCACATCAATATTGGTCACAATCGCAATCATCGGTTGTAAATGCAAAAAAGAAGCATCGCTTTCATCTGCTTCAGCAACCAGATAATGACTTGCGCCTAACTTGGCATGCACACCTGCACTATTGAGTTTTCCACCAATAACAAAGGTGGGATCCAACCCGCCTTCTGCCAACAAACTGGCAACCAGGCTGGTTGTTGTTGTTTTTCCATGGGTACCGGCCACCGCAATGCCATAGCGAAAACGCATTAACTCCGCTAACATCTCAGCTCTAGGTACAACCGGAATCCGCTCTGCCTGGGCAAATGCAACCTCAGGATTGTCTTTATCAACCGCACTGGAAATCACAAGGACATCTTTATCTTGAGCGTAGCTGGCATCATGACCCAATCGTATATCAACACCCTGGGATGATAATCTACGTGTCATCGCATTTTTCGCCAGATCCGAACCAGAAACCTCATAACCCAAATTATGTAACACTTCAGCAATGCCACCCATGCCCGCACCACCAATGCCAACAAAGTGGATTTTTCGAACACACCCCATGTCAGCTACATTGCCGGGCGTGCGATTAAACGAACTGACCGAGGCACCCGTGCCAACCCCTCTACGCGCCTCAGTTTTTTGCAATCGTACGCTAAACATCCAGCACCGCCATACAAGCCTTGACCACATCACCGGTCGCATCAGGTCGAGCGACTTTAACGGTTGCTGATGCCATTTCCCGTAAAGTGCCCCCTTGATGACAACCATCATAACTTTTTGATAAGTCCGAAAATAATGTTACTAAATAACCCACAGTCAATGTCGACTGCGGCACTAAAATAGCAGCGCCAGCATCGGCTAGAAATTTTGCATTATGAGTTTGGTGATCATCTACGGCATAAGGATAAGGCACCAAAATGGAAGGCAAACCAGCGACAGCTAACTCAGACACCGTTAACGCACCCGCTCGACAAAGCACCACATCCGCCCAGTGATAGGCTGCGGCCATATCATCAATAAAGGCCTCCACTCTGGCATCAATTTTATATTTTTTATAATTTGCAAGCGCATTTTCTATATTACGCGCACCAGCCTGATGCCATATTTCAGGTTGATCACAATCATTCATACTCGCGACCGACTCAGGTACGATGTCATTAAAAACCTGCGCACCCAGACTACCGCCCACAACCAGCACTTTTATTTTTTTTAACTCATTGCCCTCAACCTTAGGAGCAGCAATTAAATCAATAATTTCATCTCGAACCGGATTACCGACGACCGAAACTTTTTTAGTCTCAGCAAACGCGCCAGGAAAAGCCTGTAATACTCGTTTTGCCAAAGGCGCCAAACAACGATTGGTCAAACCAGCTATGGCGTTTTGCTCATGTATCAACAAAGGTTTATCCAAAATCCAACTCGCCAGACCACCGGGCCCAGAAACAAATCCACCCATTCCTAACACCACATCTGGTTTACATTTTTGAATCACACGCAGAGACTGAAACAACGCCCTAATTATTCGCACGGGCGCAGCCAACCAGCTCATCAAGCCTTTTCCTCTCAGTCCAGACACCGTTATCCACTCAATAGCAAAACCAAAAGGAGGTACCAGCCTGGCCTCCAGACCCGTTTTTGTACCCAACCAAACAATGTCAAAGCCCTGCTCTTCCAGCTTTTTAGCCACGGCTAAAGCAGGAAATACATGCCCACCGGTTCCCCCGGCCATAATCAAGACGCAGCCGCCCATACATTAACCTTTGGCTTGGATTTAGTTTTCAATGTTTTTTGTTCATAAGCGATACGGAGCAATAACGCAAAACTAATACACATCATCACGATACTGCTACCGCCATAACTCATTAGTGGTAAAGTAATGCCTTTAGTCGGCAGCAAACCCATATTAACACCCAGGTTAATAAACGCTTGAAGCGCAACCCAAACACCAATACCATAAGCCAGGTAAGCGGCAAAATACTGTTTTTTTTCTTTTGATTTTGCACCCAGACTAAACGCCCGAACAATCAAAAAAGTGAACAAAATAATAATAGTCAACGAACCAAAAAAACCAAGCTCTTCACCCAGCACGGCCAGTAAAAAATCAGTATGTGCTTCCGGCAAGTAAAACAATTTTTGCACGCTGCTTCCCAGGCCAACACCAAACCAATCGCCACGACCAAAGGCGATCAATGCCTGACACAATTGATAACCTTCCTTGTAATAATACTCCGGTTCACAGGCTTGCAAATAACTTTTCAATCGACTAAAGCGATAGGGGGACATAATCACTAAAAAGTACGCACTGGCACCCAGCATCAACAAAAATGAAATGAAATATTTTAGTTTTACACCTGCAAGAAACAAGACCGTTAAAACCGTGCCAAAAATCACCGCCGTTGCACCGAAATCAGGCTCTAGCATCAACAATACACCCATCAAAAACAGGGGGAGCAAACGCAACAATAATAATTTCCAGTCGTTCAATATTTCATTGCCCTTGGCTGCAAGTAACGCTGCCATATAAATTACGATAGCCAGTTTACTTAACTCAGAAGGTTGTAAATTAAAGGCGCCCAAACCAATCCAACGAGCACTGCCATTGACCGTTCTCCCCACTTCCGGCACAAAAACCAGAATGAGCAATATGATGGAAAAAACCAACAATACATTCCCGCTTCTGGCCCACACCGACAAAGGCATCAATAACACCCCACACGCAACCAACAAGCCCAATGCCAGATAGACAACTTGGCGCCCAAGAAAATAATAGGGAGATCCGTATTGCTCATAACCAATATTCATTGAAGCTGAAGCCAGCATAACCAGGCCAATGCTTAACACGCTGACAACCGACCCAAGTAACCACGGGTCACTGACAAAGACCCCTCTGAGCTGTTTAATCATCCGCATGTCCCTGACGATCAACATACTGATATACTAAAGACTTAAACGCGTCTCCTCGCCGTTCATAATTATCATACAAATCAAAACTTGCACATGCAGGTGAGAACAATACTTGATCCCCTTTTGTCGCAATTTGAGCTGCATTTTGCACCGCTTCTTCCAGCGTTGCGACTTGCTGAATAGGTACGAGACCACTTAGCGCGTCAGAAAGTAGAGGTGCATCGCGTCCATATAAAACAAGTGTTTTAACATGCTGCTCAACCGCCGTCCGCAACATATTAAAATTCGCACCTTTGCTGTCACCTCCGGCAAGCAAAATAATACGGCCACCAAGCCCCAGCAATGCCGCCTCGGTGGAGCCAATGTTCGTTGCTTTTGAATCATTGATCCACACAACGCCAAATTTTTCGGCAACCCACTCCATTCTATGAGGCAAACCAGAAAAAGATTTAAGGACAGCAACAATAGCTGGGTGAGGCAAAGCGATTGCACTCGCGATGGCCACCGCAGCTAATGCGTTACACAAATTATGCTGCCCTAACAATTGCAGTTCATTTACAGCAATAATGGGTTGTCTTCGATATACAATCCAGGCTTGCCCTTCAATTTCTTCCACGTTGGCATCCGCGTCAGCGAGTCCAAAAGTAATCGTTTCCCTCTCTTTTAATACGTCATTGTCAGCTTCCTCTATCGTACTGACAATGTGCTCCGCTCCGCGATAGATGCGACGCTTTGCTGCGTAATAGTCTTCAACACTTTCATATCGATCCAAGTGATCTGGACTCAAATTGAGTAATACAGACACTTTGGGAGAGAGCGACATTGTCGTCTCTAGTTGAAAACTAGACAATTCTAATAAGTAATAATCGGGATCTTCATCAGCAAGCAAATCCAATGCTGGAGTGCCATAATTCGCACCCACTCGCACGGTATAGCCGGCCTCTTTTATCATGTCATTAACTATGGCCGTCACCGTACTTTTACCATTCGATCCCGTAATGGCAATAACGGGGGCTTGGCAACGACGCGCAAAAAGCTCAACGTCACCTAAAACAGGCAAACCTCGACTTGCAGCCTGTTGTATTTCAGGCAAAGCCAGTGACACCCCCGGACTAATCACGATTTGTTGCGCCATTTTAAATGCATCTTCACTTAATCCGCCCAAAAACACAGCAACATCAGGAAACTGTTCTTTCAGTGCTTGCAAAAAAGGAGGCTGGTCTCGACTGTCCGTCACAGCAACAGGAACGCCTTCAGCCACCAGCCTTTTCACACACGAAAAACCTGTTTTACCTAAACCTACTATCAATGTTGAAGGTTTATCTAACATCGCTCATCGTAACTTCAATGTTGCCAAACCAACCAATACCAAAATGACGGTAATGATCCAAAATCGCACAATGACCTTGGGCTCAGCCCAGCCTTGTAATTCATAATGATGATGCAAAGGTGCCATACGAAAAATACGTTTACCCGTTAGCTTATAGGAAACCACTTGCAAGATAACGGAAACCATTTCTATAACAAACACCCCACCCATAATAAATAGCACTAACTCCTGGCGAACGACAACAGCCACAACACCGAGTGCAGCGCCCAGCGCCAATGCACCGACATCTCCCATAAACACCTGGGCGGGATAGGTGTTAAACCACAAAAACCCCAAGCCCGCACCCACAATCGCACCACAAAAAATGATCACTTCACCCACCCCAGCAACATAAGGGATACTCAAATATTCAGCGAATTTCACATGACCACTTAAGTACGCAAAAATAGCCAGAGCTCCAGCCACTAACACGGTTGGCATAATCGCCAAGCCATCCAGACCATCAGTAAAATTAACAGCATTACTGGAACCTACAATGACCAAATAAGTTAATAATATAAAGCCCAGTCCTAAATCGATGGCGATATCTTTAAAAAAAGGAACGATCAACGTTGTTTCAACAGGCGAAGTGGCCGTCGCATAAAGCAAAACTGCGGCGCATAATCCAGCCACAGACTGCCACAATAATTTCTGCCTAGCGGATAAACCATCAGAATTTTTTTCTACTATTTTTTTATAATCATCCACCCAGCCAATCGCACCAAAAGCCAAGGTAACCAATAAGACAATCCAGACATAGCCGCTAGACAAGTCTGACCACAATAATGTACTGATCGCAATAGCAACTAAAATCAACGCCCCTCCCATGGTCGGGGTTCCCGCTTTTTCCAGATGACTCTCAGGCCCATCTTCTCGAATCGTCTGTCCAATTTGATAATGGCTCAGCTTTTTGATCATGATGGGCCCAACCACAAAAGAAATAATCAGCGCGGTTAATACCCCCAGAATGGCGCGAAAAGTTAAGTATTGAAATACATTAAATATACTAAAATAATTTGATAAAAAATCGGCAACATAGAGCAACATAAATTATTTTCTCATGGCCAATTTCAAAACATCATTTGTTGCTTCTAAGGCTTCGACTATTTTTTCCATACGACTGGATCGCGAACCTTTAACAAGCACCACTACCTCTTTAAAACCCCATTCGTTGACATCATTTTTTAGCGTAGCGACAAGCGCCTCCTGATTAGCAAAATAAGCCCCACTGGAACCAAAAGATTCAGCCATAATTTTAGCTGAATCACCCACGGCATAGAGCGCATCAATGTTGGCTTCTTTTGCCATCAACGCCACGGCACTATGCAAGCTTTGGGTTTCTTTGCCTAATTCTGCCATCTCTCCAATAACGATAATTTTATGGCCATAACTACAAGCCAACACATCAATGGCTGCACGAAATGAAGCGGGGTTTGCATTATAGGTATCATCAATCAAGCGGAGACCATTCACACCCGTTTTCATTTGCAAGCGACCTGTTACGGCAGCCATTGACTGCAACCCCTGCACTATTTTTTCGCTGGGCAAATTTAAGGCACAACACGCCGCCGTCGCAGCAAGTGCATTCATGATGTTATGATGCCCAGGCAATGGCAAATCAAACTGAATATTGCCTAGTGGCGTATCCAGCGCCATATGCGTACCCATAATATTATCAACACGATGACGAAAAAAAAGGTTTGGCTTGCGTCACTCTAATGTCTGCATCGCGAGCAAAACCAAAAGTCAACGTTTTATAAGCGATTGCCTTTTCTTTAAATACATCTGCATATTGATCGTCGGCATTGAGCACGGCGACGCCTTGTTCATGTAAACCTGAAAATATTTCTGACTTTGCTTGCGCGACCTGATCCCGACTACCAAACCCTTCAAGATGCGCATCTGCAACATTCGTGACAATGGCAACATCAGGACAGACAAGATGAGTAAGATAGGCAATTTCACCAACGTGATTTGCCCCCATTTCAATTATCGCGAATTGATCTTCATCTGGCGAAATTCTTAATAGTGTTAGAGGTACGCCAATTTCGTTATTAAAATTACCTTGCGTAGCAATACCACGACTACCTTGCAGCATAATGGCCGTCATCATTTCTTTAACCGTAGTTTTACCATTACTGCCCGTAATCGCGACAACAGGGCCAGCAAACTGACTTCGCCAATAAGCAGCCATATCACCCAAAGCTTGTTTGACATCATCCACCTTGATCAACGCAATAGAGGAGATATCGACGTCCTTGCTCACTACAGCGGCAACGGCGCCTTTTTTTTCAGCTTCAACAACAAAGTGATGACCATCAAAGTGCGGCCCTATCAATGCAAAATACAAATCTCCATTTTTCAATGTGCGAGTATCGGTACTAATACCCGTCATCGCTACATCATGACCTAGGTGAAGTCCCCCTAAAATTTTTGACAGAGTAAAGGATTGTATTTTCATAAAACACATCCCTGGCAGTCTAAATTTTTAGCCACCTCTTGCCGGTCGCTAAAGTAGGTATATTTGCCATTTTTCTCCTGGTAAGTCTCATGCCCTTTACCTGCAATCAGAACCACATCGTCTATTTCCGCCTGTTCTATCGCAAATTTTATAGCCAAGGCCCGATCATGTATAATGGTGTACTCACCGGGCAAACAAGCCGTAATCTCTCTAATTATTTTTTCCGGATTTTCATTTCTTGGGTTATCGTCGGTGATCAATAAGTGATCGCAAAAAGTCGCAGCAATTTCACCCATTTGTGGTCTTTTACCTTTATCTCTGTCTCCACCACAGCCAAACACACACCACAAATTCCCTGCTGTATGCGAGCGTAAAGTCTGCAAAACTTTAGCCAAAGCATCGGGAGTATGAGCGTAATCAACCACAACCCGCCCTTTGCCTGCTGGACTTTGAAAAGATTCCATTCTCCCCGTCAGAGCTCGAACCGTGGACAAACGAGCCAAAGCGTCATCGAATGAAACTCCGTTTAACAATAGCACGCCCAAGGTCGCGAGTAGATTTTCTATATTAAAATGACCTAATAAATTGCTGCGTAAGACACCCTGTCCCCAAGGTGAACTGATTTTAGCTGTCATACCTAACAGCGAAGACTCTACAAATACTGCATTAATCATTCGGATACCGGAATCAACAAATTTTTCTGTATCGGTTTTATACAGTCGGTAACCAATAACGGAAACTTGCTTATTCAGGCAGTCTAAAAAAATTTTAGCCGAACGATCTGCCATATTTATCACTGCAGATTCCAGATGAACATTTTTAAATAATTTCAACTTGGCGGCTAAATAAGCAGCCATAGAACCATGATAATCGAGATGATCACGTGTCAAATTGGTAAAAACCGCTGTTTTAAAATGCACATTATTGACTCGACCCTGCTGCAAACCATGAGAGGACACTTCCATCACTACGTCATTTGCACCTTTATTACTAATTTGATGAAGTACTTTATGCACACTAACCGCATCGGGCGTAGTATGCGTTGAAGAACTTAAGTTCCCATATAAGCCATGACCCAACGTCCCCATCAAGCCACAAGGAACAGAGCGTCCTTTAGAAAGAGTTTGCGCTATAAAATAAGAACAAGAACTCTTGCCATTGGTTCCTGTCACACCAACTACATTTAATGACTGTGATGGATAGTCATAAAACCGATCCGCAATCAAACCTAATTTGTCTCTTAGATGGGTAACAGAAATAAGCGGGATATCATCTATTGGCTCAAGCAAGTCATAGGGTTCTTCATACAAAACAGCCACTGCGCCTTGCTTTATCGCCTGCTGAATATAATTATGTCCAGAACACTGCAAGCCGTGACATGCAAAAAACAAATTTCCTGGCCTGATTTTTTCACTATTCAAGGCCAGACCGTTTATAAAAATTTCTTTCGCAGAGAGAGGAAAATCAGCGATACCTTCTGCCAATAACGCACCCAATGTCATCCCATCTTTTTCATATCCTGATGTATGAATGACCATCATAAGGTACCCAAGGATGACGTATTCATCAGAGCATTCATTTCACTTGTGTTTTTTGCAGATTTTACAGCCAACAAGTCATCAGGATAAATATTCATCGTTCTTAACGCAACGCTCATCACTTTTGAAAAAATAGGTGCCGCGACAATTCCACCATAATAATCACCGGCACGAGGGTCATCGACCACGACCACGCCAACTAGCCGTGGATCGTTCACCGGCACAATACCGGCAAACAAAGATAAGTAATGGTCCGAACTATAGCCACCCGCATCCATTTTTTTAACCGTACCCGTTTTTCCTGCGACCCGATATCCAGCAATACGCGCTAGCGGCGCCGTACCTTCAGCAGAAACCACTTGCTCCATCATATTTAATACCGACCGACTGGTTGACGCACTAATAACTTGATGCGATTCAACTTCTGAAGTGGCCTTTAACATAGATAAGGGTACGATACGTCCTTGATTAGCAATGGCCGCATAAGCTCTTGCAAGCTGAGCAAGAGAAGCGGAGAGACCATAACCATAAGATACGGTTGCTTGATCAATACGACGCCATCGATAAAAATCATTCACCGTCCCCAAGGCTTCTCCCGGAAATTCTGCACCCGTGAGAGAACCAAAACCAAAATCGACAAGCGTCTGCCACAAAATTTCCTTATCCATGCTAAGAGCAACTTTACTGACACCGACATTGCTCGATTTTTTTATTATGTTCTCTACATTAATTTGGCCATAATTTTTCATATCCTTAATCAAATGACGACCCACATAAAACTGACCTGGAGATGTATTTATTATAGTTGATTCGGTAACATAGCCTTGCTCCACAGCAGCAGCAATAGCAATCGGTTTCAACGTTGAACCTGGCTCAAATACATCAGTAAAAGCTCTGTTTCGGTAGCGACCATCCATCGTTTTGTTTCGACTATTGGGATTAAAAGCAGGCTGATTAACCATCGCTAATATTTCACCAGTTTTCACATCGATAATAATAAAGGAACCTGAACGTGCATTATGATGTTTTACGGCTGCTTTTAACTCTTTATAGGCCAGATACTGCAAACGTTTGTCAATACTCAGAGATAAACTTTTACCTGCTTGACGTTCGGATAGTCTTTCCACATTAGAAACGACTTGCCCTCGACGATTTTGCAATACACGCAAACGACCCGATTGCCCTTTCAACCAGTCGTCATAACCGAATTCAACACCTTCCTGCCCCCTATCATCGATATTGGTGAACCCCAACAAGTGCGCACTGACTTCTCCAGTTGGGTAAAAGCGTTGATATTCACGTTGCAAATACAAACCGGGAATGGCAAGTTGATCCAGTTTTGATGCTAAATCAGGGTTAATACGTCGCTTGATATAAACAAATTTCTTATTCTGCCTTGCGGCAATGCGTTGCAACAAACTTTGCGCATCCAGATCCAATATGTCAGATATTACAGAAACCACCTCAACTTCATTTGAAAATTTTTCTGGATTAACCCACACCGAATCAACCGGTGTACTGATCGCTAAAGGCTCTCCGTGACGATCCACAATCATGCCACGATGTGCGGGTAAAGATGCCATTCTAATATGTGTACTTGCGCCTTTATTTTTGTAAAAAGTATTATTCAATACCTGCAAATCAAAAGCACGCCATATCAGCACTACAGAAACAACACAGAAAAGAGTCAACACCAGGCTATGACGCCATGACATTTTCAATATACGGGCCATCATGGAGAAAGGTGCTCCACGGTTTTTAAAGCAGGCATCAACATATTCAACTGGGAACGAGCCTTACGTTCAACCGCGCCATGAGTTGAATATGTACTTTCTTCTAGCTGCAACTTCCCCCAGTCTTCTTCAAGCTTCAAACAATCTGCTTTCAACTGTTCCAATTCAACAAATAATCGCCGGGTATCATAGCGAGTTTGTGCTACGCCAATTGCCGATACAATAACCACCACCAATAACAATATCACCGACACACTCCGGCCATAACCTAATGATAACGTACCCTGAAAATCACCAACGGTATCAGCAGATGCTGTCACTAAGTTTTCTCCGCTATACGCATAATCGCACTACGAGCACGAGCATTTTGCGCAACCTCAGCCTTGCCCGCCTTCAACTTCCCTCGTTGTTTTAAGTCAACGTGAATATCACTTGCGACCACGGGCAAACCTGCGGGCAATGATTTAGCTCGGGAATGATCCCTGATAAATCGTTTTACGATACGGTCTTCAAGAGAATGAAAACTAATCACGACTAAACGTCCCTGAGGCCTCAACAAATTCAACACGGCCTGCAAGCAAGTACTGATTTCATCCAGTTCCCGGTTGATAAAAATTCGTAATGCTTGAAAACTACGTGTTGCTGGGTTTTTTTTACGTTCACGGGTCGGTATAACGGAAGCAATCAACCGAGCTAATTGTGTTGTTGTCAAAATAGGCGTCTCATCTCTCGCAGAGACAATGGCACGAGCTATCCGTCTTGAAAAACGTTCCTCACCGTAAATCCATAATACATGCGCTATTTCATCCTGGCTTGCGCCTGCCAGCCATTGCGCAACGCTTTGCCCCTCATGCGGATTCATCCGCATATCAAGAGGCCCTTCTTTTTGAAAACTGAAGCCTCGTAGTGGATCATCCAACTGCGGGGATGACACGCCCAAATCCAGAAAAAACCCGTCACATTGTGTCCAGTTTTCTTCTTCAAAAAAACGCGGCACATCAGCAAAGCTGCCCTGTTTGACATAAACACGAGGGTCATCGGCAAATAATAATTGCGCTTTTTTTATGGCTTGAGGATCCTTATCAATCACCATCAAACAGCCTTCATCCGATAATTTTTTGAGTATGGCCAGCGCGTGTCCACCCCGACCAAAAGTCGCGTCTACATAAGTCCCCTCAGTCTTAACCATCAATGATTCGATGGCTTCAACCATCATGACGGATTGATGCTCGTAATCTGCATCTGTCATCACTCTTACCACCTCACCTCGAATCACAAAGATTCCAGTGTTTGCGCAAGCTCTGCCGACCACTCCACTGCATCAAGAGTTTCGTCCCATGTTGTTTTATCCCATAATTCAAATCGTTGATTCTGACCTATAAGCACCACCTGTTTTTCCAGACCGGCATGTTTTCGTAACGCGGGTGTTAAAAGAATTCTTCCATTCCCATCCATTTTAGTATCGGTGGCATAACCCAGCATCAATCTTTGCACCATCCGTACATCAGGGTTAAAAGTAGGCCATGCATCTAGTTTTTCTTGAAAAACTTCCCAATGAGGCCGGGGATAGACCAATAAATATTTTTCACGTGCATAATCAACAGTGACGACGATATCGCCACCACAAAAATCAAGTAACGTTTCGCGATGACGTACAGGCATAGCCAGACGCCCTTTGGCATCTAAGCTCAATTCTGACGCACCACGGAACGAAATCGCCACCAAAAACCCCTTCTAGCCCACAATCACACACATTATCCCACAAATTCCCACATAGTAGAAATATAGAATAAACCTGGGGCCTGTCAAGAAAAAACGAAGAGGATTTTTATGAAATTCTTTCTTTTGAGACAAATACTTACAAAAATTCAAGAAGAAACAAAAAACAAAGGATACGGGCATCACCGAATCATAAGGTTAGAGTCAAAATCTAACCTTTCACTTCAGGGATAAAGTTTTATGTGCTGAAAATGAATATGGAAAGGGTGTAGATTATCCTGGAATCCGAAGCCAGACAAGCTAAAGTCTGCGCTTGCGACGATGCAACCAAGAAGTGAGCAACAGCAGAGATTAGGCTACTGTAAGCGTACTATTCGACTCGTAACAGAACTGCCCTTTAACCTAAAAAACGCAGTTGATCCACGATGTATAGCATTTATGCTCGGTTTTTTGGGTGCAAGCTTTTGATCTGCCTAACTATGCGGAAAATAGAGAGTCGGCCTATAAGCCGGGTTCTGTCGTGAGTAATCATTCATCTGGACGCATGTCACCATACGCCTCAAGCAACCTACCCGGGGACAATGCGGGCCACATCAATGCCCCCCTATTTGGTCTTGCTCCGAGTGGGGTTTACCTTGCCGCCGTATGTTGCCATCGACGCGGTGCGCTCTTACCACACCTTTTCACCCTTACCGATGCTGAATTTGCTTCGGCGGTATACTTTCTGCTGCACTTTCCGTAGACTCACGTCTCCCAGGCGTTACCTGGCACCCTGCCCTGTGGAGCCCGGACTCGGACTTTCCTCGAAAATCCAAATCAGATTTCCGCGATTACTCAGCCGACTCTCGCCAATCAGTATACTCGACTAAAGCGACAATCGCACCATCGTAAAAGAATAAAGAGCAATTTAACCTAGAAAATTAAGTTGAATAATAAGTTAAAAGTGAACGGCGATTAGCACGATACACCTCTCTTTTGTCCAACTTTTGAGCTATAAAGTATTGTCAATAGCTTTCCAACTGTCGCGTGTCTTTTCCGGTGTTTCCCATTGATATTTGTCCTGTTTTTTACTCGCATGTAGACTCTACAGCATTCGCTATCTCTGCCGTTAAAACAAAAATGGAAAGGAGACTAAAAATGAGCTCTGCAAAAAAGAAAATCATCATAGTTGATGATGACTTAAGAAATCAACGCATACTGGAAAACCTTCTGGAAGATGATTTTACGCTCTTCATCGCCTCCAGTGGAGAGGAATGCCTCCGTCTGAGCGTACAGGAAAAACCAGATTTAATTTTATTGGATATTATGATGCCAGGCATCAATGGTTATGAAACCTGCATCAAGCTCAAACAAGATTCAGAGATGAACAAAATTTCGGTTATTTTCGTGAGCGGAAAAAACTCCCTGGAAGAACGTATGCAAGGATTTGATGTCGGCGCGGATGATTATTTTGTCAAACCTTTTGATCACGATCAACTGATACTAAAAATAAACTACGCTCTCAAACTGGCGATGCAACGCTCGGACTTATTATCGAAAACCAGTACCGCGACAAAAGTGGCATTGCAGGCCATGAAAGACACGAGCAAACTCGGTATTATTTTACGATTCATTGATGATAGCTACAAAGCGCACACCATAGAAGATATTGGCATACGGCTATTTAACACCACCCAAGCTTTAGGCTGGTCGTGCAGCGCAAGCATTAAGGTAAACGCTCAAACGCACTATTTAAGTGATTCTGGCATGATCAGCTCTTTGGAGAAATCTTTGCTGGAGCAATTAAAAGGGAAAGGTCGATTTTTTGATTTTCGTAATCGCACGATAGTTAACTTTGATCACATCTCGTTACTCATAAAAAATATGCCCGTTGATAACGAAGTACTTTATGGCACCATCAAAGACCATGTTTGTTTCTTCGTAAGCGGAGTCGATGTCCGAATACAAGCGCTCATGGCGTCACTGGAGCTGGAGAAGCAACAAAATAATTTACTGGAAACGATAGAAGCTGCAAACAATAGCATGAATGAAATACGCAAAGCCTATCATCGCTTACGAGTGGATGGAGCCAGAATCGTTGAAGATTTAAAAGATGATGTAGACGACATTATTATTGGGTTTGGATTAACCTTACCGCAAGAAGAAGCATTGACACAGATTACTGAAAAGGGGATTTCTAAAACCTGTACCTTGTTTAATTCAGGAATCGGCATTGACTCAAGCTTTGAACGTCTAATAGACAAATTAAACGAGGTAAGCGAAGCATGATTTTGGAAAAATCAGCCATTAGCCCACCTAACCTGGCATCTAATGAACAAGCAGAAAGGCAAAATATAGAGTATCAAAACACCTGTTTTCGTAATGCACAACATATTGCTGGTTTAGGGGGCTGGAACATCAATTTAGACAACAAAACTATTGTTTTTTCTGAAGAAACCTATCGCATTTTCGACATCGACCCTGATGATCTGCACGATATTAAAAAAATTAATGAACGCATTCACCCCCAGGACAGAAGGATCACTATCCAGGAGCGCGCACGATGCCAGAATCAAGGTCAACCTCTGTCCATAGAATACCGCGTTGTGCACCGAAACGGCTCAGAACATACTATTTTTGAACGCGCTGACACGATATACGATAGCAACGGCAAGCCTTCAAGCCTGTGTTCAACAGTGGAAGAGGTCACGGCAAGAAAACAAATTGAAGAAGAACTCGTAAAATACCGCGCCCGGCTACAAGATAATTTTGATGCACAAGCAACAGACCTGATAGAAGCTCGCGATGCCGCTTTAGCCGCAGAACGTGCAATGTCAGCCTTTGTCGCAAATATGTCCCACGAAATACGCACACCGCTTCATGGCATCCTCAGCTTTGCCCGTTTTGGTATTAAAAAAGCAGCCACATCAAACAAAGAAAAGCTTGCCCTCTACTTTGAAGAAATCAGAGACAGCGGTGAAAACTTGCTCAGCTTGCTCAATAATCTACTCGACCTTTCCAAACTCAAAGCCGGGAAACTTGTTTATGACATTGAAACTTGTGACCTGGTCACACTTACCAAAAGTACATTGAGTGAGTTTAGAACCCTCAAAGAAGAGCAACAACTTCAGATATTATTAACGCACAGCAAACCCAGCATTCTCATCGATGCCGACCCCGACAAAATAAAACAAATCATACGTAATTTGCTCTCTAATGCGATCAAATTTTCGCAGGCGCACAGCACCATTCAAGTTCAGGTTAAACTACAAAACAATAATCAGGCTATCGTATCAGTGATCGATGAAGGGCCCGGTATTCCTCCCGATGAACTTGATGCTATATTTCAACCTTTCACACAAAGTTCGATGACGAATACCCATGCCGGAGGCACGGGTCTTGGTCTGGCTATTTGCAAAGAAATTATTGAACTGGGACATAACGGCCATATTACTGCTCGTAATAATGAACATAGCCAAGGCGCTACATTTCAGTTCTCGTTACCCGCAATCACCTAAGTTCTAGAGCTAATTGGTACAGCTCATTTTTATTCAAATTAACGATTTGAGCGGCAACTTTACTTGCTTTTTTTACGCTGAGTTCAGTTAACAGCGCAGCCAATACCCGGCGGGCTTCAATGCGATCAGCATCATCGCTCTCTTGACTAGCTCCTTCGAGAATGACCACAAACTCGCCTTTGCAATGCACTTCCTGCTCGCCTAGCCAATCTGCAATTTGTTGCAATTCACCCACTTTAAATGTTTCATGTAATTTTGTTATTTCTTTGGCAAGAGCCGCACGACGCTGGGCTCCAAATTGTTCCAGCAAATCATCGAACAACGCAATAATTCTATGGCTGGATTCATAAAAAACCAGAGTGCGCCGCTCTTGCTGAAAAGTACTTAAATAGCGTTGTCGTTCTGCCTGTTTTGCCGGCAAAAAACCTTCAAAAACAAATTTTCGCGTTGGCATTCCGGCAGCACTTAATGCCGCAATGGCTGCACATGGCCCCGGAATAGGCACAACATGAATGTCTACCCTATTGATCGCATCACGCACTAAAATAAAACCTGGATCGCTGATTAAAGGCGTACCCGCATCGCTCACTAACGCAATATTTTTGCCTTCTGACAATAACTTGATCAAGCCCTTTGCTGCGTTTTTCTCATTGTGATCATGGCAGGCAATACAACGTGTTTGGATGCCAAAATGTCTTAAGAGTGATAAAGTTCGTCTTGTATCTTCAGCGGCAATACAATCCACACTTTGTAAAACCTCCAAGGCACGTGCGGAAATATCCCCCATATGCCCTATCGGCGTCGCAACCACGTATAATGTTCCCGTAAGGTTTGACACAAATCACCACCCATTTATAGTTGAAGAGACAAAAGGGCCTAACATGGATAATCCATACTCTGTTTTACCTATAATACGCATACGCAGCATTATACTCTTAATTTCAGCCCTACTCGTCTACGGATGCACCACAACACCCGTTCTCTCCCCAAACTCGAATCTAGATAACCAAAGTGAAAACAAGACTCAAGTCTTACTGCTTAACGCCAGCGAATTACTCAACAAAAAAATGCCGCAAGAAGCACTCACATTACTCTCTTCTTTATCATCCGATACAACACCTGAACATTTGATCCCCGAGCTCTATCAACTTCGCGCTCAAGCCTATCAGCAAACCGGACAACGCGAACTTGCCGCTCAAACACTCATGCGATCGCCAGAAAATTCGGCTGAAGAACGCATTGCGATAGAAGAACAGCTATGGCCGTTATTGGCCATGATGTCACCTCAACGCCTGGAAAACCTCAATAATAGTACAGTAGAATATTCTGAAACAGGATGGTTTGCACTTGCTCAACTTTATCACCGACAAAACAACATCAGTATTGATTTTGAACAAGAGCTCTCTTTATGGCAAGAAACCTATCCTGACCACCCAGCCTCATCAAAATTATTGAAATCATTACTGGAACTTGAACGCTCAGACCTTTTTCAACCCCGTAATATCGCACTACTTCTGCCCGCTTCCGGCCCTTTTGCCAAACCCGCCACAGCGGTTCGAAACGGATTTGCTGCGGCTTTTTACCAAGCCCAAAAAGAAGAATTTAACCCTACATTGCGCTTTTACGACTCCGGCACACTGGCTGAACAAACTTGGGCCGCCTACGAAAAAGCTGTGGAGGAAGGCGCTGACGTCATTATCGGCCCACTCAATAAAGAGGGTGTCAATATTCTAGCAACCCAGGAATCACTACCTGTGCCTACGCTCGCGCTCAACTACAGCACCCACAAAACTCAACACCCTGAAAATTTATTTCAATTTGGCCTGGCACCCGAAGATGAGGCTGAACAAGTCGCAGAAAAAGCCTGGCTAGATGGCCATAACCAAGCTATTTTAATCACCCCCGACTCGCCATGGGGGCACCGAATTGCCAACGCCTTCAGCGAAACCTGGTCACAATTGGGGGGAATTACCGTAGAAACGACAACCTATGCACCTAACACAAATAATTTTTCAAGTCCGTTGCAGGCCGTGCTCAATCTTGATGAAAGTAAAGCCAGAATAAAAGAAATAGGCCGCTTTCTTGGGCGAAAAGTACATAGCGAACCAAGACGAAGACAAGATATTGATTTTGTTTTTATTGCAGCACAACCCCAGCAAGCAAGACAAATTCGCCCCCAACTCAAATTTTTCTATGCAGCTGATTTACCTGTTTATGCGACCTCACATGTTTATACAGGCAGCCCCAACCCCAGCGCCGATAGAGATTTGAATGGTATTCGCTTTTCCGATATGCCATGGATCATTAATATCGCACAACCCAACCCCCTCTGGCAAACCATCGAGTCTGCAACAACGGGCAACATCAAACCTTTGAAACGACTCTACGCCTTAGGCATAGATAGCTATGAGCTCCTGCCCCATTTGCCCCGCCTGAGCAAATGCCGTTACCAGCATTTCTCCGGAAAAACAGGATTTTTACGCATCCAGGACAACAACCGCATCTTTCGCGGCTTGCAATGGGCTCAATTTGTCAGAGGAAAACCAAAAGCAATAAAAAACCCCAGTAATTTTTGATGGTTAGACGTCGATGAAACTGACATTATTTAAAAAAAACAAGCATCTGGATCTAGGCGTCAAATCAGAGCAGCAAGCGTGCGAATATCTGCTGAAAAGGTCACTCATTTTAATTGAAAAAAATTATAATACCCGATATGGCGAAATCGATCTTGTGATGAAAGAGGGAGACGAGCTGGTCTTTGTTGAAGTTAGATCACGCCATAAAAATAATTATGCCGATGCAATAGAATCCATCACCCCCAGCAAGCAAAAAAAACTACGTTTCACTGCTGAACACTACCTCAACAAACATTATCAAAATCACCCGCCCACATGCCGTTTTGATGTGGTTGCAATTGATTTAACTCAAACAAAGTTCAGCATAGAGTGGATCAAAGATGCATTTTAACGCTCACATAAGTAGCCCGCCATAATTATTTTAACATTTATTGGTCTTTTTTATGTGACTCCGCATTACAGCTCAAGTCACATAGCGCATTATGCTCGTTTCGCTGCGACTTGATTCTCGCAAAAAATCCTGCATAAATTAAGTTAAAATAATTATGGTGGGCACTTAACACAAGCTCTTGATCCATATAGCGATATAAAACGTTTCGGAAACTATAATAAATATTATGTTATTCTTCCGCGAATATAAATCAAACACCAACGCCATATTTTGATCACTCAATGAGCACAACAGCCCTCATAGAACAACATATACAAGCTAGCATCGACACAAAG
Source organism: Gammaproteobacteria bacterium (assembly GCA_013151745.1). Taxonomy (GTDB): domain Bacteria; phylum Pseudomonadota; class Gammaproteobacteria; order JAADHS01; family JAADHS01; genus JAADHS01. The sequence continues at coordinate 3,865 of JAADHS010000221.1, read as the reverse complement.
ATGAGTGCATTAGCCTGCCTACCGCCTTACATCGATAACGCTGCTAAACTTATAGTCAAAGCCTTACAAAATGGAAACAAAATATTGAGTTGCGGCAATGGCGGCTCTGCAGGCGATGCTCAACACTTTTCATCAGAACTTTTAAACCGTTTTGAACGTGAACGTCCTGGCTTAGCTGCGATCTCATTGAGTTGCGATTGCTCGACCCTCACCTCGATAGGAAATGACTTCCACTTTCAAGATATCTTCGCCAAACAAGTCCAGGCTTTAGGTCGCACCGGCGATGTTCTACTCGCCATTTCTACCAGTGGTAACTCTGAAAATGTTATCCAGGCCATCAAAACCGCGCATGAAAAAAACATGTTCGTCACTGTGCTCAGCGGTAAAGATGGGGGGGCTGCAACCTCCATACTTAAAGATACTGACATTGAAATTCGCGTCCCTTCCTCATCGACGGCTCGAATTCAAGAATGCCATATTCTCATCATTCATTGTCTGTGCGCTATTATTGACCAACATTTCAGCAGCTAGAAGGCACACATACAAATGCTAAATCACACAACCACCCTCATTATAATCAGTGTATTGCTTATCCAGGGCTGCGCTGCAAGTATTATTGCAGGGAGCGCCGGGGTCGCAGCCGTCGCCGTTGACAAACGTACCACAGGAACGGTTATTGAAGACCAAGCCATTGAATTTCGAATTGCAAAGGGTTTACATAATGATACCGAACTAATGAGTCAGGCTCATATCAGCGCAATCAGCTATAACAATATTGTTTTATTAACCGGCGAATCACCCAATGAAGCCTTAAGAGAACGTGTTTATAACATTGTCGACCGAGACCCTAAAGTCAAACAAATTCACAACAGGATCACCCTCCGCGAGCCCTTACCCCTCAGAGCGCGCAACTTCGATATCTGGCTTTCTACCAAAGTAAAAACAAAGTTATTCGCAACAAAAAAACTAGCCGCCTTGCAAATCAAGGTCGTTTCTTCCGATACCACGGTCTACTTAATGGGCTTGGTGCCTCGCGAACTAGCGGATACTGCGGCGAAGATCACATCACGAATTGAAGGCGTTCACAAAGTAATTCGAGCTTTTGAATATACGGATTAAAAATGAAAAACCGCCACAATGCTACTTTTTTTCTCGAGCTAAAAAATATATTTTCTACTGCTCAAATCTTGACCGACAAAGCCGATTGCTGGACCTATGGTTATGATAATAGCCGCAAACATCACCTCCCCGACTACGTTGTTTTTCCACAGCAACATGAGCAAGTCATGGCCTGTGTGCTCGCCTGTTATCAATACGAAATTCCGCTTACCGCTCGCGGTCGGGGTAGTGGCACCACCGGCGCAACCGTACCTACCCAGGGTGGGCTGGTCATGTCGATGGAACAAATGAACAAAGAACCCGTTATCTTTGCTGATGACCGGTACATGATCGTACAACCCGGCGTGACGAACCAGACCGTACAAAACATGGCTAAAAAACACGGTTTCTTTTGGCCACCCGACCCGACAAGCGCCGCATTTTGCACCATTGGCGGCAACCTTGCCTATAATTCCGCTGGACCGCGCGCCGTCAAGTATGGAACCCCAAGAGAAAATGTCTCTGGGCTTATGGCAGTATCAGGTAAGGGAGAAACACTCAAAACTGGCGTTGTCACCTCCAAAGGAGTTGTGGGTTATGATTTAACCCGGCTTTTAATTGGCTCTGAGGGCACACTCGCTATTATTACGGAAGCCACATTACGCCTGACACCCACCCCCGAAAGTAAGCGCACATTAAGAGCCATTTACAGCTCTATGACAGCCGCAGCACAAGCCGTATCACGCATTATGGCACAGCCTGTTACCCCTTGCGCATTAGAATTTATTGATGGGCATGCGATAAACGCGGTACGAAACTACGCCAGCACAGCGATAGCAACAAACGCTAAAGCCATGCTCATGATTGAAGTTGACGGCATGGAAAGCAGTATGCAATCTGCTGTTCAAGCTATTTCCGATGCTGCCAATTTAACGGGTCTCATTGAACTCAAAGCCGCAACCACGCAACAAGATGTCGATGAGTTATGGGCGACCAGAAAAGCGCTTTCACCCGCATTAAGAAATATCGCGCCAAAAAAAATTAACGAAGATGTTGTTGTGCCGGTATCAAGAATGGCTGAGCTGATAGACGGCTTAGATCACCTGTCACATCACTTTAACATTTCTATTGTTAATTTCGGGCATGCAGGCAATGGCAATATTCACGTCAACCTGCTCGTCAACCCAGATGACAATGATGAAATGCAACGCGCTGAAAAATGCCTAAGCGCCGTGTTTGCACTTGTTTTGAAATTAGAGGGAACGTTATCAGGGGAACATGGTATTGGAATGGTAAAAAGAGAGTTTATTTCTTTAGAAATACCCCCAGCAACCCTGAATATTATGAAAAATATAAAACAAGTTTTCGACCCTAAAGGAATCTTAAACCCCGGTAAAATGTTTCCGCGTGTAGCTGTGCCTTAAGGTCTGTAAATAAATAAATTTACAGACCTTTAGTGTATTGATTATCCACTGCTAAAATAGACATTCAGTTAAGGTAAAACCTTAACTGAAGAGGTGATCTATAAAACGAAGAACTTACAATACAGAATTTAAGCAAGAAACAGTGAAATACATCCGCATGCAATGGAAGTTATTCTGCATGGTTCGCAACATCGAAAAGATCAAGAACTATGCAAAAGTAGCATAAAGGATCGCAAACCAACGTAAAAGCACGAGAATAGCGATAAAATAGGAGGGTTATTTCGATAAATAAAAAAAACAGGCATCTGGTTATAAATATGAGCCATTAATAATAACGACTATACCCATGGCGTTATGAATTTAGGTGTTAGCGCGTGCAGATATGCCTTAGATTCGGTTTTTTTGATTGAGAAAAAACGCAGACCTAGTNNNTCTAAGTTGAGTTTTTTCGATTGAGGAAAATCTGAAGATGAGGTATAGCTGTGCGTGAAAGCGCCTAAATTCATAACGCTATGGGTATATATATAGAAATAAAAACCTGGGAGAATTCGGAGAATGAGGGGTTGCGCTAAAAACCTAGAAACTCTACAGTCTCGTTAGGCCAATAAATATACAAACAAAATTGAGAGTGTAATGACGAAAAGACATCGAATACAATTTCCGAAGGATGAATTAACCGGCATAAATCAAGACGAAGCCTATTTCTACCTTCAAGGATCAGGTGGTAAAAGAAAAATAAGATTCCACGATTACGATGAAATTTATCAAGTACAGGGCCTCTATGAACAAATATTTTATGATCGCCTTAAATGCACATCTCCAAGTAAAGTAGCATCAATACTCGAAGCTGCAGTAAAACAGTATCAAAATAACTTTTCTGAGCTTAGGATATTGGATTTAGGTGCGGGTAATGGAATAATGGGAGAGGAATTAAAAAAACATGGTGTTTCTCGCTTAATAGGCGTGGATATAATTCCCGAAGCTTATGATGCAGCAATCCGAGATAGGCCGGGAATATATGACGCATATTATGTTGAGGATTTCACAAAGTTAGAAAAAGACAAAAAGGAAGAAATAGTATCTTGGCAGTGTGATTGCATGGTAACAGTTGCCGCACTTGGTTTCGGTGACATCCCAACGAAAGCATTTTTAGAAGCGTTTAATATAATCAAAAACAAAGCGTGGGTGGCCTTTAATATAAAGGACACCTTCTTTGATATTAATGATAAATCAGGTTTTTCAAAAATGATTAGGGAATTAATTTTCTCAAAATATCTTGATATTTATTACATCGAACGCTATCGACATAGATTATCAATTGAGGGAGAGCCGCTGTATTATTT
>JAADHS010000174.1 GCA_013151745.1 Gammaproteobacteria bacterium | reverse complement strand
TAGTAGGCCTATTTGGAGGAATTCTAACGCTGCCATGGGAAAAACAGGGCGTGTTATTCGCCCTAAATTTATAACGCCATGGGTATATATACTGTCGTAGCTCTGCGTTACCCTGGGAGGCTGTCGGAGAACAGACGGATCTGCTACCTGAGTTTGAGGTTTGTAGATATGCCCGTAGCGATTAAAATTTAGGTGTGATTGCACGCCCTCTTCATTCCCTGGCTACGTTGAAATTCCTCGCAATAACCCGCTACACCTCGTCATTTCGCTTTGTTAGGAAATGAATAGGTCACACACTCAGAACCTAAATCTCAAACGCTACGGGTATATAAGTCAGATCTTGAGGTGTAGATAAACCAAAAAAGATATTTCCATAGTTATTCAATACGCTTAACTTGAACGGGGCTTGTCCAACAAATGGTTCAGATCGGGGTTCCCTCTTCGTACTTTGTCATCTCACGATCTAACCGTATTCGTTATGTTTTTTTTCTACTAATATGGAATGTTATTTCCGCAGTAAAAACTTCTTTTCCTTCGGTGTTTTTGATGCTCACTGGCAGCATTACGTCGCCTTCTTGAATTAAATTTTTATCAAAACTACATACCGCTTCTAATGTACCTTTTCCTTTCGCTAAATATGCTACTGTCATTTTTTTAGGTATCCATCTAAAATGATTTGGAATGGTCGCATCTACTGCCATTCCTGCGGTTAGCTCAGCAAGTGTGCACATCGCCCCAGCGTTTATTGTTCCAATATGGTTCCTTATTCCCCAACGGTCTCTCATTTTAACTACACATAATGAAGGTTTGAGTTCAAGTACATTTGGGCGGATTTTACCAAAAAAAGGAGCAACAATTCCGACACCCTTATCAAAAAAATAATTACCGAATGGCAGGTGCGTTACTCTATTATAGATTTCTAAAAAATTTGCCATCATTTATCCTGTCGTAAAACTATAATTTTATGATTATTGACACATCTAATGGAGCATTTTGAAACGCTATTCAAAAACAGTGGATTGAACGGCACAGAAAATTTTTGCTATTCCCATAGCCCACGAATAGCGGCGATACCTTGCGCACCGTGCTGCCATGCTTGTTGCGTGTCGTGAGTAGTTAGTCCCCCTAATGCATATACCGGTACGGTGGATTGTTTTACCTGGCTTTGGAAGGTTGGCCAACCTATTGCTTTTGCGTCGGGATGGCTTAGTGTACTTTTGACGGGAGACAGCACGATAAAATCTACGTTGATATTACATGCATGGATGATATCGGCTGTGGTGTGGCATGACGCGGCCAGCCATTTGATCGTGGGAGGGCGAGTCGATAACTCATGTAAACGCGGGCTATTAAGATGCACGCCGCTGGCATTTAATTCTAGCGCTTGGTCTATAGACGTATTAAGTAATACCTGGGTTTCATATCTTTGGCAGAGCTGCATCACCTCAATGGCGGTGGCTTGATATTGATCAGGGCTGAGGGTGTGGGCGCGAAATTGTAGCAATCGGTTGCCTCGTGTTAAGGCTTTTTCAAGCTGTAATAAGAATTGAGCTGTTGATGTTTGCTCCGGTTCCGGTGTAATTAGGTAGTGTGAAGACAGTTGTAACGCTGTCACGATGGCGTCATTTGCGGCGGGCAGCGTCCATTGTTTGAGATTTTTTGTGGCGACCCATGTTAAAGCCTGGCCTTCTTTGCCATGGGGTACGCCATCGTATGCCGTAGCTTGCCAGACATCCAGGGTAACCTGTCGATCTGGATAACGGTGTGCTATTTTAATTAAAGGACGGGCGTCACTCAGTTTAATTCCGAGTTCCTCTTGAAGTTCTCTTTTCAGGGCGGTGAGAGGTGATTCGTTGGCTTCAATTTTTCCACCGGGGAATTCCCAACAACCGGCAAGATGTTTGCCCGGTAAACGTTGTGTTAGCAAGACTTCATTTTGCCTGTTAAACAATGCAACGGCGACAACATGAATGTCAGAATGTGGCATCGAGTGAATGCTGGCCGCCCTTATGCAAAATAATCTATTTGCGCATAGGGGGGTTGATACTGGGGTGTCGCCAGCATCATATTGCTTTGATAAGCCGCGAGTGCTCGTGAATTATAATCCGTAGAGTACGTTTCGGTACTTTGTGTATGAATACGAAAATTAACCTCATTTTCACTATACTGACGTTGTCGATGACGGTCGAGTATTTCACCTTCAATGGTTTGTTCGACGGGAGGCACGGCCTTAGAGCGAGACACCTGCTCTTGTACAAGATCATCAGGCGTAAAAACCTCTGAGCCGCGTGTATTTTTTTCGGCCCCAGAACTATAAACGTCACGATGATAGGGAGTCAGTCCCGTTCGCACAAGCATTTAAGCGCCCTTTCTGGCCACTATGGCCGTATTTTTAAAATCCATTTTTTGGCACTTCATGGGGCGGTTCTTGAGGGTTAAGAAAAGCCATAGCCAGAAAAGGAAGTAAATTTATAAGGGTGTGACACGATCGTCAGACCCACAAAAAAACTAAAAAGTAAGATTGACCCCGATATGCCATCCTTTGTCAATGGTGACATCCGAATTAGGTTGATCTTTGATGCCGACCTGGATATTTCTGTAGCCAAGATAAACATCGGCATTGGGTAAAATTTCATAACCTAGGCGAGCTACGGCCAGAACCAGTTGATCGGCATCATTAAAAGTGACAATGTCCGGTGCATATTCGACCGCTACTTTTCCGAAAAAACGGCTCAACGGAGGAGGGGAATATCGCGCATGAGCGCCAAGGGGGAGGGCGATAAGCTCATAAGCTGCAACCTCAGCAATATAGGCATTGATACTAACACCAAATTCCAAGCCAGGCACATCCGTACCCGCTTCCCCAGAAACAGAAAAACCCCCGCCGACCATCCAGTTGTTATCGACCTCTTTATCAGAAAACAAAACACTGATTTGATAGGCACTTTTACCAAAGCCGGTGCTTGCAAATGGTGCGAATAGAGCCGCCTCGGCAGTATCATTACTCAGGTTAAAATCCAGTGTTTGAGCATGCAAACTGCTACACGCTAATAACCCAAAAAAAGCACAGAAAACCTGCTTCAGCACAGAAAACCCCCTTAAACCTGAATTAATAAATTGAAAATTTGTGTCAATTTCAAGACTGTAAAAGTTTAACACAGCAGCCCCTCCAACCCAATATTATCCCCGTGGTGTTCTAGCACAGACCCAAACTTCGACATAATCTGCGCCTTGAGCTTTTAATACACGCGCTAATTCATTTACTGTGCTTCCTGTCGTCATAACATCGTCAACAATCGCAATATGTTTTGCGTCGATTCGCCTCTTGAAATAAAATGCGTCCTTGATGTTTTTATCTCTTTGCTGGCGATTCAGGCCACTCTGTTGTTCGGTAAACGTTTTGCGTTGGCAATTTTTCACATCCATCGGGAGCGCTAAGCGTTGGGCTAAATGAGCAAACAGCTCGACGCTTTGATTAAACCCTCTGTTGCGTATTCGTTTGACATGCAAAGGTACCGGGATCATGAGTTCAATGCAGGATGACTTCAGTCGCTCGGCCAGTCGATCCGCTATAAGTTGGCTCAAAATGTGCCCGGGAATGAGTTTACTCTTAAATTTTAACTGTTGAATTAACCACTCTACTTCCCCTTTGTACTCAAAAACAGCCTGCGTTTTGTCGTAAAATGGGGCCTTATTAAGGCACCGACCACAGAATGCGATATGCTCAGACACAGGTAAAGCACAACCTCTACATTGAGCACCGTTCAGCCAGCTCAAGCCGGCTAAGCAAGCCGGACATAGATCTACCTTAGCGCTATGTGAGCCAGAACACAGGAGGCAGCGCCTTTTGATCGGTCTGTATTGTATATTTTTTGACCAACCGTTCAATATTGATACCTCAGGAGTTGACAGCCAGTTTAGGGAGGTTAAGATTGAGTTTCAAACCTAGAAAACGCGACTGTGCCCATGGGGTACATCGTGGATCAACTGCGTTTTCTAGGTTAAAACCACGACCGTTATTTTAACATCAGTCAATCGAGGGCATTCATGGATAATGCGATTTACGTACGTTTAAACCATATTATTGACCAAATTCTCGCGCAAAATGAAATAACTTCCGCCGAAGGACGTTGGCTCATCGGTCTGGATGCGGACTACATCCCTTGGTTGATGGCGGGCGCAGACCGAATTCGCAAAACGTTTCGTGGACAGGAAATTGAAGTTTGCGCCATCTCAAATGTTCGTTCTGGTAATTGCTCCGAAGACTGTTCATTTTGTGCACAAAGTGGCCATCATAAGACGGCAGCGCCGGTTTATAACTATATCTCTACCGATGAACTGTCCAGGCAAGCTAAACAGGCGCGTGAATGGGGGGCGAGTGATTTCGGCATTGTTTCTAAAGGATGGGGAATACGTTCGACTAAAGAAGCAGGTCAATTAAAAGCTTATCTGGGTGATCTTAACGAAGCGTCTGACATTGGCCGTTGCGCCAGCCTTGGCGTATTAAGTAAAGACAGTGCGACTTCTTTAAAAGAGATGGGGCTGGAAAATTACCATCATAACCTGGAATGTGCGGAAAGTTTTTTTGACCAGGTCTGCACCACTCATAGCTATCAAGACAATATTGACACCATACAACATGCTAGCGATGCGGGTTTACGCGTTTGTGCCGGCGGGATTTTGGGCATGGGCGAATCATTGGATCAACGTATTGAACTGGCCGACACCTTGCGCAAGCTCAATGTTAAATCCGTACCACTCAATTTTTTAAACCCGCAAGAAGGCACGCCTATGGGTACACAACAGACGATGACGGCAATGGAAATTTTGCAAACCATTGCGGTGTTCCGTTATATGTTGCCACAAGCTGAAATCAGAATTGCTGGGGGGCGTCAATTTTTGGGAGAGATGCAATCGATGATCTTTTTTGCGGGCGCGTCCGGCGTCATGATTGGCGATTATCTCACCACCAAAGGTCGTTCGGTGAACGACGATTTGAAAATGTTTGCCGACTTGAACCTGAGTATTCGCGGCGAAACTCAGCAGCGCCGTGAAGTCAACACGACAGTAAAAATCGCGACCGGGTGAACGCGTCAACCTTATACCCATGGCGTTATAAATTTAGGGCGAATAACACGCCCTGTTTTTTCCATGGTGGCGTTAGAATTCCTCCAAATAGGCCTACTATTCATCGTCATTCTGCCTTGCCATGAAAAAAATATGACCTATTCTTCACACCTAAATTCATAACGCCATGGATATAGAAACAGAACTAGTTCGTTTAAAAACCGACCATCTCTATCGTCGTCGCCAAGTCATAACCTCACCCCAAGCGACCGTTGTACAACTCAACGGTCGTGCTATGCTTTCATTTTGTAGCAACGATTATCTGGGCTTGGCCAACCACCCAAGCTTAGTCAAAGCTCTGCAAAAAGGGGCATCACGATATGGTGTGGGCAGTGGCTCGGCACATCTGGTCAGTGGACATTTCAAGCCGCATCATGACCTGGAGTTGCGTTTGGCAGAGCTGACACAGCGTCCTCGTGCCCTACTTTTTTCTACTGGGTATATGGCTAATCTGGGTGTATTATCTGCATTCGCACAGCGTGGGCAAATCCTCTTGGAAGATCGCTTAAACCATGCCTCCTTAATCGATGGTGCGCGTATAACCGGTGCCCGCCTGACTCGTTATTCACATAACGACGTGGCCGCTGTTGCCTCTCACCTGAGCAAACAAAGTAGTCACAGCGGTGACAAACGCTGTCTCGTCGCAACGGATACCATTTTCAGCATGGATGGCGATATTGCACCGTTAAGAGCGCTCGCGAAGCTGAGCCAAAAACACCAGGCTCTGTTCATGGTTGATGATGCGCATGGTTTTGGTTTACGTGGTCAGCAAGGCGCCGGCACCCTCTCTGAGCTGAATTTATCGTACGATGAGGTTCCCTTGCTGATGGGAACCTTGGGTAAAGCATGCGGTACCTTTGGTGCCTTTGTCGCGGGCTCTGAAACGTTGATTGAAACCTTGATACAGCGTGCACGAACCTATATTTATACCACCGCACTGCCTCCCGCTGTGGCCTATGCCACGTTAACCAGCTTGAACTTATTGCGGGATGAAGCCTGGCGGCGCTCTCAACTGGACGAAAATATTGCTTATTTTAGAGCTTGCGCGTCTCAATTAAAAATTGCTATCGGTGATAGCCTGACCCCGATTCAACCACTGATTGTCGGGGCGTCAATAAAAGCATTAGAGATTAGTCAAAAACTACAACAACAGGGTATTTTGATTACCGCCATTCGCCCACCCACCGTTGCCAAAGGAAGCGCGCGGTTACGCATTACGCTATGTACAGAGCACAGTCGAGAGGATATTGATCGCTTGTTCGATACGCTCGCACCGCTGTTATGACACTAAACGTGATAACCCAAGGCCAAGGCCCCGATCTGGTATTGTTACATGGCTGGGCGTTTTCAAGCCAGGTTTGGCAGCCTTTGATTGCTGAATTAAGCCATCATTGGCGTATCCATTTGGTCGATTTACCGGGACACGGCCATAGTCTACCTCACAGTGACCCCCTAAGCATACCGGGTTACTGCGCGGCGCTGGCACATCAACTCCCCCGATCCGCACATTATTTAGGCTGGTCTCTGGGTGGCATGATTGCAACGGCAATGGCCATTCATTATCCCGCGCGGGTCAATAAACTGATTTTGATTGGCAGTACCCCTCAGTTTGTTTGTTCTGACCATTGGAATGAGGGTATGAACAGCGAAGTATTTGAAAATTTTAAAAAAAAACTTCATATTGATTTTACATTAGCCTTGACTCAATTTATGGCCTTGCAAACCCGCGGAGACAGCAAGCAAAAAAATATTAAAAAAATACTCGTCGACATCAAAAACAAGGCTCCCCTCGCCAACTTGAAAGGACTCAATGAGGGTTTGATATTACTAGAAAAGTGTAATTTTCGAAAACAACTCAAAGCCATATCCAGTCCTAGTTTAATCATTCATGGCCGCAATGATCCCCTGGTTCCGGTACAAGCAGGTCATTATTTACATGACCATATTATGGAGGCACAGCTTTGTATTTTTGATGAAGCAGGACATTTACCTTTTTTGCACAATAGCCCTTTATTTTTGAGCACGCTTACGGATTTTTTGACATGAATAACCCGCTTCACGCGCCTTTTAAAATCGATAAAAAACAAGTAAAAGAGGCTTTCAATCGGTCTGCAAAAGACTATGATAAAGTGGCCATCTTACAAAGAGAAGTTGGCCACAGAATGGCTGAACGGCTCGATTTTATTCGCCAACAGCCCACAGCGATACTGGACCTGGGTTGCGGTACGGGTGATGGCCTGCGCCGCTTGGGAAAACGGTTTCCTAAAGCACAGATTATCGCTTTAGATATGGCATTTAACATGTTGCAAGAGGCACGTAAACCGTATTCGTGGCTGCAACGATGGCGTAAAAAATCCATGTGGTTGTGTGCGGATGCAGAACACATTCCGATTGCAACACAAAGCCAGGATCTGGTTTTTTCCAATCTCACCTTGCAATGGTGCCAAAATTTAGCAGCCAGCTTCAGGGATACCCATCGTTGCCTCAAACCGGGTGGTTTATTTATGTTTTCAAGCTTTGGCCCTGATACCTTAAAAGAATTGCGACTGGCCTGGAAACAAGCTGATGACTATAATCATGTCAATGCCTTTATCGACATGCATGATATTGGCGACACATTGATTCGTACTGGCTTTGCTGATCCCGTTATGGACGTTGAACATATCACTCTGACCTATGCTGACGTCATGTCGCTCATGCGCGAACTAAAAATACTCGGCGCACATAATGTGACTGCAGGTCGTGCAAAAGGACTCACCGGGCGAGGCCAGCTCAAGACCATGATTGAAACTTATGAAAAAATGCGTAAAAATGGCAAGCTGCCCTGCACCTACGAAGTGGTCTATGGCCATGCCTGGAAAGCAAAAAACAAGTTAAAAAAAATCAAACAATCGAGCGGCTTTGCAAAAGTGTCTGTTGATAGCATTAAACGAAAATCAACATGAAGGGATTATTTATAACCGGTACCGATACCGATGTAGGAAAAACACTTTGCGCCCTCGCCATTATTAAAAAACTCAACGCAACAACGCAACATCGCATTGCCGTCATGAAGCCCGTTGCGGCAGGTGCAAAGCTGACTGCACAAGGGTTAAGGAATGAAGATGCACTCTTACTCAATGCCGCAAGTTCAATACCAGCACCTTATGAATTCATCAACCCCTATTGTTTTGCACCGGCTATTGCCCCCCATATTGCAGCGGCACAACAAAATATCACGATGTCTACCGCACACATTTTGAACTGTTATAAAAGGCTGGCACAACAATCGGATATCGTCGTGGTTGAAGGTGCAGGAGGCTGGCATGTGCCGCTCAATGCGTCCGAAAAAATGTCGGATTTAGCCGTGTTATTGGCCTTACCTGTCGTTGTTGTTGTGAGCATCAAACTGGGTTGCCTGAACCATGCGTTGCTAACGATTGAGTCTATAGAAAAAACAGGGCTGCCATTGTTCGGCTGGATCGCTAACCTCGCTAACCCGGATGAAGCATGTCAACAAGAAAACATAGCGGATCTAAAATTCAGGTTGACACCGCCTCTGCTAGGCGTTATTCCCTATCTCAATAAACCATCGCAATTTGAACAAGTAGATCAATATCTTCGACTGCCGATATGATCCTGAAAAACGCACTCGGACAGCCTCCTAGGTTTATTCAGACAAATACGTGAGTATCGCATCAAGCTCATTATTGAGGTCTTCGGTATAGACCAATTTGTAGGCTACACCTGTTTTTTTCAGATAACACTTAAGTGTTTGGCTGATTTGTTCATAGGCTTGTTCCACCGGGTAATCAAAGCCCTCGCGTTTTGCCTGTTGGCGCATGGATACAAACAAGGCTTGTTTATCGCGTCGATTAAGCACTAACAGCGCTGTAATGTCTTTTGGGTTAATTTCTTTGAGTTGTACCGGCCAAATTTTTTGTATTTGTCCGAGCTGTGGCTCATTCTGCATCTCATAATAACCGTCAGGGTTACCTGACGGTGGTGTTAATATCTTATTCACGAATGCCACACCATTCACCGGCAACCTAGCTTTAACACATTGCTGCATCACAAATGAGGTGCCACAACGTGGCCCCATGGCGGTAACAATTTTCATTTGCTCAGATGCTTACCCATAGCATTAGCAGCGGTTGATTGTTCTGACAAACCTTAGGGGAGAACGGCATGGAGGCAAAAAACAGAGTGCTTTACAATTCAAAGACTGTTTTTAA
>JAADHS010000099.1 GCA_013151745.1 Gammaproteobacteria bacterium | reverse complement strand
TCGCAATAGCCAGCTATTACTCGTCATTTTGCCTTACCATGAAATGAATTGAACGCACACTAACACCTAAATCTCAAACGCCACGGGTATATTTGATGAATTTCAAGGAAAAGGTTTAGGTACGATTCTAGTAAAGCACATACTTGAGCAAAAAGATTTACAGGTACGGCTCTGGTTTTTGGCAACAAAAAGCGCACATGGTTTATATGAAAAACTTGGCTTTTCTACTGTCACTGACCCGGAAAGGTTAATGTTTAAGAGAGAGGAAAAATATTGCTAACAAGACACAGGAACTTTCGTGTATTCAAATAAATCTGCATTGCTGTTAGACATGAATAGCACATTTATGTTTGGCGAAGATAATTTCGGTTCTTCAGAGGACTTTTCTGAGTACTATTTCAGGATTGGTGGAGTTCTTTTAAAAAAAGAAGTAAATAAGGTCATTCGGGAAGTTTATGCGTATTTAGACAAACGATATCCGGATGAAAATTATCGACATAGCTTTCCCACGGTAGAGGAAGCCATAAAAAATGTCGTAGATAAACACTTTCCTGAAGAAGAGATATCAAAATTAGTTAACACTTTTGCGAAACATGAGGCTGGAACTATTCCTGCCGAATATATAAAGGTACTTCACCGTCTAAGTAAAAAATACAAACTGGCTGTTGTGATTGATATCTGGGCACCAAAAGAATATTGGCTTCATTTGTTTGAAGAGTCAGGTATCAATAATTTATTTTCTGCATCATCATTTTCATCGGATCACGGAATGGTAAAACCATCGCCAAAACCATTTGAACTTGTGATAAACCAGCTTGGCATAGATAAAGAAAGGTGTTTAGTAGTTGGTGATTCTATACGCCGAGACCTTGGTGGTGCATCGGCGGCTGGCATTGATTGTGTGTTGGTCGGTGGAGCGAAACATACAAGTGCTTTGGGTTGCTACGAAAACTTGTTAGAGTTAAGTTATGAATTGTAGTAAAACAGCTAACACATATGAGCCATAACGCTGTCAATAGGCCCTAGTCCTCTTTTTCAGGCATGCAATGATGGCGACTTTCTTTGATTTCCCGACCTCAAGTAAACGCTTATAGGTCGCTTTGAAAACGGGATTGCATCGCTGACTTCATAGCCATGAACATCACCGTGCGAAGTTGAGGCATTCCTCCTCGAATTCGTCTGAGTCCTTTTAGCGGCCACTTTCGCGGTTGATCGAGGCTACACCGACATAATGCGGGCTAGCTACCCTGCCAACGTTTAAAAACAAGAGAGGTGTTAATGCCACCAAATGCAAAATTATTGCTCATCACGTATTCACAATCCAATGCCCTGATCGAACCGATAATATAATCAAGATCAGCACAAGCTTCATCGGGTGTTGTCAGGTTTAAAGTCGGCGCAAACCAACCTTCATTCATCATCGAAATAGTTGCCCAGGCCTCAATGGCACCGCACGCGCCCAGCGTATGCCCAAGGTGTCCTTTGAGCGTGCTCACCACGATTTTCGAACCCAGCACCGCCGAAGTCGCCAGACTCTCAGCAACATCTCCACGGCTGGTTGCCGTACCATGAGCATTAACATAACCGATATCACCCGACTCCAACTTGCTATCTTGTAACGCCAGGTTCATCGCAATCGCCATTGTTTTCGCATTCGGTTGTGTGACATGCGTGCCATCTGAGTTACTGCCAAAACCCAGTAACTCGGCGTGAATCGTCGCCCCTCTTGCTTTTGCATGATCCAGCTCTTCCAGCAACAAGGTCGCCGCCCCTTCACCAATGACTAAACCATCACGATGTTGGTCAAACGGGCTGGGGGTACGATCAGGTTGATCATTTTTGGTACTGGTCGCATACAAGGTATCGAAAACGGCCGCTTCCGAAGGACACAACTCTTCAGCACCACCGGCAATCATTAGCTTTTGCAGCCCATGTTTGATGGCCTCATAAGCATAGCCAATACCCTGACTACCAGAAGTACAGGCGCTGGAAGTGGGAATAATGCGCCCTTTCAAACCAAAAAACGTACCTATATTGACCGTTGTCGTATGCCCCATCATTCGTATATAACTGGTTGCCGTAATACCACTCATATCCTGACTCAGACCCAGCTTGGCAAAATCTCTAATATCACTCACACTGCCCGTTGACGAGCCATAGGCCACACCCACACCCATATCGCCACTTTGGATCACCGGATCACCCAGTAAACCAGCATTGTCCAGCGCCACTTCGCTTGCCCGTGTCGCCATTAAAGAGACCCGGCTCATGGAGCGTGTTTTTTTTCGGGTGTAATGAGCTGGGACTTTAAAATCTAAAATAGGCCCCGCCAAACGCGTATTTAAATCCAGATAAACATCCCATTCCGGCATGTGACGAATACCACTCACATTATTTTTCAAACCGGCGCTGAAACAATCCCAGTCATGCCCCAAAGAAGTAATGGCACCAAAGCCCGTCACGACGACACGTTTACTCACTAAACCATACCACCATTGATTGATATCACTTGTCGCGTGATATAGCCCGCAGTATCCGAGCATAAATAACTCACCAGACCGGCCACTTCTTCAGGCTCACCCATCCGTCGCAGAGGAATTAATTTAAGCATTTCGTCCACCGGTAAATCTTCAAGCATCTCCGTTGCAATCAGACCAGGCGCGACACAGTTGACTGTAATTTTTCGTTTCGCCAACTCTATAGACAGCGCTTTCGTTGCGCCAATAATACCGGCTTTGGCCGCGCTATAATTAACCTGCCCTCGATTACCCATCAAGCCTGAAACAGAAGCCAAAGTCACAATTCTGCCCGGGGCTTTACGCCGCACCATTGGCATCACCACCGGTTGGAGCACATTGTAAAAACCACCCAAATTAGTATCGATGACTTGATCCCAGTCGTCACCCGTCAAGGCAGGAAACGCATTATCACGCGCTATTCCGGCATTACACACAACCCCATAATAAGCGCCATTTTGTTCTATATCCGCTAATAATACCTCAGCGGCCTGCTGCCGATTCGCAACATCAAATTGTATTATCCTGCCTTGGCCTCCGCGCTCTTTTATTTCAGCTAAGACGTTATCCGCCGCACTCCGGCCACTCCGACAGTGCACCACCACAGTAAAACCATCTTCACTCAGTTTTTTGGCAATAGCCCGTCCCAAACCCCGACTCGAACCGGTCACCAAAATCGTTTTCTTTTCCATTTCTTTATGCTTTGATAATGTCATTAATATTGTCTGGCTCTATCGCTTTGACCTGGGCGGTTGCCAGTACCTGCCCTTCGGCAACAATTTTACAGTCAAATAGAGCCAGGTTATTGTCATCTACATAGATTTGCTTAATTCGAATCGATAAACAAACCCCCGCTTTAAAACATCCAATATTAGCACTATATTTAGTTGTGCCTAACAAGAGGCCTATTTTCACGGTTTCACCTGCGAGTCTTCGCTTTATACCCGCAAGCGCAGCAATTGCTTGAGCCATATACTCCAGGCCAACCCACGACGGAACATACCCATTTTTATCCGCAAACAAACTGTTACGATTAATTTCAACAATGGCTTCTAAACACGCTTCATCCCAATCGATAATGTCGGTCAGCAACACCATCCGTCCTTCATGAGGTAAAACATCAGCTACTTTACTGTATAAATTCATTTTGTGGCTTTTTTCCACTGCAATGGCGCCGATTTTACCAGCAAATTATAATCTAAACGGGCATTATAATACTGATATTCGTCAGTATCGACTTGCTGATCAATCGATGTATACAGCTCATTTTTGTAAAAAAACCGGCGTTGTAAGCCTGCGGTTTCAAGACGCCAATGGGCTTGTTCACGGCTCTTGAGCCATGCCGTATCGGGCCAAAAAATAAGCTGAAAATCTAACAATAACTGCTTATAAGCCCATTTATAGGGGCGACTACCCTGCTCTTCTTGCACATCCAAGGTTATACCATCATAACTTGCGGTTACCAGCCGCTGGCCAAATTCTCCCATAATAACTAACTTTATTTCTTGCGTATCAACAGCCAAAACCAGTTCAAAATATTCACTGCCACTGACATCACTATACTGCACCCTGTTATACAGAGTGACGCTCTGCCCCAACGATGCCGGTGTCAATAAACCGGGCTGTGACGACACAAGGGGGGAAAATGGCCAACGCCCTGAACAGGCAACGATGCTGCTCAGCAACAAGAACACGCTCAAAATGCTAACTATTTTAGGCTTTTGCAACGCTTCGCTCCCCGCTTTTATTTAAGGTTTGAGAAACCAGCGGCGCTAAGACAAAATTAAACAAACATCCCAGGAGAACAACGAAGCCGAAATGACTCACCATCGGTGTGCTACTGATCGATAACAAACCAAAGGACAAGCAACTCGTCCCGGCGGATAACAAAATAGCCACGTAACTACTGGACTCTTCTCGAGTTGATTCGCGAATAAAAATACTATAATCCATACCCAAACCCAGCACCAAAAAGAAGGCAAACAGATGAAATAAGCTGATCGCCTGCCCTAATAAGGTCAATATGGCAATAACGGTCAAGGTCGATAACATCGGCACCAGCACTAACATCACTGCGGCAATGCTTCGATACCAACACACCACCATCAGCATAACCACCCCGTAGGCGACAAACAATAACAGCGCAGCGAACCGCTGCTGAGTCCCAATAACATGAGTTAATTGCTGAACTTTATCGACAAATAAAATGTTGCTTTCTTGCTGTGCAGCCGTCGCCAATATGCCCAAATCATCCACACCGGATAACGTTATGATACTGGCATATTCAGAACCGACCTTTCCCAACCACATCAAACCCATAGAATCAGTAAGTGATAATTTTTCGGGCAAGAGCAAACATTGATTTTTACTTGCTGCAAAAAGGCGCAAATGCTCAGAAATCACAGAATCAGAAAAACCCAGCTCGTCCATAAAACGCGCCACCGGACCGCCAGAAAAATACAATTTATCCGCAATCAAATCATAATTATCACGCTGCTGTACTTGCGACGGCACAAACTGGCTGACGCCTTGATAATGCTCAATAACACCATCAGCAACCAGTTTATCCAGGGTTTTTCTAAAGTTTTCCTCCTGTTCCAGCACCGTCTGAACAGATCGACCTCTAACAATAAAAAATTGATTGGGCGCCGGGCTATTTAATACCTCTCGAATCAAGGCCTCATCACGCATCAAATCCGGGTCGGGCTTATGCAAAATACGAACATCATTTGACAACTGCACGTTAGCAATAAGCAACACACTGATCGACAAACAAGCCAGCACAGCAATCAAAATGATCTGGCGTTTGCCTAAAAAATCCCAAAAACGCTTGGGGAGCAGCGCGAATAGCAGCATTTTTTTGGGTGTTCGGGATAAACCTGAAAAAGACAGCCTGGGATAAACACTAACGACAAACAACCAGGAAAAAATCAGACCCAGAACCGAAAATGCAGCAACTTGCTGCAAACCAGGAAGGGGAGCCAGCAACAAACTGCTATAACCTAAGACGCTGGTCGTTAAACTAAGTGCAATAGCAGAAAAAATAATCGCTATGGGTCTAAACCGCACCACCTGATTGCCTGGCTCTACACACTTGGCAAAATAATGCAGGGAATAATCAATCGACACACCAATTAACGTTACCCCGATCACCAAAGTAATAAAATGCACGCTGGAAAAAAAGGCATGACAAAGAATAAAAGCAATCAAGCCACCAAACAACACCGATGCAAGGCTTAGTATCAATGGTAAAAAAGAACGAAAGGTCATCAAAAACAGACTTATTACACCGATTAATGAGCCTATCGAAATTAGAGTTATTTCCTTTTTGGCTGTTTCGGCCGCACCGGCAGCATGAAAAATGAGTCCGGATTTATATAAACTGACACCGGGATAACCTCGGCTTAAATCCGCCTCAATATTTTTGATCGCCGCAACTATACTTTCCTGTTCCGCCAGACTAAAGACATTGACCAACACATCAAGCTGCAAAACGATATAAGCTGGGTCGGATTCGGTATCCGTATTGACAAAAACACGCTGACCTTCAACTCTAATATTAGAACGGGGAGAATAATTTTCCGTTATATATTGACTAAACAAGCCCAGAGGATCATCTTGTACCAAGCCAATGTTACCGATACTCTGAAGATTAAAAATATTGCGCCTGGCCTCGTCCACCAGCACCGCCGCGTTATTTGTAAGCAACAAAACACGCTGCTGTTCTGTTAACAAACTAAAACGGTTTACTTTTAATGCATCAAACCAGTCCTGCAAACCTGCTCGACTGCCAATACCATTATTAATTTTCAAGTTCGATTGTTTATTCAAAATACTGAAAACATGGTCTGCGGCCTGATTCAAACGTTTTTTATCTGTTGAAGCCAACAACAATATTATTTTATTATCTATTTTTTGTTGCAAACGTTCTTCCGCCAACTGTAGCAAGCCGTCATCTGGGTCTACCGGTAAAAGTGCTCGTAAATCCGTATTGATTTGCCACCCTGATTGCCACTGAAAAACGCCCACCAACAACACAACCCCGGTCAGGCACAACAACGTAAATGCTAAGCGATCCACCAAGCAAAATAATTGACGGTCATTTGTGGAAACCCATTTCATGGAGCATGACACAATGCCGATGACGGTTCAGGAAAATATTTACAATATGAAACAGGGACACGCGCAACGGCGGCAACGTCAGAAAAAAGGATGCGCATTTCGTCACCTTCTTTCGCCCAGATTGTCAAGACATCAATATGACGTGATCCCTTCACCAACACCTTGTCTATCGATTTTTTTGCTGCATACGTTTTGGGTTGTAACTCAATTTCCCAAGACGAACCAGTAGAACGCCAGGTTAATTCAAACATATCTTGCACCTGGCTGAGATCACCACCGAAAATGGCAAGCAATATTCGGCTGGTTTGCTGCTGTATTTTTGATTTTTGTCGTCCCGGTTGGGCTGTTTTTTCAGCCTCCCCCCAAAACAAAATCTCATCGGGTGTGTAAGTCAGGGCATGTGAAAATGGCTTTTCAAGATGCCAATACAAACCATGCGAACGCCAAAATACAAAGTAACCGGAAGACTGCAAAGCGTTAGGGATACCCACTAATGTTCTATGCTGTACAAACTTTCCTTGCAAAACATTAGACGTTTGTAACTGTTGTAGAATTTCAGTCACAGCCTTATCGTTTTCCCGCTTGTCGGCAGCCCATGACGATGTCGCCGCCAGGAAAAATAGAATAAAGAAGAGTAACTGATGTTTAATCACGCCTCGTTTAATCCTAATTTTTCCCATAAAATACGCGGTGACTCCCAGCACATTTCACCACTGGCTAAATCAACGGCAACTTGCGTGGTATAACCCTTGGTCAGTCGCTCTTTTTTTTCGACATCACAAACGATATAATTGATTTTCAAACGATACTCCCATTCAACCAGGCGAGCTTGAATCTTTATGATTTGATTAAAACAAATCGGTTTTATATATTTAATCCGCATATCCACTACCGGCCATGAATACCCAGAGGCAAACATCTCTTCGTAGCTATAGTTAATTTGATCCAACAACGCACAACGAGCCAGCTCAAAGTATTTTACATACCAACCATGCCAAACAATTTGCATCGCATCCACATCATGAAAGGGAATGGTTATCTCGATTTCTGTACTATGCATTTTTCCCAAACCTTAATCTCTCCAATAACCACACAGGCAAACGCCTCAACATGCCAAAAAATAACCGGGTATGCATTTGAGTAATACGGACATTATCACGTAACAAATTGAAGTGAGAAATGATTTTGTCGCTATACACGACACGTGTAGAAATTTGTTCAATAGCAACCTGTTCCCAATAGAGTTTAACCAAAATTTCAGTATCAAAATCCATCCTGGAACCGACTGAAGTAGTATTCAAAAGTGTCATGGTTTCTTTAATCGGGTAAAGCCGGAAACCGCACATTGAATCTTTTATCTCTGTAGATAACGTATGTACCCAGACCCAGATGTCGGTAAGCCCCCGACCATAACGTCTTGCAACAGGCATATCTCGATACGCCCTCTTCCCGGTGATCACCGCATTTTGTTTTATTTTTGCTTTATTCAAAAAAGTCGGGACATCAGCCAAAGTATGCTGCCCATCACTGTCCAACTGTAAGGCATGCGTAAACCCTAGAGATTGTGCATATCTTAAACCTGCACAGACAGCAATCCCTTTACCCCGGTTTTCATCGAAGGACAACAAGGTAATGAATGATTCACGCGCCTGCAACGCATTCAGTATTTTTTTACAGGGTGCGGTACTGCCATCATCAATAATCAAACAAGGCAATTGATAAAGACGTAATTGCTCAATAACATTCACAATACCGTGATGATGATTATAAATCGGGATAACAATGCAAGGACGAAACCCGTCCATCTAAACGAAAATCAATCGACCTGAGGAAAAACCCCCATCGTCGTTAAAAAATCGATACTGCACCTTGCCATTGCCCAAGGCGAGATGTAACTTTAATGTGATACTCGGCAATATGGGACGATTAAATTTAACTCTAACCATATTTTTAAATTCACCTAAAGTGATTAATTTTCCTGCAAGCACCACCACCCATTCTATCTGAACAATCCCAGGCACAATAGCCACACCGGGAAAATGCCCCTCAAAGCAAAGTAAATCTGGCGAGATATAGAGAGAATAAAAAGCCTGCTCACCTTCGACAGTTTGATCTATTATTTTTGGCAATATCGCCTGAGACATGAAGAATTAATCCTCGTTGACTAACTCATAGACCGCTTCAACCACATTTTGCACAGTGCGTACATTTTTAAACGCCTCGGGTTGAATTTTTTTCCCGGTCAATTCTTTCAATTTAATCACCATATCTACCGCATCAATACTGTCTATATCTAAGTCTTCATAGAGCCTGGCTTCTAAACAAATCGCGCTCGCTTCAACTTCAAACAGGTCAACAAATATAGAGACTAAATATGCGTAAATAGATTCTTTTGTATGCATAGCGAATATAATAACTAATTATAGAGATCACCTAAATCCTGCACTATACCATAAGCACTCGGAAACTTTAACGAATACACTTAACAATCATCATCTTACATAATCATGATTACGATTCAAATTGTAGTTTTTCCATAAATAAGCTTTCCAGTTCCGTGTTCAAACGCCTCGCTTTACGACTTTGCATGGCATCTGAATCAAGGTAATGCTGCAAATCCACTTCAGGCAAAACACGAATCCGGAAATGAGGTGAGGTTGCAGGTATGTGGTACCACCGCTTTCCTTTGAGTAAAGTTGCCGGTACACACTCAATCACCACGGGCGTTATATTTTTTTTGGCCAGCAAAGCGATATTGGCCGCACCGCGATGGAACTTTGGCGGCACGCCCGGCACCGAACGCGTTCCTTCGGGGAAAATAATGAGCGTATCCCCCTTATCCAGTGAGGCGACACACTCACCAATCAGCTCAGTTGAATGATTATTAATATACTGTGCTGCCGTTACGGGCCCCCGAGTCACTGGAATGCGCCACAATTCGGCCTTTACCACACAGTTCGCTTGCTTAATTAAAGCAATGAGAAAAACCACATCCAGCAACGAGGGATGATTGGCAATGACCAGTTTATTTTTCCCTCGCAGTCGCTCACGACCTTCAATCTCATAAGTGAATAAACCGCAACGCTGCAAAAACCAGATATAGCCCTGAAAGGCGACGGAAATCACTTGCCTCATGACCTGGCACTTAATATTGTCATGACACGGAACAAAATAAATGAAAATGAACATGGGCAGGGACAGCAGCAACCCCCCCAGGCCAAATAAAACAAAACCCAGCCCGGTGGCAAAAACTCTCCACGCGTAATTTAAAGAAGAGACTATAGCCACACACCGACACCATCGATTTCCAACAACAGTTCTTCACGACAGACATCACCTTGCAAGTACAGTACGTCAACCTGCCCCTGAAGACGATGACTCATCAAACGCACAGCCTGTGACAAATAGCGAGGCGCTCTTAAATAAATTTTAAGCATCATCATCTGTGAATTCGTATCCCCATCATTAGAAATACTCGCCAGCAAAGCAAGAATATTATCCCACGTCAGCGCCCATTGACGTTCAAAATCACCTTCGTAATGTGATTGATGCCCTTTGATACTGGCCGTACCCGAGAGATACAACAGCGCAGATTCCCCTTTCAGGCATGCAGCACGAGCAAAAGAAGGGCTTCGTGGGCCATATTCTCTAGGATAGCAGTAGGCGCTCAATTGCTGAGGATTTTCAAAAAACAGCGGCGTATTTTTTGCGGCCAGAAGATAAATCAGGACGTCACCACCCGCATGACCAATCGCGGTAGCCGCAGGATAGGACAGGTAATCACACTGCTCAAACGCGTCATGCCGACCCAAACAAAACTGCTTATAACGCTCATTATCTTCTTCGCCCAGATTGATATCCGCAAAATAATTCCACATACGGACAATATGCTGATAACTGCGCTGCCTAATAAAATGAATAAGTTCAGCATAGGCAGAGGAAATAGCCTGTCTTAAATTGGCATAGTCACCCTCGCAAACCCACGTCCCAACAAACATCATGTCTTCATTGGCTGACCAATACAAATCACGCTCTATACCATAGTCAACTGGCGTTGCGCTATACCACACTTCCTTGGGTGAATTCTCTTCTAATGTCATTAACCCTGTCGAAAAATGGCGAGCGCAGCCCGTTGCCCGACAAGCACGGCCAAACTCTAGCACCGACAACACGCATTCATCCGCCAGCAACTCTGCTGTTGATAGCGAAGAAGAATAACAACCAATAGACCCTGCTACCTCTTTCGACTTATTTAGCCACACCACTCGCAACCCTTATCCAACCCCGTCTGAGAATCAGACGACAGTCATCAATATAATGTAAAAAAGTCTCCATTAGACAAACAC
Source organism: Gammaproteobacteria bacterium (assembly GCA_013151745.1). Taxonomy (GTDB): domain Bacteria; phylum Pseudomonadota; class Gammaproteobacteria; order JAADHS01; family JAADHS01; genus JAADHS01. Next base: position 565 of record JAADHS010000099.1, on the reverse strand, counting down.
ATAGTAACAAACTTCAACCATTTTCAATACCAATGATCATTTCTATGAATACGGGATGGCGATACCTAAATCTAAAGCGCTACGGGTATGGTCAAGGCATCTGGCCAGATGCTCATGCGTATCAATAGCTGTTGCGAAGTAGCGATTTTCCCAGTAAGCACCCTTTCTCCCTTTGCGCTGGTTATATTCCTGTGCGGTTCGCCCGGCAATAAGCTGCATACTCCTGGGAACAATTTCTTTACCAGTAGATGGATGTGATTAGACGTGGAAAAAGATAAAAAGCTTCATAAATCTCTTCGTAAATTATTAAAAGAAATGCTTCGTTCAGATCCAAGCTCAAGACTGGGTAAGCCAGAACAGCTAAAGCATAATTTGTCTGGACTGTGATCCAAACGAATTTCTCAAAAAGATCGTCTTATCTACAAATTTAATAACACCTATATTTATATCTTTGCAATTGGTGGGCACTATGATCAATAGCCCTAACCCGAATTTTTAAAATATTGAGACACCCAAATAATTTAACACTTCTTCCTTAAAGTTGTTATTTTGCCTGTAAAATGGG
>JAADHS010000097.1 GCA_013151745.1 Gammaproteobacteria bacterium | reverse complement strand
GTCTCTTGGAGTCGGTGAAGCCTTCAACCGTTATGCATTGGGGTGACATTGATCTTGGTGGTTTTCGGGTTGCGGCCAGATTAGCCGAAACTGCCAAGACAGTCGGTTATCAACTTGACCTTTGGCGAATGAATCCCGTGGAGTCTGCGACAGATCAGAGCGATGAAGCTAGCGACCATAAAATTAATCAAATTTCGGTAATATGCGAACGGTACGGATGGATGCGCGAGTTAGAAGGATTTAAACAACATCCCGTCTTTCAAGAGCAAGAGTTTATGAGTTGGGAGCCACTCTTCAAACAACCATAATTTCAGTATTTTTTGGATATACAAGATGAGCATTGGGCCTTATAGCCATATATCTACCCCTTCTGTTTAGGAAAAAATAAAATTATTTCCTAAGTTCGCTACCGCGACCCAGGAGAATCTGCGAGTTGAATCAGATACTTCCTTCTATTTTCGTCATAATTACTCCCTCATACTTGGTTATGACCTAAACGCCCCCCATTTATGCAATTTTGACTGGCAAAGTCCCCAATTAGCTACTTTTGGTTGCAAACCTCTCCAACCAAATATGCCTAATCCTTTTATTAGAAATATGACGATTACTTAAAAATCAATTAGTTACCATCCTGCACTTTTAACCTAGTTTTGGTTGGGCTCACGCCTCCAAAAGTACCAGTAGTTGTTTCAGCAGAAATTACTGGCAGTACGAAAAATGTACTACGGTCACCACAAGTGTGATATATGCCTATACTATTTTAGCCGTAAAAATAGCACCCATACATCACGTTTTTTAGTCGAATAAATGTGAGTATCGACGGCTAATTTGTTCTCGCGTTATCCCAACACGAAACGCAATACCAGTTTTTGTCACTCGATTGCCGTATTTTAGTTCTCGTTTAATTGCTAGTTTTATTGCAGACTCTTGTTTCCTTGTTCTCTGGTCGTGAGTCTTGTACGACCTTGTCTCATCCTGTCTATAGCATTAGGGATCTTAGTCCAAAGTGTTCATTTTGCCAACCGCCACTTTCCACGTGGTAACGCAATATTGGCCTGGTGACTAACTCCTTTCCCATTATTATAATTCCTCTTTATATTTTCTATCCAACTTGCTTCGTGTTCCGTTATTTCAGCAGTCTTGTGCGCCAAAAATTATGATCTTTCTGACGCAGGAAGCCATCGATATAAAGTTGGTACTGATATGCCTAGATCATGAGCCACATCTTTGGGTAGTACACCATCAGCCAATAACCGCTTGGCAGATTGAAGTTTAGAGTCTGTCATCGATCGTTTGCGGCCTCCAACACGACCTTGCTTTCGTGCCGCTTCCAGTCCTGCATGAGTACGTTCTACCATGAGTTCCCGTTCCATTTGTGCGAGACTGGCCATTACATGAAAAAAGAACCGCCCCGCTGGTGTCGATGTATCAATATTGTCGGTCAGACTTTTAAAATGCACGCCACGCTTTTCTAGTTCACCTACCATCGTAACCAGGTCTTTGACACTACGACCCAAGCGGTCTAGCTTCCAAACAACAAGACAATCACCGTCACGTAAAACTTCTATCGCAAGATTTAATCCTTTGCGTGAAGATTTAGTACCGCTGACTTTATCCTCATAGATTTTGTCACAGCCAACTTGGTTAAGTGCTTCGAATTGTAAGCTTAGATCTTGGTCTTTGGTGGAAACACGAGCATAGCCAACTTGCATCATTGTTCCTTAATCAGTGCTGTAAAGTCAGACCATTGCTCAACTCGAAAGGCACGAATATCTCTTACTGAGGGAGGAAACCATTTAAGTGCCTTCAGCGCAATGATGGCCTTAAACAAATTAGCCATATCCTCATTGTCACTGACGTATAAACTGCCTTGTACTCTGTTGAATCCGAATCCATATAATGTGGAACCACCTTTAGGGTGGCATTTCTCAGTCTCTGCAACGACCAAATCAAAAGCAATTGCAAACATCAGTGTGCCACTGGATCTTTTTGAATATGTGAAAATCTGTATTCCACTTCTTCTCCTGTTTCGGCAACTTGGATCAATAGCAGCCAGTCATCGTTTTCCAGAGGCCGAATTGGTGACACGATCTTATAGGCTGGACCCAGGTCACCAAAGAAAAAACGCGCTAATGATTTTCGATTAAATCAAATTCGCCAGGAAATTCAAAAACACGCTTCCATCAATCAACTATATCAATTTACGGGTACTTTCTTACCTAATCTTGATGTATCAAATGAGAATATTCGGTATTACGCTTCACTAGCTGAGTACTATCCTGTCCACCGGTTGCAACATATGCCGGAAAATCAAGCATACCTGTATTTACTGTGTTTTGTTTCTCATTGTTTCGAACAAATTAGCGATAATCTGATTACCAGTTTTATACATCAAGTCACAACAACAACCCAACAGGCATATCAGATTAGCAAACAACAGTTGGCTGAATATAACCTTGAGCACCAGGAGAAATTACAGCAAACCGGAAAAATAATTAAATTGTTTGTGGATGAGACTCTTGACGATCAGCTACCTTTTGTCGAAGTAGAATATACTAAAAGGCAAAAACACTCACCTGAAATTCTCTCAGAAAAACGATGATATACATTGGAATCTGCCCTATAAGAAAATGGAAGATACTATCAATAACACGTTTTATGAGCATCTACCGCAAGTTGGAATTATTAGCATTTTACAATATGTTAACGAGCAATGTGGCTTTATGGAGGCGTTTAAACACATTCAACCGCGTTATTCAAAAAACCAGGCCGAATGGTCAAATGTAATGGCTTGTATTGTATCTTATGGCGAGAGAATTGGTTTGTCCATGATGGCTGATATATCAGATACCAAATCCCATATATTGCGAACGACTTCAAAAAACTACATGCGACTTGAAAATACCCGCAAAGCGAATGAATTACAATGTAGCAATGCTATCTAAATTGCTGGCGCGATTAGAAGCTGAAGGCAGAGATGAAGAAGTTGCACTGGTCAAACGGTTATCGCCAGTAGCTTGGCGACACATTAACCTTTTCGGTCGTTATGAATTCAATGGCGAACTGAGTATGCCCGATCTCGATGCAATTATTGACAATATTCGTTTGAATATTAGCCAACCTTAAAATCTACTGGTACTTTTGGAGGCGTTTCACGTAAAACCCCTATTAAAAAAGCCTTGATTGTAATTGGTCATCCACAGTAAGCGCCCCCCATTTATGCAATTTTGACTGGTAATGTCCCCAATTAGCCACTTTTGGTTGCAAACCTCTCCAACCAAATATGCCTAACCCTTTTATTAGAAATACGACGATTCCTTAATAATCAACTAGTTTTGACTGGGCTCACGTTCTCAAAACTCTGTTTCTCTTCTATTCGTCTCTTGACCTCTTAAGTGATTCACTAAGTGAAATAAGCTACTCCTTATTTTCGATTTCGACACGAAGCCCTTGAATTAGCGAGTTAAAATCGTCTTCCTTTACAGTCACTCACATAACCTTATTTATTCCAGAATACTGCCACTCGGCAGCCACTGTGAATTCTCAACTCGCGCCGAATAAATTCCATATATGGTTCGATTAGGCAACATTTGGGTGAAATATTGCATGAGTTAGCGAGGCGAAAAGGCGTAGTTGAGGCTATTTTGTCTCAACAGTAGGTCTTGATGAAGCAATGGTGATTGAGTCACCCAATAAGCCTCCGGCTCTACCGGAGGTAATTTAACTATAACTTGGAGACTTTAATGATGCTGGACAAGTCAAAAACATGTGATCAAGAAAATATTAATCTTGGGCAAAAAGGAATTGCCAATTTCCCACACTATGGACACTTCGCTACTTTTTTTCTCAAGGGTGATGAGAAAGAGAACTATGCACTTTGGCTTGAGACGGCCAGGATAACTGAAGACCTATGCGCCAATGCTGGTTATAAAACCGTCTGTGTTCGTGGCGTGGACTATGGCTTGTGGGAAAAGTGGTGCAACCTTTTCGATATGCCAAAACCGAAAGGGGTAACCGGGCATGAACAATTAGAAAATAAGCCGTTTATTAATACTGGAGGAGAGCTTTGGTTTCACATTAAAGGTGATAGCGAAGAAGCCTGCCAAGAGATCCTAAGCGCTGTCATCAATACACTCAAACCTGCAACAGATAAGTATACGGATACGCTAGCTCACAAAATGCATGGAGGCAAAGTCTTTGGCGGCCGTTTTATTGATGGGATGATCAACCCGGTAGATCCGGTTAACCTTTCGGAAAGAGTGCTTGTTGGTGAAGAGGACCTTTTTTATCGTGGCTCGGCTTATGTCATTCAGCAAAAATTCAAACATAATTGGGCCGAGATAGACAATATGAACATGGTCCAGAAAGAGAACATGATCGGCAGAAACCATAATGACGCGATCATCCCTATGCATAATGATCGCAGCCACATTAAATGTGTTAGACAACTCAATGGCGAACGCATTACACATCGTATTCTAAGGCAAGCCCTCCCATACGGACGCACGGAAACCGGCGAAGGTAAAGAAGAGGGTGTCTATTTTGCCGCGTATGCAAAAACTGGCGACGTATATGAAGAGCTTATACAGAATATTGTGGGGCCAGAAGAGGGTTTCATTAAGGACAATATGCTTAGCCACACCCATGCTGTTTTGGGCAATTTTTGGTTTATACCCTCCGCTGAGCATCTGAAACTTAGCGGCCCCGAGGGTGATGTTCATGTACCCTTGAATGACTATTACAACTATCGCAGTAAAAACGGTTTGATGTATTACAACAACCGGGACTTTCTCCACCAAGCCCAACAAGATGACACCAATACACTCAAGATCAGCGATAGGATTCTACTGTTGCTCTCTCAGACCTTTAGTCGTTGGAATGATACATGGGAAAAGAAACCAACCATGCCCGCGCTGGGAAAATTGCAAGATTATCTTCAGGAGGCAAGGTGGCAAGATTATAAGTGGGTGGGTGAAAGTACTTCCGCCGCTCTACGTAAAGGGCTTGCGATCAAAGTCAGCTTGTCTGATGTTCTACAGCGGGAGGTTTATCGCTCATCGGCCGGACTACACAACATCAAGCCCTATGAAATTATTGTGGGCAATATGCCTCCGCTTACACTGGGTACCGGTACGCAGGTTATGGAATACCTGAACGAAGATGAAAAAATCGAGGCCTTTTTCGGCACGCTTAACGAATACTCCGCAACTGGCCACAACATACCGAACTACAAAAAGGTGTTGCGCCTAGGTATCAACGGGTTATTGGACGAGGCTAGGGATAAACACAGCGGGGCCGAATCAGAGAGCGCAGACTTTTATCAATCCGTCATTTGGGCACTGGAAGGGCTTCGTGACTTTATCCTTAGTTACTCCACGCTAGCCTCGCAACGTTGGCATTCAACTGACGAGAGTGATGTTACCCTCCGCGAAAACTATGCAGCAATCTCAGCGCGAATGCAAAAACTTTCAAGCCAAAAACCGGAAGGGTTATTGGAGAGCCTTCAGCTTATCTATATCGTAAACTGCGCACTGCACCAATCAGGCGAGCCCATGTCTATCGGGCGCCTTGATCAGTATCTTATTGGTGCCTATCAATCAGATATCACGGCGGGAAAACTGGATAAGAGTCAGGCTCAAGAGATCATCGACGCCTTTTGGCTAAAGATGGATGAAACCGTTCTCTACAATCGCCAGCACATGGAGGATTACCTGACCTACGGTACCGGTGCTGTCTTCTATTCTGGCGGGAATTTCCCTCAAGGTTCTGCATTGAACCAGTGGGTTCAGCAAGTTACAGTCGGTGGCTACCTGCCCACAGACACTTCAACACCTGAAGATGCCTGCAATGAAATCACCCTTATGTCACTTCGTTCAGCACGACGATTGCCGCTGAACGCCCCTTGTTTGTCGTTGCGTGTACACAAGGGAATGGATTCTCCGTTGCATGAGGAAATCCTTAATGAGGCAGCTAATGCCATCATGTCTGGCGGTGCCCACCCCGTTCTGATGAACGATGAGAAGCTCTCTGAAGGGTTGTTCAAAAGCGGACCACTAAAGCTTGCTGATGCGCGTGACTACACCTGTGACGGTTGTTACGAACCGATAATTGGCGGCAAGAGCGAATGGGCATTTAGTTATGTACCCATCCTACCGGTCGTTGGCATGGCAATGAATCAAGGTGCAACAATTGCCGGAGCGGGTTGGGTACATCTACGTGGTATGAAGACTGGCTGGAACTCACCACCGCCAGATAAAATAGAGAGTTTCGAGCACTTTATGGAGATTTTTTACACCCAGTACAAATGGTTGATCTCTAGTTTTTATAACACCCTGATGAACGGTTACGGCGACCTGTGGAATGTTTGCCCAAGCCCTCTATTTTCCTCTATGACTGATGGTTGCATGGAGAGTGGCCGTGATATGACAAACGGCGGAGCGGAATATCATATCGTCGCACCGATGATGTGCGGAATCACCGATGCGATTAATTCGCTCTATTCCATAAAGAAAATAGTTTTCGATCCCGAAACCGCAGTTACAACATTGCCTGAACTATTGCAAGCACTGTGGAACAACTGGGGTGAAGATATGATCGAGCCTTTTCAAAATGAACTTGCAGGTGAAGGACGTGCAGAAGATCGAGCCTTGCGTTTCAAGGAACTCAGAACAACATCACTAGCCCTACCAAAATTCGGAGAAGGTAAGTGCAACGAATTAAAAGAGTTTGGTGATGAGTTTGTTGGTAACTGCGTACAGATCATTCGTGACGGAATCGATAACCCACTACCCTCGGTTAAAAAAGCATACGACAACCTTAAACAGAAATACCACATCAAGCAGACTAAAGACACCGACGAGCGCGAATTTGCATTTACCATTACCCCTGGCGTAGGAACCTTCGAAGATAATCTTGGCCTAGGACTCGGCATGGGTGCTTCACCGGATGGACGCTTGTCAGGCGATCCTGTTGCCGATGACTTTAGTGCAGCGCCAAGCCCCTCCGATATGCCTCCGCAGACAGAACCTTACAATATTTTTGAAAGCCTAAAAGATTGGAACGTGGACTCTATCAATATTGGCCTCTCTAATGCAGCCCCTATTGACCTGAATGTACGTGAAGATTTCCCAGTTGATGAAATGAATAAGGTCATAAAGCAGTTTGCTGATGGCGAAATTGGTTCAAATCTTATTACGGTTACTGCAGGAGATCCGGAGACTTTTGAACAATCGAAAACATTTCCTGAGCGATACGACCTCGTTCGAGTAAGGCAAGGTGGCTGGAGCGAATTCTATATAGCGATGTTTCCAGAACATCAACACTATATTTCACGCCGCCCCTATTACAGCGTAAAGAAAGCATAAGCAATCACAGGAAAATGATGCTGCGTCAGAATAAATTTTAATGACGCCGCATTGTCACGCGTGAGTAACTAGCAATGCCCTTTTAGCAACCTGACTAGACTGGATTATCAAATGAAAAAACCACTTATTGGCTTGACCGCCATCATGCTCAATACCACCCTACTCTGTTCGCAAGCAAATGCCGATGCGGAGATTCTACCGGTCAAAAACTTCAAAGAGATGCAACAGGTCGTCAATAAATTAAGTGAAAATAGTTACCCCCATACATTGGTCGTAATGGATGATGATGACACGTTGACGATGATGAGCTGTCCAGATCAAAACAAAGGGAATACCTGCCAATATCTGGGTGGTCCCGCCTGGTACAGTTGGCAAAGCGATCTTCTTACCAAAAATGATGAACTAGTAAAAAAAGGCCGTTCTCTCTCAAAAGAGCAACTCTCTTATCTCGTAGCCAAAAACAACAAAGAGCTGCTTGATATTGCGGCTTTGCTGCTTGCGGTAAATTACATGGATTACACTGAATCAGAAGTGCCTGATGTTTTACGCACGTTAACCAAAAAGGGAGTCAAACTGCTGGTTCTCACCGCGCGAGGGTCAAGCAACCTCTCCGCTACAACAAATCAGTTTTCTAACCTTTCCGTAAACACCAAAGGTGAAAATAAACCAGTAACCTTTACAGACTTTATCGATAGTAACGCCTTAAAGGGTGATAAAAGCGGCATGCAAAGCATTGCCAGCCCCTATTTCGCTTGCGGTAACAGTAAACGCCCCGTGAGCTATCAGCAGGGGGTTATGTATGTAGCTGGACAAAATAAAGGCGAGATGCTCAAGTGTCTACTCAGCAGCACTGACTCTTCCAAGATAAAAAATATCGTATTCATAGACGACACGCTGGCAAATGTTGAAGATGTTTATAGTGCCTTTGAAAGCAGCAGCAAATACACGGTAAAGGCCCTCCACTACACTGCTTTGCAAGCACATAAAGGTGCGCTCACAAGCGGGCCAAACGCGACATTCTATCAAAACAATGCGAAACATCGCTGGGAAGCAATCAAGGATGTTTTGCAAAGAGAGCTACAGACTCCAGCAATCCCTCAATGACAACTACAAGTCTAAAGCTGGCTGGGCAACTGAAGCGTTTTTAAAGCAAATGATCGGCCCAAACTTTAAGCAAAAAATAGACTAAAACAACCTGAAAAAAGGAGATGACAACAATGTCCAGTTCATCAAAGCTATCAAACGTCGAGCATTTTGTTGTATTAATGTTGGAGAACCGTTCTTTTGATCACATGCTTGGTTTTCTCTATAGCGACCAGGGAAACACCTCACCACTCGGACACCCTTACGAGGGATTAACAGGGAAAGAGTCTAACCCCGATGCGGACGGAGCCCCCGTCAATGTTTTCAAAATAGATAAAGAGGATAAGCACGCCTACTTTATGCCAGGAGCAGACCCAGGCGAAGGCTACTTTAATACCAACTCCCAACTGTTTTCCAATCACATAGCCCCCAGCCCCATCACTACGGCAACCAATCAAGGCTTCGTAAAAAATTACGCATATAGCCTTGGATGGGAAAAAACATCTGGCTGGTCTATCCTCCCCGGAACCAAGCCATCCGACATCATGGGCATATTCACTCCGGAGATGTTGCCCGTGTTATCGACCCTCGCCAAGAGTTACGCCGTTTGTGATCACTGGTATTGTTCAGCGCCCACTGAAACCCTTCCGAACCGCGCATTTCTAGCCATGGGCACCTCTCAAGGGAGGCTCTCCGACAAAGAGAAGACCTATACCGCACCAACCATCTTTAACCTACTTGAAAAAAATAGTACCTCATGGTCAATTTACGGCTATGACAAGCCACCATTGAGCCGCGCTTCATATACAGAGATCACCCACGCATCAAACGACCACTTTGGATTATTCACCGACTTCCAAGAAGCAGTTAAAAATGAAAGCCTCGCCAACTATGTCTACCTAGAACCACAATGGGGAAAAGGTGGAAACAGCCAACACCCCAACTATAACGTAGCAAACGGTGAAGCCTTTATTCTTGAAGTTTATAAAACCCTCAGGGAATCGAAAATCTGGGATAAAACCATGCTGATCATTACCTACGATGAGCATGGTGGTTGTTACGACCATATCGCACCGCCAGAGAATGCAACACCACCAGATGATACCGCCGGACAATACGGATTCAACTTTGACCGTTTTGGCCCAAGGGTTCCAGCAGTACTTATCTCTCCCCTCATCAAAGCTGGTACCGTCTATCGTGTGCCAAAGGGAAGTACACCGCTTGATCATACATCGATACTGAAAACGCTGGAGGAGCGCTTCGACCTTCCCGCATTAACAAAACGGGATGAAGCGGCCCCAGGACTTGGTGATGTATTGTCTCTCGATACTCCGCGTACCGATGATCCATTGGAAGGCGTCGAAGCTCCGCGCAACAAAATAGAAATACCTCACGATGATGAACCGGATCATCTACAGAAACTCTACGCTGATACTATGAACAATCTACCCGTCGAATCTGTTTCAAGGAAGGGAGAAACTAATGAAACCCCCACCTTCAGTAATAGCAATGAAGCGATGGACTACGGGCATAGACGATACGAAGATTATTTTCATAACTGGAGCGGTGACTAGAGTAGAGGCTGCCGAGAGACCATCACATGATATGTACGACGCCCAGATCCATGGGCGTCGTAATCATGATGTACTTTTAATGTAATTTTGGTTGGGCTCACGAAAGTACCTTTTTACGTTTTATGCTGTTTCAATTTCAGGTGCTTCGTTTTTAGATGCTAGTTCTATTGTCTTGGCAACTAGCCAGCCGCACCATATGCTCTGTATCAAATCGAATTGCCACATACCCACACCATTAATTAGCCACTAGAACCCGAATTTGCCATAGGTTGCCCAGAGTACATCTCTAAGTTCGTCAAGGAATATAATGACCGTATGCGCGTCACCCGCACCCCAGTAAGTGGTGAAGCGTGTATCACGTGTAGCGATTTTTGACTTCGTTTTACGTCGTGCTTTTGCTTTTTTCTTCTTTCGGCTGGCGCGTTCTTTGAGCAAGGCGGTGTAACCTTGTAGCACGGTATGATGAACGATGTTGCGCAATGGTTGAT
>JAADHS010000073.1 GCA_013151745.1 Gammaproteobacteria bacterium | reverse complement strand
TGGTTTTGGGAACGTGGTTGCCGCTTCCAGAGTGGTTGCCATAGTGTCGCCGGGTTCGTCTCCCGTAAAACGCCTTAGGGAAGAGGCAAAATGACGAGTAATAGCTGGCTATTGCGAGGAATTTTAACGCCGCTATGGAATGAAGAGGACGTGCAATCACACCTAAATCTCAAACGCCACGGGTATATAAGTGCATTCACACCAACAAACGGAAATAATTTGAACAACGGAGAAACTGTGGGTCACCAGCTAAATAAAGCCGGTGACCCTGGGTTTATTATTACTCTGTAGCAACGATGGCTTTCATGCTTAAACGTATCCGCCCTTGCTTATCGACTTCAAGAACCTTAACCTGGATGACATCACCTTCAGAGAGTTTATCACTAACGTTTTCGACTCGCTCATGAGAAATTTGTGAAATATGAACCAATCCATCGCGTCCAGGCAAAATTGTTACGAAAGCACCGAAGTCCATCAGTTTGACTACTTTTCCTTCATATATTTTTCCAACTTCAACATCCGCTGTAATTTCTTCAACACGACGCTGTGCTTCTTCGCCTGCAGCACTGTCTACAGATGCAATTTTCACGAGCCCGTCATCCGTAATATCTATGCTGGTGCCTGTTTCTTCGGTAATAGAACGAATGGTCGCCCCCCCTTTACCGATTACGTCTCTAATTTTTTCTGGATTAATCTGAATGGTGATGATTCTTGGTGCATATTCGGACATTTCCCGACGAGGGCTGGAAATAACACGATTCATTTCCTCTAAAATAAACATCCGGCCTTGTTTGGCTTGTGCCAAGGCTTTTTCCATAATTTCTTTAGTGATGCCGTCTATCTTGATATCCATTTGCAAAGCGGTGATGCCTTCAGCCGTGCCCGCTACCTTGAAATCCATATCGCCCAGGTGATCTTCATCACCCAAAATATCGCTTAATACCGCATACTGATCGCCCTCTTTAATCAAACCCATGGCAATACCCGCAACAGGGGCTTTCAATGGAACACCTGCATCCATTAACGACAAACTGCTACCGCAGACACTGGCCATTGAGCTGGAACCATTCGATTCCGTAATTTCAGAGACAACGCGAACGACATAGGGATATTCATCCATATCCGGCATAACCGCCGCAACACCGCGCTTAGCCAATTTACCATGACCGATTTCACGTCGTTTAGGGCTACCCACAAACCCTGTTTCACCAACACAATAAGGTGGAAAATTATAATGCAACATGAAGGGATCCTTTTTTTCTCCTTCAATAGCATCAATAATCTGCGCATCCCGATCCGTACCTAAAGTGGTCACAACCAAGGCCTGTGTTTCACCCCGTGTAAATAACGCAGAACCATGTGTTCGAGGCAACACACCCGTGCGAATAGTAATCGGACGAACCGTATCCAGAGTCCGCCCATCGATGCGAGGCTCCCCCGCTAAAACCCGACCCCTGACGATTTCTTTTTCTACTTTACCTATGGTTTCTTTTATCTGAGCAGCACTCCAGACATTCTCGTCTCCTGCAGATAACTGCGTTGCCACTTCAGTTCTGATTTCCGTTAAGCGATCATACCGAGCTTGTTTTTCACTAATCCCATAGGCGGTTGTTAAACTACTGGCTGCCGCTTCACGAACCGCTGACAATAAAGCCTCATCCGTCGCCGGTGCTTGCCAATCCCAGGAGATGACGCCAGCCTCTGCGGTGAGTTCTCGAATAGCTTGAATAACCACTTGCATCTGCTCATGACCATACATCACGGCACCCAACATGGTCTCTTCCGGCAAACCAATCGCTTCTGATTCCACCATTAAAACAGCCGATTCAGTGCCGGCTACGACAAGATCCAGCTCCGCATTTTGTAATTCTGTTTTGCCTGGGTTTAAAATGTATTGCCCATCAATATAACCCACCCGGGCGGCACCAACAGGACCACTAAAGGGTGCGCCGGAGAGTGCTACAGCGGCAGAAGAACCAATAATGGCAGGAATATCAGGATCAATTTCAGAGTCTAAAGAAACAACGGTTGCAATGATTTGAACTTCGTTAGTAAACCCTTTAGGAAAGAGCGGTCGCAAAGGTCGATCAATCAATCGACATGTCAGTGTTTCTTTTTCGGAAGGTCGCCCCTCACGTTTGAAAAAACCACCTGGAATTTTTCCGGCAGAATAAGTGCGTTCCTGATAATTAACCGTAAGTGGGAAAAAATCGCGACCTTCTTCGGCGTCCTTTTTAGCTACAGTGGTCACCAAAACCGAAGTATCACCCATACTGCACAAGACCGCTCCCCCGGCTTGCCTGGCGATTTCTCCCGTTTCCATCGTTACCGTATGACTGCCATACTGAAATGTCTTTTTAATAGGATTCACTTTCTTTCCTTGCGGTTCGCTTTAGGGCTGTCTTTAAAATTAATTTACATTCTGGGTTGCCAATCCATTTCACCCCGCTACGTTGCCTGCAGGGATGTAGGCAAGGAGCGTGAGCAAGGACGCGGAAGCTTTGTTCGTCGGTTGAATAGCTCGCTCGCTATTCGCCCTCTTATCGCCTTGCTGGGCGAGCGTCTTGACGCCCAAAATGTGAATTAATTTTTACGCCAGCCCTTAGCTTGATAATTTAAATGCAATTAATAAATGTTAACTAGCGACGCAATCCAAGACTACTAATCAAGTCACGATAACGCTGAACATCTTTACCTTTGAGATAATCCAGTAACTTTCTACGTTGACTCACCATCCGCAGTAAACCCTGCCTCGAGTGGTGATCATGGTTATGCGTTTTAAAATGTCCGGATAACTGTTCAATCCGTGCTGATAATAACGCGACCTGAACCTCGGGTGATCCAGTATCATTTTCTGTTCTCTTGTACTCATTAACCACTTTTTCTGTGGTTGCAGTAGCGAGAGGCATGGGCAACTCCTAAAATTTAACAACAATAATAAAAAACAGCATATTTTACCAATGAATTCAAAGCAATGGCAAGGATACACTCACATAAATTTCATTCCTTCATGAACATCTCGGTAATCACAACAAAAACAATCACATAACGGCTACCCCCATTTTTCACAGGGACGCTCGATTTTCGCGCGTTTCTGTGAAAAATGGGGGCTAGAGATTCAGCATCCGCTTAGGTGCAATACGACCATCTTCCTGGACGCAGCCCACTCCGATAAAAGCATGGCCACCTTGTAGTAACTGAACATAACCTTTGCGTGGTGCTTTAGGAACCAAAACGGCCTGCCCCTGTGTCAAATAGTAGGCCATATCATCTGATATGTTCACGATGGGCAATTGATACAAGGCCGCTTCCATTGGTAAAAGCGGTGCATCCAGAGCTTCAACGCCAGCCTTTGCCAGACATTCCAAATCAGAAAAAGCAAGCATGTTTGCCGCTGCGAAATTAGCAACATCAAGACGTCTTAGTGCCGAGACATGACCGCCACATTGCAATGCCTCGCCAATATCTTCTGCCAAGGTGCGAATATAAGTGCCCTTTGAGCAATGCACCTCCAGCATCAATTCTTCATTTTTCAGCCCGCCTATTTTTATATCAAATAATGTAATCTCGCGGGGTTTTCTTGCTATTGTTTTTCCTTTTCTCGCCAATTTATACAGGGGTTGCCCATCCACCTTCAATGCAGAATACATAGGCGGAATTTGCATCTGCAAACCAATAAAACCAGGGATAACCGACTGAATTTGATCGAGCGTAATATGCGATGCGGCACACTGTTTTATTATTTCGCCTTCAGCATCACCGGTCGCCGTCGTCACGCCCAGCTTGATCGTAACCTGATAGCGTTTATCGGCATTCAGCAAAAAAGTGGACATTTTTGTTGCTTCACCAAAACAAATAGGCAACATGCCCGTCGCCAAAGGATCTAGGCTGCCTGTATGCCCCGCTTTTTGCGCTGAATACAAACGTTTCACTTGTTGCAAAGCAGCATTGGAAGTGAGTCCTGCAGCCTTATCTAACAACAAAATTCCATTGACTGAACGTCCTTTACGATTTTTTGCCACTTTTTCCCTCGTCTTCGCCGTCATCCGGCAAAGATTGATCCGCCGCAATCGCCGAATCTATTAAGGCCGATAACTCGTTGGCATGTTCAATCACGACATCATAGTAAAATTTCAGCTGGGGAATGGAGCGCATCCGCATTGTTTGACCTAATTGGTGACGAATAAATCCAGCGGCGTTATTCAGCACCTTTAAAACAGCCTCTCGCTCGTCTGCGAGACTATCGATTAAAGTAAAATATATTTTTGCATGACCTAAGTCGCGACTAACAACAACCGAAGTAAAAGACGCACGAATCAATCTAGGGTCTTTCATTTCCTTGCGCAAAATTAACGCAAGCTCTCGTTGCAATTGGCCGGCCACGCGCTCTGTACGACTAAACTCTCGTGCCATCTCAGTTGGTCACCTGTTTTACAAAGAACGTTTTACTTCGACTCGTTCATAGACTTCGATTTGATCACCCACTTTGATGTCATTATAATTTTTCACACCGATACCACATTCCATACCGGAACGTACTTCGCTCAAATCGTCTTTAAATCGACGTAACGACTCCAGTTCACCTTCATATATCACAACATTATCTCTCAACACACGAATTCGATTGCTCCGTTTTACCGTACCATCAACCACCAAACAACCTGCAACGTTACCAAATTTGGGCGAACGAAAAACATCTCGCACTTCAGCCAAGCCGATAATTTCTTCTTTGAATTCTGGCGCCAACATCCCCGTTAGTGCCTGCTTCACGTCTTCAATAACATCGTAAATCACACTGTAATAACGTAAATCCAGTTCGTTATCTTCGACTAAACGTTTGGCACCCGCATCAGCACGGACATTAAAGCCAACCATTACCGCGTTAGAGGCAACTGCTAAATTAACATCAGACTCAGTAATCCCCCCCACTGCACTGGCAATAATTTTAACTTTAACTTCATCAGTAGAAAGTTTAGTAAGAGACTCCATCAGTGCTTCAGCCGAGCCTTGAACATCAGTTTTCAAGACCATATTAAGATGACTGACTTCTCCTTTCTCCATACTCGAAAACATATTTTCGAGTTTGGCCGCTTGTTGTTTGGCAAGCTTCACTTCCCTGAACTTTCCTTGTCGGAACAAGGCAATTTCCCTTGCCTTTTTTTCGTCGGCAACGACAACCGATTCGTCTCCGGCATTAGGCACACCAGACAAACCCAGAATTTCTACCGGTATAGAGGGCCCTGCTTCATTCAACATTTTTCCATTTTCATCAAGAACAGCACGCACTCGTCCATATTCCTGTCCAGCAAGCAACACGTCTCCTTTTTTTAACGTGCCACTCTGTACCAACACCGTGACAACAGGCCCCCGCCCTTTGTCTAATCGGGCTTCAACCACGGTTCCACGTGCGGGTATATTCGTTGGCGCCTTTAGCTCCATCATTTCAGTTTGTAAAATAATAGCCTCAAGCAAGTTATCGATGCCATCACCTGTTTTAGCCGAAACGGGGATAAACTGAGTATGGCCACCCCAATCTTCCGGCACCACTTCCAATGCAGACAACTCTTGTTTCACCCGATCAGGTTGTGCGTCTGGTTTATCCATTTTATTGACCGCAACAACAAGAGGAACACCAGCAGCTTGTGCATGCACAACCGCTTCTTTTGTTTGTGGCATAACGCCATCATCTGCAGCAACAACCAACACAACAATATCTGTCAATTTTGCACCACGAGCACGCATCGCTGTAAATGCAGCATGGCCTGGCGTATCCAGGAATGTAATACTGCCACGCTCTTTTACTGCAACGTTATAAGCGCCAATATGCTGCGTAATACCGCCTGCCTCACCAGAGGCAACACTAGAGAGACGAATATAATCCAATAACGAAGTCTTGCCATGGTCAACATGACCCATAATCGTCACTACAGGTGAGCGAGAAATAAGTTCAGCATCGCCATAATCCGTCACTTCTATCGCTTCTTCGAGCGCATTTTCTTTTAACAGTTTGACCGTGTGCCCCATTTCTTCAACGACTAGAGAAGCTGTTTCCTGATCAAGCACCTGGTTTATAGTCACCATGCTACCCAAGCCCATCATCAGCTTAATAACTTCAGCAGCTTTAACTGACATTCTTTGGGCAAGTTCTGTGACGGTAATGGTCTCAGGAACTATAACTTCTCTGACGACCGGCGCAGTTGGTTTTTCAAAAGCATGCTTGCCTGTAGGTGCAGCGGGTACAGACTGCCGGCCTTTTTGTTTCTTTCCTCGGCGCCCTGTCTTCCCTTTAGCCACATGAAGTTCTCTACGCCCTCCCCGCTTATCATGACGTCCTCCATGATTTTCTTTTACTCCCGCACGCTTACTCGCATCTTTATCTTTGTATTGTGTGGCTGCTTGAGCTGTAGCGACGGCTGCAGCTTCAGCCGTCGCTTTGGCTTTTTCTTGTACCTTCAGTTCCACTTTTCGAGCTTCATCAGCAACCAGCCTTGCTTCTGCCGCAGCCTGAACTTCAGCTGCTGCGTGAACCACGGCTGTGGCCGCCGCTCTTTCTGCTTCTGCTACTTGTAAAGCCACTGCAGCTTCTGCTGCCTGTTTTGCCTCTAATTCTACTTGCTGAGGGTCTTTCTCTATCTTTTTTTGCGGCGGCGCAGCCGGTTGGTTTTCATTCTCTACCTGATCTACAGCGTCTTCAGTTACAGCTTCACGTTTAACATAGGTACGACGTTTGCGTACCTCAACGCTGACCTTGCGACTTTTTCCAGTACTTGTATTTTGTTTTAACTCGCCTACCACTTTTCGACGCAAGGTGATTTTTTTAACTGAAGCCCCTTCCTCGTTACTCTTTAATGAGCCATCACGATGTTCTCTTAAATATTGTAAAAGCTTCATTTTTTCCTGGTCGGATACTCGCGCATCTTCATTCGCAGCAATCACACCCGCTTCCTGCAATTGCCCTAATAGCTTATCTATAGGTATGCCTACCACATCCGCTAACTGTTTTACGGTGATCTCTGCCATGCGTCGCTTCCTCTTGATTTACCCTTGCGCTTCTTGATCAAACCAAGGCGCTCGCGCCGCCATGATAAGTGCTTTAGCCCGCTCTTCTTCCATGCCTTCCACTTCCATTACTTCATCCAGGCATTGCTCGGCTAAATTTTCCTGCGTCACAATTCCATGCACCGCCAGCTTCTTTGCCAGGTCATCATCCATCCCTTCAAGCTGTAACAAATCATCCGCAGGCTCCGGCGCATCACCCACATGCTCTTCCGTTGTTAATGCCTTAGTTATGAGCAAATCTCTTGCTCTATTTCTAAGTTCTTCAACCATTTCTTCATCAAATTCTTCAATAGCAAGCATTTCATTAACCGGCACATACGCTATTTCTTCTAGGCTGGAAAAACCTTCCTGAACCAGGATGACAGCCACATCTGCATCAACATCCAACTCTGCCATAAATACGTTTTGCACCTTGTCTGCTTCAACTTCACTTTTTTCTTCAGCTTCCGCTTCCGTCATGACATTCAGCGTCCAACCGGTTAACTGACTCGCCAATCGTATATTTTGTCCACCGCGACCGATAGCTTGTGACAAATCATCTTCTAACACAGCAACATCCATACTATGTGTATCTTCGTCGACAACGATAGAAACAACTTCAGCGGGAGACATGGCGTTGATCACATACTGCGCAGCATTATCATCCCAAAGAATAATATCTATACGTTCGCCACCCAGCTCATTTGAAACCGCTTGTACTCGTGAACCCCGCATCCCCACACAAGCGCCGACGGGGTCGATACGTTCATCGTTAGTTTTAACTGCAATTTTTGCTCTCAGCCCAGGATCTCTGGCCGCACTTATAATATCTATCAAACCTTCCCCTGCCTCGGGAACTTCCAGCTTAAACAGCTCAAGCAATAATTCGGGTGCTGAACGACTTACAAATAGTTGTGGGCCTCTGGCTTCTGAACGAACTTCTTTCAGATAGCCTCTGATACGATCACCGGGACGAACCGCTTCCCGCGGAATCAAATTATCCCGAGAAATATACGCATCGGCCATACCTCCCAGATCTATAGATATACCATTTCGATCTGCCCGCTTAACCACGCCCGTAACCAAGTCACCGACTCGGTCTCGATAAGCTTCTACCACTTGGGCACGCTCAGCCTCTCTCACCTTTTGCACAATAACTTGTTTTGCTGTTTGTGCAGCGATCCGACCAAAAGTAACAGAATCAATAGGTTCTTCTATATAGTCGCCTAACGCAACACCTGCTTGTTGTTGCTGTGCATCGTCAAGTAATAATTGACGATCGGGATACTCTAATTCCACCTCGGTGCCGTCGATAACGAGCCACCGACGAAAAGTGTCATAGTGACCCGTTTCACGGTCTATACAAACTCGTGCATCTATATCTTCTTGGTGTTTTTTTTTGGTCGCCGCAGCCAATGCTTCCTCTACTGCCTCAAAAATGACGCTTTTACTTACGCCTTTTTCATTCGACACGGCATCTACAACCAACAGGATTTCTTTGCTCATTGACACAATCCTCTAAAAAATTTTGGGTACCAAGCGTGCTTTTTCTATTTGTATGAAAGGGATTTCAAAATTCTCCCCATCGACATTAATAATAATATTTTCTTCGTCACTGGCGTTAATAACGCCCTTAAATTTACGTCGGCCGTTCAAGGGAACAACCAATTTTACATCAATGACTCTGTTTTCAAATTTTTTATAATCTGCCAGCTTAAATAAAGGTCGATCCAATCCGGGTGAAGACACTTCCAAAACATACTGAGCTGAAATGGGATCTTCGACATCAAGTACGCCACTTATTTGATGACTCACTGTCGCACAGTCATCAACATTCACACCCTCTGCTGCATCAATATAGACACGCAACATTGAACGTGCCCCCTGAGGCAAATACTCTACACCCACATATTCATAGCCCAGCCCTGACACAACAGGCTCAAATAATTCTTCTAGCAGCAAGGTTATTCGCTTACTCATGCATCACACACCATAAAACAAAAATGGGCCAGAGGCCCATTTTGAAAATATCCAGTATCCCGCAAAATAAAAAGCCCCTTCACGGGGCCTTACATTATACTTAAGGAATATGCACTTTCTATCCAAACAACCCTGTGCGCTTTCCTCAGGGCTACATAGAACCGGCCCCCCCCGATTGAACGGCTCATAGTCTAACCCTAAGCCATTCAGGTTTCAACATTTTTGCGCGGAAAGTTCACGAAATCATTTAAAAAAACGCCATTCGACCGGTGTAAACGTTGTACTCACCTAAAGCCGGTTATCCCACGCTCAAAGCAATACTGTCGAATGGCGTATTCAGTAACAACGTTGACCTGCTCTAAATGCAAGAGTCAACTGCAACGTTAAATTTCGAAACATAAGACCAGCTTAAACTGATATTATAACAATTAAGCTCTTCCGCCTAGTAAAAGAATAATACAATCCACAACATGACAATGTCAATGAATAAATTC
>JAADHS010000275.1 GCA_013151745.1 Gammaproteobacteria bacterium | reverse complement strand
TTTCTGGTTTAGCCGTAGGGATGCAATCCGTTGCCATACCCATGTTAACCATTAGCGCCATTATTTATGTATCCAGCGAAATGGTCGGTTTGTATGGTGTCGGTATTGCCGCAGTAGGCATGTTGGCAACGGTGGGGATTACGATGGCCATTGATGCCTATGGACCAGTAGCGGACAATGCGGGGGGAATCGCCGAAATGGCCAAGCTTGGAGAAGACACCCGTAAAATTACGGACTCCCTGGACGAGCTAGGTAATACCACTGCGGCGATAGGTAAAGGCTTTGCTATTGGTGCTGCTGCTTTGGCCGCATTGGCGATTATTGCCGCTTTTGTTGAAACAGTGACATTACATAACCCTGAATTTTCTCTGCTTTTGAGCGAACCAAAGGTGCTGATAGGCCTGTTTTTGGGCGGGATTTTTCCGCTGTTGGTGGCCTCAATTACGATGACAGCAGTGGGTGATGCCGCTTTTGACATGATCAAAGAGATTCGTCGCCAGTTCAAGGAAATTCCTGGTCTGCTTGAAGGTACCGCTCAACCAGATAATGCACGCTGTATAAAAATTGCTACCGATGCGGCTTTAAGAAAGATGATATTGCCAGGGGTTTTAGCTGTGGCCGCTCCCGTCGTGGTTGGTTTTGGCTTGGGTGCAGAAGCGCTAGGGGGCATGTTAGCTGGTGCATTATTGGGTTGTGTGATGATGGATGATGGCATTGATGATGGCCAATGCAGGGGGAGCCTGGGATAATGCAAAAAAATATGTAGAAAAAGGAAATTTGGGTGGTAAAGGGTCTGATGTCCACACGGCTGTTGTTGTCGGTGATACCGTAGGCGACCCCTTTAAGGATACCTCAGGACCATCCATGAATATACTGATTAATGTTATGGCTATCGTCAGCCTAGTTATTGCACCTTTACTTACTTTATAACCGGAATAAAAAAAGAGGGTCAGACAGACAGGCCAACCCGACCTTTATTACCGTAGCACCTGGGCATAAGCTTTAACCTAGAAAAATCAGTTGATCCACGATCTATAGCTCAAGCTTTTATCCGCCTGACTATACAAGAAAAAATCTGATCACCAATTAAGGTAAATACGATTTTTCCTGCTACGTTATTCGAATCACTACTTGCACTATACGCCCTGAAAGAAGTGCCCTTGGGGTACATTCGCGTCCAACTGCGTTTTCTGGATTAAGTATGCTCCCCCAAACTTTGCGATGGGTGAACGACGACAATCAATAGCCCTGACTTTTTACAGTGAAACCTTAAACCGTTTTTTCAACTTTTTTGGTACAGCAATATTTTTTAATGTGACATATTGGGGCAAACCCTTGCGATAAGGGGGGTAGTCTTCTCCTTGTATCAGGGGTTCCAGGTACGTTCGGCAAGTATCCGTTATTTCGAAGCCATTTCTGGAGATGAAGTTTCTGGGCATCATTTTCTCAACGTTGGCAACGTCGGCCAATAAGGCAGAGCCAATAGACCAACGATAAGGCTTGTCTGATTTTCGAACGATGGTTGGCATCACTGCATTTTTACCTTTTAATGCTAATTCCATTGCCGCTTTGCCAAGCGCATAGGCTTGGGCAACGTCATTTTTTGAGGCAATATGGCGTGCAGCGCGTTGTAGATAATCGGCAACGGCCCAGTGATATTTATAGCCAAGCTGTTGTTTAATTAATTCAGCTAACACCGGAGCTAAACCACCGAGTTGAGCGTGGCCAAAGGCATCTTTACTTCCTGCTTCTGCTAGAAATCGTCCGCTTTCATCACGTACCCCTTCTGACGCGACAATAACGCAATAACCATATCGCTTGACAGATTGTTTGACGCGACTGAGGAATTTTTTTTCGTTAAACGCGATTTCCGGAAATAAAATAATATGAGGAGCATCGCCTTCTTCCTGAGCCGCTAAACCTCCTGCTGCGGCAATCCAGCCAGCATGCCTACCCATAACCTCCATAACAAAAATTTTGGTCGAACTTTTAGACATAGAGCGCACATCGAGAGCCGCTTCTTTTGTTGATACGGCCACATATTTGGCAACTGAGCCGAAGCCAGGGCAATTATCAGTGATCGGTAGATCATTATCGATGGTTTTCGGAATGCCAATGCAAGTAATAGGGTAGTCAAGCAGTTCGCCTATCTGAGAAATTTTATACGCGGTATCTTGCGAGTCGCCACCCCCGTTGTAAAAAAAATACCCTATATCATGAGCCTGAAATACATCAATAAGACGTTCATATTCAGCTCTATTTTCATCCAGACTTTTTAATTTGTAGCGACAGGAGCCAAAAGCGCCCCCTGGTGTGTGGCGAAGTTTGGCGATGGCAGATGCTGATTCTTTACTGGTGTCGATGAGATCCTCTGTCAAAGCGCCGATGATGCCATTGCGTCCGGCGTAGACCTTGCCCATTTTGTCTTTATGTTTCCGAGCTGTTTCGATCAAGCCACATGCTGAGGCGTTGATAACGGCAGTGACGCCCCCGGATTGTGCATAGAAGGCGTTTCGTTTTTTCATGACTCCTCTCCTTGAGTTATTTTTGCTATTGAAATCGCTGGTTTTGACACTAACCTTGATGTCTTGTTGAGGTCAACCACTTTGTTTTCGTGCTTCTTGTTAGTTGCCGTAAGTTTTTTAGGTTTAGGAATGGAAATTGACTTGGGGTCGATCCAGATCAAACCATAAAAAGTCCGTTCGTACCTTTAAATTCAGCCGACTCTAAAAACATCAGGATCTAATTTTTTTGAAACGATAGAGACCATGTACTTTTATTTTTTTTATTAAACCAGGCTTGAAATTTTCGGAGGGGTACTATAAAAAGGGAAGGTAAATTACGTTTAACCTAAAAAATGCAGTTGATCCACGATGTATAGCATTTATGCTCGGTTTCCTAGATACAAGCTCTTGATCCGCCTAACGTAACGGGAAAAGTCTCATCACCGCCAAGGTGACCTCGGTTTTCCCCGCTACGCTATTCGAATCAATATCTTGCACTATACGCCCAGGAAGAAGTGCCCTTGAGGTACATTCGCGTCCAACTGCGTTTTCTAGGTTTAAATCTCAATTGTCACAGGTATATAATGAAAATTCATTGACTTAGCCTCGCGCAAGCGTTAGGTTGAGTCTATTTAAGTGCTTGTCAAAATCAGCTAACATCTAGGAGTGGAACGCTGTTATGAGAATTGTGTTATTGGGGGCGCCCGGGTCAGGGAAAGGAACTCAGGCAAAATTGCTGGTTGAAAAATATCAATTTCCGCAGGTATCTACTGGTGATTTGCTACGCGAGGCGGTGACTGCGCGTACGCCATTGGGGTTACAGGCAAAAGCAGCGATGGAGGAGGGGCGTCTGGTATCGGATGACATCGTATTAGGCATGATAAAAGAAAGATTATCACAGCCTGACGCACAAAATGGTTTCGTTTTGGATGGTTTTCCTCGCAACATCCCTCAAGCTGAAGCATTGGATCAAATGTTAGAGCAAATGGCTAAGCCGCTGCAGTTGGCTTTGTTGGTTGAAGTGGATTTCGATGTCTTGATGCAACGTTTGACTGGGCGTCGAACCTGCGAGTCCTGTGGTCAGATGTATAACGTGTATTCTTCGCCCTCTAAATTAGAAGACCGTTGTGACAAGTGCGGTGGTAATTTACGCCACAGAGCGGATGATAATGAAGAAACCATATCTAACCGGTTGAAAGTTTATGAAGCTCAAACTACGCCTGTTATTGCCTATTATAAAGAACAAGGTAAATTGCGAGTGGTACAAGGTATTGGTGAAATAGCAGATGTTTATGCTGCTATTGATCGTGCAATAACAGATATGGTGCAAGCGCAGGCACAGCTGGATCTCCAGTCTATTCCAGTACCCCCTGAAAAACCAGTTGTTGAATTGCCAGTTTTACGCAAAGAAATTGCCGAAAAAAAAGCTGCCGAAGAAGAAAAAAGAGCTGCAAAAGAGAGAAAAACAGCCGAAAAAAAGGCGAAAATGATAAAAGAGGCACGGGCAAAAGATGCAGCTATAAGAGCTGCTGCTAAAGCTAAAGAAAAAAAAGAAGCGGAGGAAAAAGAGAAAACTGCCACTACCACACAGGCAAAGAAAGCCGCAGCGAAGAAAAAAGTAGTTAAAAAGGCAGTTGCTAAAAAAACGGCAAAGAAAAAAATGGTTAAAAAGGCGGCCGCCAAGAAAACGGCAAAGAAAAAAATAGTTAAAAAAACGGTCGCCAAAAAAACGGCAAAGAAAAAAATAGTTAAAAAAACGGTCGCTAAGAAAGCAGCAAAGAAAAAAGTAGTTAAAAAGGCAGTCGCCAAAAAAACAACAAAGAAAAAAATAGTTAAAAAAGCGGTCGCTAAGAAAGCAGCAAAGAAAAAAGTGGTTAAAAAGGCGGCTGCTAAGAAAACGGCAAAGAAAAAAGTAGTTAAAAAGGCGGTCGCCAAAAAAACGGCAAAGAAAAAAGTAGTTAAAAAGGCAATTGCTAAGAAAACAACAAAGAAAAAAATAGTCAAAAAATCGGCGGCGAAAAAAAGAAAACCCAAGCGTGGGTAAGGATATGTCAAGTATCACCGTAGGTGGAAAGCAGTACCCTAAAAGTCGTATGCGGAGAATGCGTAAGGACGATTTTTCTCGACGCTTGATGCGTGAAACCGTTCTTACCACAGATGATTTGATTTACCCCATGTTTGTTTTAGAGGGCAAGGGGTGCCGTGAAAATGTGCCATCCATGCCCGGTGTAGAGCGTGTGAGTCTCGATGAGTTGCTCAAAGAAGCTGAGCAAATTTCACAGTTAAATATTCCTGCTATTGCGCTTTTTCCTGTTACGCCAACGGAGGTTAAATCTTTAGATGCTCGTGAAGCGTTCAACCCGGACGGGTTAGCACAACGTGCTGTTCGTGCGATTAAAAAAAATTTTCCAAATTTAGGCGTGATTACGGATGTTGCGTTAGATCCGTTTACAACTCATGGTCAGGACGGGCTAATCGATAAGACAGGTTACGTTTTGAATGATGAAACGGTTGCGGTGCTGGTTAAGCAGGCGGTATCCCATGCTGAGGCGGGGGCGGATGTGGTCGCACCTTCAGATATGATGGATGGACGCATTGGTGACATCCGCGATGCTTTAGAGAAAAATAGACATATTCATACCCGCATTTTGGCTTATTCGGCAAAATATGCGTCGTCCTATTATGGTCCTTTTAGGGATGCCGTAGGGTCAGCAGCCAATTTAGGGGCCGGCAACAAATACAGTTACCAAATGGATACGGCAAATAGTGACGAAGCGCTTTGGGAAGTCGCTCTAGATCTAAGTGAAGGTGCAGATATGGTCATGGTTAAGCCCGGAATGCCTTATCTGGATATTGTTTATCGCATTAAAAAAGAATTGGCTGTACCCGTTTATGTCTATCAAGTCAGCGGCGAATACGCCATGCTGACTGCCGCCAGCCAAAAAGGCTGGTTAGATGAAAAAGCCGTGGTATTAGAGGCATTGATTGCAATGAAACGAGCAGGTGCCAATGGCATCTTGACCTACTATGCAAAACGCGTTGCAGAATGGCTCGGCAATCGATGAATAAAGATCGTTATGCGGTGATGGGTAACCCCGTTGCGCATAGTAAATCACCGCAAATCCATGCCTTGTTTGCAGCACAAACGAATGCCTGCTTGCGCTATGAGGCCATGCTTGTAGAAAAAGGGGGGTTTAATGCCGCGGTCTCTGAGTTTCAGAAATCCGGAGGCCAAGGGTTGAATGTCACTGTCCCCTTTAAACAAGAAGCTTGGCATTTGGCTGATAAACGCAGTGATCGAGCCGAATTGGCGGGTGCAGTCAATACGTTTGTTATTAAAGCCGATGGTGAACTTTATGGTGATAATACCGACGGTCAAGGTCTGGTTGTTGATTTAATAGAGAACCACAAAATTGATATCAAAGCTGCGAAGGTCTTAGTTATTGGCGCAGGCGGTGCAGTCAGGGGTGTTTTGGCACCTATTTTAGCTTGTCGTCCCGAATGTGTAACGATGGTGAATAGAACCATGTCGAAGGCAACAGAGCTGGTTCAACATTTCGCATCACTAGGAACACTTAAGACGTCTTCATTTAGCGACTTATCCGGACAAACCTTTGATTTAATTATTAATGGCTCTGCTGCGAGTTTGCAAGGCGAAGTACCGCCACTTCCCGCGAGTATCATTCATAAAAATTGTTGTTACGACATGATGTATGGTGACCAACCCACTTCTTTTATGAGTTGGGCAGCAGAGCACGGTGCAAAGAGAACCATAGATGGTTTAGGTATGCTGGTAGAGCAGGCTGCGGAGTCTTTTTATCTGTGGCGCGGTGAGCGCCCTGCAACTGCAGAGGTGATAGCAAAAATCAGGCATCAACTTTAACTTACATCCTGCGAGCACGATCACTTGCGGGATCCAAGTTCAATCTCAAACGCTTTGAGTCTGTCTGGTGCTTGTTCTGTAGATGAATACCGGATAGGTTAATTGGAATATTGACTAACGCTCATTAACTATATCAAATTAAGAGTGGTATATTGAAGACACAAAACACAGTCAGGTTTGCTGGCCTGTTTTTTTGCACTCTCTTTCTCTTGGGGTGTGCTTCTACGGCGATGCGCAACATAGCGGATGGCCTTGCAATGGGTATTGCCAATCAAAATGATCTGGCTACCGTACGCGACGGCCAACCGGCTTACTTGCTGCTGATTGATGGTTTTATTATCCAAGACCCAGATAACGAAGACTTACTGCTTGCGGGTGCTCGTCTTTACGATACCTATGCCAGTGTCTTTGTAGACGATGTACAACGTGCAGCCCGGCTTTCCACAAAGGCGCATGACTATGGTCGACGAGCACTGTGTCAATCACACCCCAATGTGTGTCAATACGAAAAAGGGGCTTTTGAGGATTTTTCGCGAGAAATTGCCACGGTAGAAAACAAAAACCTACCTCAGCTTTATGGTTACGCCACGGCTTGGGTTGGCTGGATACAGGCTCATAGTAGCGACTTCCGTGCTGTCGCAGAATTGCCTAAGGTAGAACTTACCTTTGAGAGAATCGTTACCCTGGATGAGCGTTATGAGCGGGGTCAAGCTCAACTCTACCTCGGCGTACTGCGTACCTTGCGTCCGCCTGCTCTGGGAGGCAAACCTGAAGTGGGGCGTGCACACTTTGAGCGTGCCATAGAGTACTCAGAGGGTCGCAATCTTTATGTTAAGGTGGAGTATGCGCGGCGTTATGCAAGGCTCATGTTTGATCAGGAGCTGCATGATCGGTTACTTAACGAGGTATTAACGGCTGATCCGGAAGAAAACGGCCTGACTCTAAGCAACATGCTGGCACAAAAACAAGCGCGTCAACTATTGGCAAGCTCTGCCGCTTATTTTGAGGACTGAACAAATGCAACGTTTATTGATGATATGTGTTCTGCTGGTTATTGCTCTGCCAGCACAGGCATTAACGTTCAAAATAGCCACCATTGCTCCAGATGGTACGGCGTGGATGAATGAAATGCGAAAGGGTGCGGATGAAATCAAACAGGGCACCGAAGGGCGTGTTAAATTCCGCTTTTTCCCTGGTGGAATCATGGGGAATGATAAGAGTGTATTACGTAAAATTCGTATTGGTCAGTTACACGGTGGTGCCATTGTTAGCGGTGGTTTGGCCGCGATTTATCCCGACATCGGTATATATAGTGTTCCCTTTATCTTTCGTTCTTTCGACGAAGTTGACTATGTTCGACAAAAAATGGATCCATTACTCATCGAAGGTTTAAAAAAAGAGGGTTTTATCAGCTTTGGCTTTGCTGAGGGCGGGTTTGCCTATTTAATGTCAAATCAGTCAATCAAAGTGGTTGATGATTTCAAAGGGCAAAAGGTTTGGGTGCCACAAAATGACGAGGTCAGCCGTACAGCATTTGAGTCGATCGGTGTTAAGCCTGTTTCACTGGCGCTTTCTGATGTATTGACGGGTTTGCAGACCGGGTTGATTGATACGATCGCGGGTTCTGCTAGCGGTGCGATTGCTTTACAATGGCACACTCAGGTGAAATACTTGATGGATGAACCCCTTTCCTATCTTTACGCCTCAATGATCATTAGTAATAAACGGTTCAAACGCCTGAGTACAGAGGATCAGCAGATTGTCACCAAGGTCATGGGGCAGACCTTTGAACGGCTCAATGAGTTGAATCGCAAAGATGATATCAGTGCCCGTCAAGCACTACAAGATCAAGGTATTACCTTTGTCAAAATTGCACCTGAGTTAACCGGGCAATGGTTTGCCATTCGGCAAAACGTCGAGAAAACCATGTCTGAAAAAGGGGTGTTGTCAAAAAAAATAATCGCCATCTTGCAACAACATCTTGATGACTATCGGCAAACGACCTCTTCGCACCAACAGATGGAAATCAATTGATTCCTGCCATCAAAAAGCGACGACACTATGCAAATCTTCAATCGCACCATTACCTTTGTTGAAAACAGCCTGTTGGCGCTGGCGCTATTTATTATGATTGCACTGGCCAGTACGCAGATCATCATGCGCAACTTCTGGGACAGTGGTCTGGCTTGGGGAGATATTTCTCTGAGCATTTTAGTGTTGTGGGTCGCTATGTTGGGGGCCATGGTTGCTACCCGTGAGCAAAACCATATCAGTATCGACTTATTGTCGCGTTTTTTGTCGCCCCGAACCAAAGGGATGAACCAGGCTCTTCTAGATCTCTTTACCGCTTTGGTTTGCGGCCTACTAAGCTATCATAGTGCGCGTTTTGTGATGATGGAATATGAAGACGGCACTGTCGCTTTCGAGTCGGTACCGGCATGGCTATGTGAGGTCATCATTCCATTTGGTTTTGGGCTGATCGCCTTGCGTTGTAGCGTTACTTTTATGGCTCAGTGCGTGGCACTAGTTCGCAAGAGTAGTCATTCATAGTGTTAGTTACGCTGTTGTTGATTATCCTGGCGCTGCTTGGTGCGCCACTGTTTGCAGTAATTGCCGCCGGAGCGATGTGGGGTTTCTATCAGTCTGAAATTGATCTCGCGGTAATGGCGATTGAATTTTTCCGGCTGGCCGAGATGCCAATGCTGGTATCGATCCCGTTGTTTACCTTTGCGGGTTATTTACTTAGTGAGGGTCAGGCACCCGCGCGACTAGTACGACTCAGTCGAGCATTGCTTGGCTGGATGCCCGGTGGGCTGGCGATTGTCGCGCTCTTTGCCTGCGCGCTGTTTACCGCTTTCACTGGCGCCTCAGGCGTGACTATTGTCGCCCTGGGTGCATTACTCTTTCCCGCGTTGATGCAGGCGGGTTATAAGGAAAATTTTAACCTTGGCTTGATTACGACTTCTGGCAGTCTGGGTTTGTTGTTTGCGCCGTCACTGCCCTTGATTCTCTATGGCGTGATTGTGCAGCAGATGGGCATAGGCAAATCACTGACGATTGATGAACTTTTTTTAGCGGGAATTCTTCCTGGCGTTTTGATGTTGCTGATGCTCTCTGGCTGGAGTATGTGGCAAAATCGCAGTTTGCCCATTCATGCTATGGAATGGCAAGAGGTACGTCGGGCGCTCTGGGCGTCGCGTTGGGATATCCCGTTTCCGTTTGTTGTCTTGGGTGGTATCTATAGCGGTTATTTTGCGATATCTGAAGCAGCAGCCGTTACCGCGCTCTATGTATTAATCGTTGAAGTGTTGATCTACCGAGATATTTCGCTGAGCCAATTACCCCGAATTATGCGTAGTTCAATGGTTCTGGTGGGCGCGTTGTTGATTATTCTGGGACTTTCTTTGGCCTCAACTAATTACATGATTGACGCTGATGTTCCCACCCGAATGTTTGAAGCCATCAAGCAGTATGTTGATAGCCCTCTTGCTTTTTTAATATTGCTAAATATTTTTTTGTTGATTCTTGGCGCAATGCTCGATATTTTTTCAGCACTAATCCTGATTATTCCGCTCTTGCTGCCTGTCGCACTGGGCTATGGTATCGACCCTGTTCATCTGGGCATCATCTTTCTCGCCAATATGCAGCTCGGTTATTTTACCCCCCCGGTAGGCTTGAACCTTTTTATCGCCAGCTATCGCTTTAAAAAACCCGTGATGCAGCTCTACAAGGCAACACTGCCCTTTTTCTTTATTTTATTGTTTGCCGTGTTAATCATCACTTATGTACCCGCATTATCACTTTATTTACCAGGAAGAGATTAACCTCTTTTAGTCGTTTTTTTAAGCCCC
>JAADHS010000270.1 GCA_013151745.1 Gammaproteobacteria bacterium | reverse complement strand
TACTCGTAGCGATTGAGAATTAGGTGTAATTGATTTCAAATCCGCCACTCATTAGAGAAGCAATTTCATCGGAATATTGATGAATGTTTTTAAAGAAATTGATACAGGCCTTTCTAAACATTTTAATATTTTCGTGATATCGATTGTATAAAACTTTTTTCTTGAAAAATCGCCATAATCTCTCAATTAAGTTTAGATTCGGCGAATAACTCGGTAGAAAGGCCATTCTTATTCTTGGATAATCTTTTAAGTGTTTTTGTACCTCTTTCGAGTAATGATATTTTGCATTATCTAAAATTAAAATGATTTCTTTTGCTGACGAGTACTTCTGATCGAGTATTTCAAGCAGCTGAATGGTTGAATCAGTGTTAACCATGCCCGACTCTATCACGGTAACTTCATAGGTTTCTGCATTAATCGCGCCGTGTAAATTCAATCGTTGACGACCGCTATTCGTTTTGAGCTCTCGTTTTTGACCGCTCTTGATCCATCCACAAGCCGCCAGGGTATTATGCTCAGGGTGAACCGCGTCAATAAACAGAACCTCAATATCGTCTGATTTTTCCAGCATAAAAGCTTCATATTGCTTCGCAAAAACTTCCTGAGCATCTATATCCGGGTTACCCGGAACAAGTTTTGGTTTCTTGTATTCGTAGCCCAGGCGATGTAACAGGTCTCTCATTCCACTCAGGCTATAAACGATACCAAACTTATCTTTGACATATTCAATCACTTCACTCGTCGTTAAATAAATATGCTTTTCTAATGATTTACAAAGTTGATTAATTTGTTTTTTGTCAAGCTGTGAATGGGCGCCTTTATAGCTTGTGGTAATTAATGCCGTTACGCCTCCCTGACGATATTTTTCCACGTATGATCGTAGCGTCTCATCGTCAAGTAAAAGCGCTTGTTTCACTTGCTTCAATTTCCAGCCTGTACCCAGCAATATGATGGCATTAATTTTATAAGCCGCATTTGCATTGGTACGTTTTGCGTCTCGATGTGCTTCGCTCAACTTCACCAGCTCATTGTCTGTCAGATCTTTCATGGGCAAAAATAATAACTAATTTTAGTTTGTTTTTCAAGAGTATAACAATTTTTCCTAAACCTAATTCTCAATCGCTATGAGTATGTATTGTACGAAAACAGTGTAAAAATTTTGAAAAATTTTCTAAGCGTGAATAAATATTCTCGGCAATTTTCCTATCCTGAGCTTGAAAACAGCGATATTACAAAACAGTTGGGCGCAGGAAAATGACGAATTACAGCTTCGGGAAATAGCCAAAGCCCGGTAGGGTGGGCACGTTTTTTATGCCCACGCGGAAAATTGCTGCTTATCTGTCGCATCAGGATGCCTACTTTTAGTAGTGTGGCCAATACCATCATTCTGGCGCAGGCCAGAATCCAGAGGATGAAACCCCTGACTCGGTAACTGCTCCTGCGTGGACTAATACGCCTACTGTCGCCTCGGGGTGCCTACTTTTGGTGGTGCTGCGAGCGGGTTTATTTTTCAAACACCTGCTTAACGATTTTTCCAAGTGTTGAGAGTTACCACTTTCGGTAAACGTTGGTCGTTTCATCACCAGTCGGGTAATTTTGCCAGAATTTGGTATGTTAATGAGTGTATTCTGTGGCTCCTGATAACTTTAGATAGTTTGGGAAATTGTTATTTTCTCGATGAGAGTAGTGGTTTCTATGATGATTGTGCATCTAGGCGTATGGCAATAGCATTGCTCTGTCAATATCTGAAGATTACAAGAAATGTTTTGAACATAATAATTTATAAATAACGCCCTAAGTAAAAAATAGATACACATAATGAATAAATTTATAGCTCATCGGCGAAAAGATGGAAAAGAACAATCACTTGACACTCACCTTGCTGAGGTAAGTGGCATCACTGCCCGATTAGCATTTAAGTTGGGTGTACCCGATGCTGGTACGTTAATAGGCTTACTGCATGATATGGGTAAGTTCAGCTCAGATTTTCAAACCTATATTGGATCAGCCACTGGGAAAATTAATCCAGATGAAGACGATTATGTGGACTTTAAGGGCTTGAAAGGAAAAATTGATCATTCAAGTGCTGGCGCTCAGTGGGTATGGGAAAATTGCCATAAATGGGGGCCACAAGGTCAATTGGTTGGCCAAATATTGGCATTATGTATTGCATCTCACCATAGCGGTTTGATTGATTGTCTGAAACCAGAGGGTGAGAATGGGTTTTTAGACCGAATGGGTAAGCCAGATAATAAAACTCATAAAAACGAATCATTGAATAGTGCGCCAGCACACTATATTGAGAAGTTAGATTTGCTACTCAATAAAGAATTTATTCAAAACATATGGGGTCAATTGAAGGTCATTTCCCAGGCACCTAATCAATCCATCAGGTCGTTCAATGTTGGCTTTTTCAGCCGAATGTTATTTAGCTGCTTGATCGATGCAGACCGTATAAACAGCGCAGATTTTGAATGCCCTGAAAACAAACAACACAGAGATAATGTGCCCGTTGATTGGGCTACACCAATCAAGCGGCTTGAACAGGCCATTAGTGGGTTTGATGGTGATAAACCCATTGATGAATTACGACGAAATATTTCAGATACTTGTCGCGAGCGAGCCGTAGATACGCAGGGTATTTATACGCTCACCGTTCCCACGGGGGGCGGGAAAACCTATGCCAGTCTGCGTTATGCGCTGCACCATGCCCAGAAGCATGAGCTGGATCGAATTATCTATATCATCCCCTTTACCTCCATTATTGAACAGAATGCGGTAGCCATCAGGGATGTCATTGAAGACTCGTCGGATACAACACCCTGGGTACTGGAGCAGCACTCGAATTTGGAGCCAGAGCAACAAAGTTGGCATAGCAAACTGGTGAGTGAAAATTGGGATTCGCCTATCGTGATGACGACCATGGTGCAATTTCTTGAAGTGCTGTTTTCAGGTGGCACCAGAGGAGCAAGAAAAATGCACCAACTGGCCAATACGGTATTGATCTTTGATGAGATTCAAACACTGCCAATTAACTGCACCCACCTGTTTTGCAACGCACTCAACTACATCACTAACTATTGCAAAACTACCGCATTGCTTTGTACGGCAACACAACCGTTGCTTGATCAACTTAAATCACCAGAGAAAGGGCAGTTAATTATTCCGCCTGAAAATGAACTGGTCGGCAATGTCCCCAAACTGTTTGAAGATTTAAACCGTGTAAAGCTGAGTAACAAAGTTCGCCCTGAAGGATGGACAACTGAGCAAATTGCTGCGCTTGCATTGGATGAATTTAGAGCATTCGGTAGTTGCCTGATTATTGTCAATACCAAAGCTTGGGCACAACAGCTTTATCTCGAAATACAGACAAGTTCTGATATTGATAAAGATTCGCTATTCCAACTGAGTACCAGCCTTTGCCCTGCACACCGCAAAGAAATTTTTGAAAAGGTTAAGAAACGATTGAAACAGGATCAACCCGTCTTGTGCATTAGCACTCAGCTCATTGAAGCCGGTGTCGATGTGGATTTTGCTTCAGTAATACGGTTTCTCGCGGGGCTGGATTCCATCGCACAAGCTGCCGGGCGCTGTAATCGAAATGGTTTGCGTAAAGGATCAACTGTTCATGTCGTTAATCCAGATGAAGAAAAAATTGACCTGTTAAAAGATATAAAAATAGGTCGGGATAAAGCGCAACGTGTGATGAATGAGGGTTTTGATAATTTGCTGGCACCTGATGCAATCAAGCAATATTTTAATTACTATTTTTATGACCGAGCCAAGGAGATGAGTTATCCCGTTTCGGTTAAAAGACTGGGCAGGGATGACGATTTACTTAATCTGTTGAGTTGCAATAAATTAAACACTGTCCGGAACAATAATACTTTACTGCTTCAGCAGTCATTTATGACAGCAGGCAAGGTATTTAAAGCCATTGATTCACCGACGCAAGCGGTGATTGTTCCTTATGGTGACGAGGGTAAAAATTTAATTGCAGACCTGGGGCGGGTTGCAAAAGAGTTTGATGTGAAAACTTATAGGGAATTATTAAAAAAGGCACAGAAATTCAGTGTTAACGTATTTCCCAATGTATGGAATCGATTACAAAACGAAAATGCCGTTCATGAAATACAGCCCGATGAAGATATCTATTATCTTGATGAAAAATATTACAGTGATGAATTTGGTTTGTCGGATAAGCCTTGTAACAAAATGACAGCGCAAATTTTCTAGGAGACATTTGAATGCATGATAAACCCAAAAATAGCGTCAGTTTTAAAGTATACGGACGTTACGCCTTGTTCACTGATCCGGTGACTAAAATCGGCGGTGAAAAGTGCTCCTACCACTTACCCACTTATGAAGCCATTAAAGGCGTGCTGAAATCCATTTACTGGAAGCCCAGTTTTATCTGGTATGTGGACAAGGTGAGAGTGATGAAGTCATTGCGTACTCAAACCAAAGGCACAAAGCCGCTGGTGTGGGGTGGTGGCAACAGCTTGGCTATTTATACTTTTTTACACGACGTGGAGTATCAGGTCGAAGCGCATTTTGAATGGAACGAGCATCGCCCCGAACTGGCTAACGATCACGTTGATGGTAAACACTTCGCTATTGCCAAGCGTTCAATCGAACGAGGTGGCAGGCAAGATATCTTTCTGGGGACGCGTGATTGTCAGGCCTATGTAGAAGCTTGTGAGTTTGGTGAGGGTCAAGGCGCTTATGATGATATAGATGAACTGGGTTTTGGATTGATGTTTCATGGTTTTGATTATCCCGATGAGACGGGGAAAAATGAGCTACACAGTCGCTTTTGGAATGCAACAATGACAAAAGGCATCCTTGAGTTTCCTCGTCCTGAGGTGTGTAGTGTGAGTCGTTTTGTTCGCTCCATGTTGCCTAAACAGTTTGAAGAGGGTGATAACTTTCAATCTGTAGCGATTGAGGAGAAAAACTTATGAGCTGGATGGCGAAGTTGTATGAAACCTACGAAGCAGGTATGCGGCTTGATTTGCCAGACTCAGGTCAATTGATGCCGATTAGTCATACCCTGCAAAATGCACATATAAAAATCACGATTGATGGCGAAGGAAACTTTAGGCGAGCTGAGGTGTTAGAAAAAACACAGATTGTTTTACCTGCAACGGAGAAATCGGCAGGGAGAGCTGGGAGTGGTGCAGCTCCACATCCGTTAGCAGACAAAATTCAATATGTTGCCAAGGATTACCCTGAATATGGAGGAAAAAAGAAAGCGTTTTTTAATTTTTATTTGAAACAGCTTGATGAGTGGTGCAACTCAAGTGACTCCCATATCAAAGCAAGAACGGTAAAACAGTATGTTGAAAAGGGTACAGTCGTAAAAGATTTAATTGACAGTAAGGTCTTGTTTGTTGATGAAGAAAACGCATTGTTGCTGTCTTGGCCAAAAAATAGCGAAAATGAAGCACCTAAAATATTTAAAGTGTTGCCGAAAGAAAAAGGTGTTCTTGACCAAGGTAACGCGCTGGTTTGCTGGAGTGTGGAAGCTCAAGGTGATCCAATAAGTGACACTTGGAAAGATCATACTCTGCAAACTGCTTGGGTAGAGTATGAATTGGAAAATAGTGCGCAAACAGGTTTGTGTTATGTCACCGGAAAAGAGGTGCCATTGGCCGTCAACCATCCCGCTAAACTTCGTCATACAGGAGATAAAGCCAAACTTGTTTCATCAAACGATATGTCGGGATATACCTTTAGAGGTCGATTTACCGATACTAAAAAGAGCATAGAAAAACAGGGCGCACAGTCGGTTGGCATTTCTTTTGATGTCACTCAAAAAGCCCACAACGCCCTGCGTTGGTTGATATCACGTCAAGGATTTAGAAACGGCGATCAAGCGATAATAGCTTGGGCTGTGTCAGGCACTGATATTCCTCAACCAATGGAAGATATCTGGAATCTGATGGGCGAAGAGATACAAGAAGCATCTGTCTCACCACCACAAGTAGAAAGCAAGATTGATCACACAAATGACCTTGGCCAATCATTTTCAGTGGCGCTGGGTAAATACATGGCGGGTTATCGAGCCAAACTTAAAACAACGGATAACATCGTCATAATGGGGCTGGATTCCGCAACACCCGGCAGAATGGGAATTACCTACTATCAGGAATTTTTCCCTGATGATTACATTAATCGTATTTCAAAATGGCATAAAGAATTTGCCTGGTATCAACGCCATAAAATTGAAGTGGATGTTGGCAAGGCAAAACCTGCCTCAAAGACCGTATGGCCTGTTTGCACACCTTCTCCCCGTGCAATCTGGGAAGCTGTTTACGGAAGCACCGTAAACGACTCACTCAAGAAAAATACGATTGAACGTATTTTGCCTTGCATCGTTGAAGCACGTCCTTTTCCGCAAGATCTGGTTGAAAAAGCCATACATCGCGCCAGTAATCGCAGTGCTTATAAATCTGATGAACAGTGGCTATGGGAAAAACACTTAGGGATTGCATGTGCCCTGTATCGGGGTTTTTGTAAGCGACATCTAAAACAGAGTAAGGAGTATATCGTGGGCTTAGAGCAAGAGAATCATTCAAGAGACTATTTATATGGTCGCCTGCTGGCGATTGCAGAGAGAGTGGAAGATATGTCGCTGTATGTGTCAGGGGAAAAACGCAGTACGACTGCTGCGCGTTTAATGCAGCGATTTGCCGACAGACCCGCTTCGACTTGGCGAAATATTGAGTTAGCGTTGCAACCTTATATGCAGCGCCTTAGAAATAATCGCGCAGGTTTTTTACATAATATTCAAACTTTATTAGATGAAGTCATGGGTAAATTTACAGCAGGTGATTTTGTTAATGACAAACCCT
Source organism: Gammaproteobacteria bacterium (assembly GCA_013151745.1). GTDB lineage: Bacteria > Pseudomonadota > Gammaproteobacteria > JAADHS01 > JAADHS01 > JAADHS01. Next base: position 3,912 of record JAADHS010000270.1, on the reverse strand, counting down.
TAAGCGGTGAATTTTTGTTGGCGTATCACACCCAACGATTTGAATTACGAAATAAACAGCAATCAAATGAAAATAGTGAATTACAAACTAAAGGAACTGAATAATGAGCTTGCAAAATAAAATTGATTTCGCCCTAATTTTTAGTGTAAAAAATGCCAACCTCAATGGTGATCCATTGAATGGTAATCGCCCACGCACTGACTATGATGGTTTTGGCGAAGTCTCTGATGTTTGTATTAAACGAAAAATACGTGATCGCCTGCAAGACTCAGGTGAGCAAATATTTGTTCAATCGGATGAAAAAAAGACTGATGGAATGCCAAGCTTAAAGGTTCGCGCAGAATCAGCAGAGCACGGATTAGGTAAAGATGCTTTTAATGTTAAGAAAACAACACCTGTGGAAACGGCACGATTAGCGAATGAAAAATGGATAGATGTTCGTAGCTTTGGTCAGTTGTTTGCCTTCAAAAGTGATAATAAAGACGGAATCTCTATCCCTATTCGTGGTCCAGTCTCAATACAATCGGCATTTAGTGTAGAACCTGTCAGTATTACCAGTACACAAATTACAAAAAGTGTCAGTGGTGAAGGGGATGGTAGCAAAAAAAGCTCTGACACAATGGGTATGAAACACCGTGTTGATGGTGCTGTTTATGTTGCTTTCGGCGGGATGACACCACAACTTTCTGAACGAACAGGTTTCAATGAAGATGATGCGAACAAGATAAAACAGGTCTTGCCGAAATTATTTGAAGGCGATGCCTCTTCCGCACGTCCAGAAGGCAGCATGGTAGTTGAGAAAGTGATCTGGTGGAAGCATAACTGCAAATCAGGTCAATATTCATCTGCCAAGGTTCATCGAACCCTGGCGATGAATGCTGATGGAAGTTATGCGCTGGATAATTTGGAAGGGCTTGAACCAGAAGAAATTGATGGGTTTTGATTTTATGGATAGTAAAAACTGTTGTGCGTAGCCCAGGGTTAAAATGCAATGAAATGTACAATTTGTAAATTGGGAGAAACAAATGAGGGACTGACGATGGTGACGTTACATCGAGAGGAGTCGGTGATTGTTATAAAAAACGTTCCCGCAAAAGTTTGTAACAATTGCGGTGAGTATTATTTGTCTGATGATATTAGTGGTCAAGTGATGGCCTTGGCGGAAGAAGCGGTTAATCGAAATGCTAAAATAGAGGTTCTGCGGTTTACTGCTTAACCGCCTATGTGGGGCACCAGAATAAAAAAACATTCGTAAATTCATCGATGAATTTGAGTCTCTGGATAAAATTGTCAGCGCCTGTCTTGATCTGGCAGAAGATTGCGCTAAGCAATAAATTTCGAAACCGGTGAATCAAACAAGAGACCATCATAAATGAGCAATGAAACACAAACCATCATGCTTTCTGCCTTGCAGCACTATGCCTATTGCCCGCGTCAGTTTGCCTTGATCCATCTCGAACAGGTCTGGGCAGAAAATTATTTCACTGCCCATGGCAATTTATTACATGAGCGTGTTGACAGCTGCGACCCGGAGCAGCGCGGTAATACCCGGTATGAACGCGGTGTGGCGGTGAACTCTCACCAACTGCGTATTACGGGCAAACTTGATTTGCTTGAAATTGAAGGCAAGCCGCCGACCCGGTATTTTCCGGTGGAATATAAACGCGGTAAACCCAAACTGGAAGACTGGGACAAGATTCAGCTTTGTGCGCAGGCCTTGTGTCTGGAAGAAATGCGTGAAATTAGCATCGAAGAGGGGGCTTTGTGGTATTGGCAGGTCAGAAAACGGGAGCCTGTGTTGATCAATGACGCATTACGTGAGGTCACACTTGCCGCTATTAAAGCAACACATCAACTACTGTTATCCGGTAAAACGCCACCCCCCACCGATAAAAAGAAACGCTGCCGTGCCTGTTCGTTAGCAGACTTGTGTGAACCGGATGCCTTTCGGCATGATCGTTCTGGTGAATATGTTTCAGCAATTTTTGCAGAATCAATAGAAAATAATTCATAAAACCAGAGCTGGAAAATCATGAAAAAATTACTCAACACCCTGTATATCACTCGGCAGGAAAGCTATCTGCATAAAGAACGGGAAACCATTGTTATCAAGCAAGGCAAAGAAAAGCTTGGCCAGTTTCCCGCTATCAGCATCAGCAACATACTGTGTTTTGGTCAGGTTTCTGTTTCGCCTTTTTTGATGGGGTTTTGTGGAGAGCAGGGCATTGGTCTGGCATTTTATTCAGAATACGGAAAGTTTCTTGCGCGCGTACAAGGAAAGCAGAGCGGAAATGTATTGTTACGCCGTGCCCAATATCGCTGGGCGGACGATGAAGAAAAGTCGGTATCAATCGCCCGTTTGATGGTTGCTGCAAAAATCACCAATGCCCGTTCCGTATTAATGCGAGAGGTTCGTAATCATGGAGAAAATCCGGCATTAAGTGATGCTGTTTCCAGATTGGCGGTGAGTTTGCGGCGAGTGGAACATGCGCAATCAGTCAGTGAAACCATGGGCATGGAAGGGGATGCTGCCAGCACTTATTTTGGTGTATTTAATGAATTGCTGCGTGGTAGTGGTTTCACTTTTGGTGGCAGAGTCCGCCGCCCGCCTGCTGACCCGGTTAATGCGTTGTTGTCCTATGTCTATACACTCATTACCCACGAATGTTCGTCTGCGCTACAAGGTGTAGGGTTGGACCCTTATGTCGGGTTTCTACATCAGGATCGTCCTGGCCGGGTGAGTCTTGCGCTGGATTTGCTGGAAGAGTTTCGGTCTCCATGGGCTGACCGTTTTGTACTGACGTTGATCAACAGAAAGCAAATAAAAGTGAATGATTTTATTACTGAAGCCAGTGGTGCTGTACGCTTGAAGGATGATGCCAGAAAAACGTTATTAACCGCCTGGCAAGAGCGCAAGCAGGTTGAAATTATGCATCCTTACCTTGAAGAAAAAATCGCTATTGGTTTATTACCCCATTGTCAGTCCATGCTATTGGCCCGGCATATACGGGGTGATACGGCATATTATCCACCGTATCTGGTAAAATAAGTATGTTGGTACTCATCACTTACGATGTCAGCGTCACATCAGATGGCGGACAAAGACGCCTGCGCAGGATTGCCAAAACGTGTCTGGATTATGGCATGCGGGTACAAAACTCTGTATTTGAGTGTGAAGTTACTCCGGCGCAGTTTGTCACGTTAAAAAATGAATTGATGGAAATATTTGATGCCAGCGAAGACAGTATCCGGTTTTATATGCTTGGCAAAAAAGGTCGGCAAAAAGTAGAACATGTTGGTGCAAAGGCTGTTGCCGATCCTGTTAATGATGCTTTGATTCTCTGATCGCTAACCATTCGTTCTCATTGATTTCCCAGGGAGTTAGCGGTCTGCCTAACTCATTGTTTTTTAAAAATAAAATTACTTTCATGTTTTATCGCTCCATTATTCTGCGATGCAGTTTCTGAGGTTAGCGGGAAATTACTGTTTTGGTTTTAAATTTCAGTCAGTTAAACTTGAACGGTCGCGCCTTCACGGGCGCGTGGATTGAAACTTGCATTGGCGTTAAGTATGATGCTGCCAATAAGTCGCGCCTTCACGGGCGCGTGGATTGAAACTAGCGCTATATGTCGTGATGATATAGCGTAAAACGTCGCGCCTTCACGGGCGCGTGGATTGAAACTCAAGATTACCGCTCGGATGAGCTCGGGCATGAGGTCGCGCCTTCACGGGCGCGTGGATTGAAACATTTCAACTCGCCCTATATATTCGTCAAACAAAGTCGCGCCTTCACGGGCGCGTGGATTGAAACACCTCGAAACCCATGGGCGTTCCAACAGGAAAGCATCAAGGCATTAATAAGAGAATGAATAACGCCTTCCAAGGAACGCCATAAGCAGCAATCGTTGTTTG
>JAADHS010000051.1 GCA_013151745.1 Gammaproteobacteria bacterium | reverse complement strand
ATCAATACAAGTACCGACGATATTGTCAGCAGAGAACCCTGAGTAGAGTGCATTGAGTGCATCAGCGTGTTTTTTGAGCAGAGAAATCGTTGCTTTATTCGCGTAAGTAATAATTAAATCGAGATCAACCATCATGATTGCCGTCATCGCATTGTCGACTGCGGACTGCATGTGCTGCGTATCATTATTTTCCACGTCCTTGCTCTCCATCTCCACCTGTACTGTTTGTTTAGTTGATTCCATTGATGAACCCTCCGTTATACTGTATGCACTTATCATCGTCGTCGCGACGATATTTAATGCATCGCGCCATACCTTTTCCACTTCATTCGTCCAAATTTGTCCAGAAAACTCTTGCATCACACCCAACAATACTTCTGCTACGGCTTGATAATGCCCTTCTACTGCGCCATAGGTTTGATGTCGTTCACCCAATTGTTTAAGCGCATCAATCGGAAGCTCTTTTTTAACAAAACTGGAAACGACTAATGAAAGGGCAGATAACAGCTTTTTACTCTGCTTCGCCATATCACTTTTTTCAAAAAGGGGCTTCACCTCTGGGTATTGATCAAATAATCTCTCATAGAAACGCACACACAAGGCTTCCCCTTCCGGGATCAAAGCCTCAAAGGTTTGTTTCAGTAAGTTTGAATCAATCTCAGCCAAACGAGGATCGATGTTGTTCCTTTTATTTGCTCCAGTTTTCATTTCAAAATCCTTTTATCCATTCCATGCCAAATCTGCTGCCAAGCGCTCCAATGGTGTCAGTACGGGACATCGTACAACTTTATTCGATATAAAAAATTTGTCTCTTTTTATATCTTGTTCTTGCTTCTTTGCTGAAGTCGTATTCAGAAAAAAATCATCTGTTGATAATTTATTTTTATTCATCACACACAAACCTTTATAGACAAGATTATTGGCTGGCGGTAGCCATTTGTAGCTCTCGCTCGTTTAAAAGCTGATCAATGTCGAGAATAATAATCATTTTATTTTCAACGGTAGCCAAACCCTTCACAACTTCTTTTTGAACTTCACCAAAACTGGGTGCAGGCTTTATTTCATCTGGAGAAACGTTATAGACTTCAGATACCGCATCGACCACCACACCCATAATTCGTTCTCCAGCATCAGAAAGTACTTTCAATACAATCACCACCGTTGTCGCTCCATATTGAATAGAGTCCAGACCAAACCGTTGCCGAAGATCAATAATAGGAACGATTGTCCCCCTCAGGTTTATCACACCTCTGACGTAGTCTGGTGTATTAGGCAATGCGGTGGCGACATCCCATCCTTTTATTTCCTGGACACGTAAAATATCAACCGCATATTCTTCTTCAGCCATAATAAATGTCAGATACTGATTCATACCTTCTGCGGCACCATGTACACCACCTGAATTGACTGCCTCCTCAATATTCATACTGCCTTACTCCTATCCCATACCTATATAATTTTTATCGACAGACTCGCTTTGTCCATAATTCACACGCTCAGCACATACAATCAACCCTGCAATATCCAAAATCAATGCAACGGTTCCATCGCCCAGTATGGTCGCGCCAGACACACCATCTACTTTTCGATAATTAGATTCCAGACTTTTAATAACAACTTGTTGTTGGCCGAGCAAATCATCGACAACTAGGCCCACGCGTTGGCCCTCACCTTCAACCACCACGAGCAAAGCATTGTCTAAAATACTTTCGTCTTTTTCATGATCAAACAAGCCATGCAACCTAACGATAGGCAAATAATCTTCTCTCATTTTATAAACTTCTGACTTTCCGGCAATGATATTGATGTGTTCTTTTTTCATTTGTAATGATTCGACAATCGAAACCAAAGGAATAATGTAGGTTTCCTCTCCCACCTTAACTAATTGACCATCAAGAATGGCCAGAGTGAGTGGCAAGCGAATCGTAAATTTACTACCGACGCCTTCTTCTGAAGCCACTTCAATCGTTCCACTCAAATCTTTGATGTTACGTTTTACAACATCCATACCCACGCCACGACCCGAGACATCACTCACAACTTCGGCGGTAGAAAATCCAGGCCGGAAAATCAATTCATGAATCTTGTCATCACTCAAAACCTCATCAACTCCGACCAAGCCTTTTTCTTTGGCTTTATTCAGAATACGTTCTTTATTCAGACCCGCGCCATCATCACTAATTTCAATGACAATATTGCCACCTTGATGAAAGGCATTAAGCTGTAGTGTTCCGGTTTCCGATTTTCCTGCCTGTTGACGTACATCCGGCGTTTCTAAACCATGATCCAGGGAATTACGAACTAAATGAACTAAAGGGTCGCCAATTTTTTCCATGACCGTTTTATCAAGCTCGGTTTGCTCACCTAACAACTTTAACTCTATTTTTTTATCCAATTTTTGCGACAAATCATGTACCATTCTGGGAAAACGATTAAAGGCAAAACTAATCGGTAACATGCGAATGCGCATCACATTCTCTTGAAGTTCTCGAGTATTGCGCTCTAACAGCGTCACCCCTTCTTGCAATTTGGAAAGGCGACTCATATCAAAATCTTTGCTTAATTGATTCAGCATGGATTGGGTAATCACCAATTCACCCACCATATTGATCAAGGCATCGACTTTATCGATACCCACTCTAATAGAGGTACTTTCCCCGGTAGGCTTTGCTGTTTGACGACGTTCATTGATCTTACGTCGATCATCCCCTTGACGTTGTTCTTCAGGAGGCGGTACCGATTTTATCGCTACGACCGGTTTCGCCTCAACTTCTATTTTTCCTTTTTCTGGCTCAACAACGATGGATTCAGAAACAGGTTCTATCGCGGTTACAGCCCCATCGTTAAGTGATGTAATGGTAAGATCACATTCATCTTCCACCCAAGCAAAAACGTCATCAATATCTTCACGTGTCACATCACCGAGTAGCGTAATAACCCAGCCCATACAAGCATCTTCAGGAATCAGATCAACAAACGCAGGTAATGAACTCATATCAGCTTCAACAGTCAGAGAGCCTAATGCCTCCAGCTCACGAAACATACGAACCGGATCATTTCCAGTATGAAATAAATTTGCATGAGGTCTGAAATGAATCAACCAACCTGTTTCACCAGAGTTTTTTTTCTGCTCAGACTCTGTATTTTCGGACACGGTTATTGTCGATTCCGGTTCGTTAATATTTTGCTCAGAACCCAACATGACTTTAACTGCTTGATCAACCAGCGTCACTTCGTCCTGATTAAAATCAGATTTTGTTTTAGCTGCGGTTAACATGTCACGGATACAATCAACAGAACGCAGCAGCAAACTAACGGCTTCCTGCGTCACAGCCCTTCGACCATCCCGCATTTCGTCCAAAAGAGTTTCTAAGCCGTGAGTAAATTCAGCAATATCCGTAAGTCCAAAGGTGGCTCCTCCCCCTTTGATAGAATGGGCAGATCGAAAAATAGTATTGACTGTCTCCGAATCAGTGGCTCCCACGTCAAGATCCAGTAATGCTGTTTCCATTATATCCAGCCCCTCGAAACTTTCTTCATAAAAGGTTTCGAGAAATTGTTCCATATCAAACGACATAGCAGGCTACCCCAATACTTTTTTCACTGTCGCCAAAAGTTGATCCGGGTTAAATGGTTTGACTAACCATCCCGTCGCTCCAGCTGCTCGTCCTTCAGATTTTTTTTCTTTTCCTGACTCCGTTGTCAGTAGTAAAATCGGTGTGAATTTATAGGTTGGCAAACCACGTAACTTTTTAACAAGCCCAATACCATCAAGATTCGGCATATTCACATCCGTGATCACCAAATCCGCTTTTTCTTTTTCCGCTTTATTAAACGCGTCCATACCATCGACAGCTTCAACCACGTCGTACCCTGCTCCTTTTAAGGTGAAGCTAACCATTTGTCGCATTGATGCTGAATCATCTGCTGTAAGTATCTTTGCCATTAGGCTATCCCTTTACCATTTCAATAAAAATGAAAATTCACAAATCCAGGTGTTTTGTCAAACCCAGCAAGGCCGCTGCCTTATACATACTCTCTGCTACCCCGTCCCAACGCACCACAATATTTTGACCTTTTACATCGAGGAAAAAGACACTCAACATCTGTAAAGCAGCGGTATCAGCAACATCAACCTGACCGGCCTTCAAACTTATTGACTTTGCACTCTCCATCGCCTTGCTCAACTTTTCCCATAACCCCCTGACATGGGATATATCCAGCGCATCACCCAGATCCACTTCAATATTGATAACTTCATCCCCGGTTGTCATTGCTTATCATCCTACTGGTCTATGTAGACGTTAAACTCTCTGTATATTCAACCTCAACTATCGGCGAGCAATTTTAAATCTTTAACCTGAAAAACCATGTTTAAAATATGAAAAATAACTTTATATTTCGAATCAGAGAAAAGGTTGTATTCAACCTAAAAAAAAAGGGGGGGGGGGTATATTGATATATCGACTTAAAACACAAAGAGAATAAAGCGAGCTGAAATAAATCTTTTCCAGGAAAGGAAAAATAAAACCACTCAGAAAACAAAACCAACGACGGAGGTAACGCCTGAAACCAAACAGAAAAGTTATTTCGTGCACGTTCCTTATTTTTTATCTGTGGTGCTGTCGACGCAATGACCTCTCATCGAGTTCTTTCTGTTCTTGTCGGGTTTCTTGCATCAATTCCACTACTTCCAAACGAGACACTACCTTACCCAAGGCTTTTGCCTTGCTTCGACAAGCTTTCCAAATTTTCTTTTTTTCTATTACATCTTGCTCACTAAAAAGTAGCAATTTTTTTTGTTCTTCTATTACTAAATCCAGGCGATGTAAAAAATTACGAAAATCATGAAACTGGTAAGCTAGGGTAGGTGCATTATTGGTACTTTGAAAACGTTGGCTGTATTCAGTCCGATAAAAATCAAGCTCTTCAAGTTTTTTTTTTCGTTCGGCAACAAGGTTCAGACTCGCACCCAAATTTTTGGCCGCGGCAAGTTCTTTTTCTTCCGCAAGCTGCTCTATTGGTTTGAGTCTTTTTGATTTATACATAAGAAGATCAAATACCCGATAATTCTTCAATAGATTGCGCCAAAGGAACAGACTTATTCATGTCTTGCTGTAAATAAGTTGCTAGTTTTTCTTGCAGATTAACAGCTTCATCCAGTTTTGCATCACTGCCCGGTGTATAAGCACCGACACTGATTAAATCACGGTTTTGTTGATACAAGGAATACATTTGTTTAAAACGGCGTGTCGCTTTTTGGTGTTTTTCATCGGTAATTTCTGGTGCGACACGACTGATAGAAGCCTCTATATCTATAGCAGGGTAATGCCCTGAATCACTGAGGCGACGGGATAACACCACATGGCCATCTAAAATAGCTCGGGCAGCATCCGCGATCGGATCCTGTTGATCATCCCCCTCGGCTAATACGGTGTAAAAGGCGGTAATCGATCCGCCACTAACATCACTGTTTCCTGCTCGTTCAACAAGTTGAGGTAGTTTTGAAAAAACAGAGGGCGGATAACCTTTGGTTGCGGGCGGTTCACCAATAGCTAACGCGATTTCGCGTTGTGCCTGAGCAAAACGGGTCAAAGAATCCATCAATAACAAAACTTGTTTTCCTTGATCTCGAAAATATTCAGCGATACTGGTTGCCAGCAAAGCACCATGCAAACGCATTACAGGTGACGTGTCAGCTGGGGCGGCAACAACAACAGAGCGCGATAGCCCATGTTGACCCAAGCTATGCTCTATAAATTCTTTGACCTCGCGACCTCGCTCACCAATCAAGCCCACCACAATAATATCTGCTGTAGTAAAGCGCGTCATCATACCCAGCAAGACACTTTTACCTACTCCGCTACCGGCAAACAGACCCATGCGCTGACCCCGACCTACGGTTAACATGCCATTAATTGCCCGCACTCCGACATCCAGGGCTTCTCTTATTGGTTTTCTTGACAAGGGATTGATCGGTACACCCATAAGGGGAACTTGAGCATCGGCTAACAAAGGGCCTTTATTATCCAGTGGTCGTCCGCCACCATCAATGACCCTACCGAGAAAACCATTCCCTACACGAGCGGCATAGACCTTATTACTGGGCACAACACGCGCATTAGGCACCAAACCCCGCAACTGATCTGTCGCCATTAAATAAGTCTTGTCTCCCGAAAAACCGACCACTTCGGCTTCTATCTCTTCACCATCTACACCTGAAATCAGACACCGGCTACCGACGGGGGATTGACAGCCTACAGCCTCTAAAGTCAAACCCACCATCCGAGTGAGTTTGCCTTCAATAATCAGCGGTACAGGCTTTTTCACCCGTTCGCCACAGGCACGCAACCGCTCCTGCCACATCGCACTTCTAGCCATGCTTTTCACCCTCTCGCTCACCGCCCAATAATTCTGCGGCAATGGCTGTTAGTCTTTTTTCTATCGTTGCATCAATATGTGATGTTTCTGTAGAAACCTTGCAATCACCGCGAGTGAGCGCAGGGTCATCGACCACCGACCAATTGCCTACATCTTCATTAAGCGATAAATTCTCTTTGATTAAAACGGCATCTTCAGGGTGTAAAATAATACGAATATTACGCGATGCTAAAGGTAAGGCTGAAACAGCTTCTTTAACAACAGCAACGACATGATCTGGGTCTGTTTTTAGTTCTCTGCGAATAATTTGCCTGGCAATAATCAACGATAAAGTAGTCAGTTCTTTTTCTACCGTATCATCCAGTAACTCCAGAGGCACGCTCAGCATGGAAATTATTTTTTCTATTTTCTTAACTTTCTGCTTGATTTCAACCTCACCTTTATCTAACCCTTCCTGGTAACCGGCTTGATAGCCTTCATCCTTTGCTTGGTTTTGTAGCGCCTCCAGTTGACTAGCGGTGAGCATATTGTGTTGTTGACCTGAGGCTCTATTAACAGGTTTAGACTTCCATCGCTCTAACGCGACACTATCATGACTGGAGACAATTTTAGACAAACTCATCGCTCGAACCTCCACCCAGAGAAATATCCCCCGAATCTGCTAAACGCCTGGCGACAACCAAAATTTCTTTTTGTGCGGTTTCGACCTCACTTAAACGAACCGGCCCTTTGGCCTCAAGGTCATCGCGTAACATTTCAGCCGCACGTTTAGACATATTTTTGAAAAATAGTTCTTTGAGTGATTCGTCAGAGCCTTTGAGTGCAAGCAACAAGGAGTCTGAAGAAACTTCACGCAGCAAAGATTGTACGCTTCGATCATCCAGTGTCGACAAATTTTCAAAAACAAACATACGTTCTTCTATGGTTTGCCCCAAGTCACTATCCGTTTCCTTGATGCTGTCCATCACTTCACTTTCAGTGGAGGTATCCAAAAAATTCAAAATATCTGCGGCCACCTTAGTTCCACCTACACTGGAAGATTTAACGTTAGTATTACTGGAAAATTGCTTTTCCATGATCTCATCCAGCTCCAGCAAAGCACTCGGTTGAATTCCGTCCAAACTGGCAATCCGCATCACCACATCAGGGCGGGTTCGTATGGGTAACTGAGAAAGTACATCGGCAGCATGATCTGAATCCAGGTATGAAAGTACAATCGCAATAATTTGTGGATGTTCTAGACGAATTATTTCGGCTACCGCTTTGGAGTCCATCCATTTCAATGCCTCCAGACCCTTACTGTTATGACCCATTAAAATACGGTCTATCACACCTTCGGCTTTACCTGCACCCAACGCATCTAACAAGACTGTTTTAATATACTCCTCGGAACCAACCCCCAAATTCGTTTGACTCTCTACCTCTTCGACAAAACCGTTCAATATAGAGGTCGCTTCTTCCTTGTTAACTTTTTCCATACTGGCCATCGCCATACCCACGCTTTGCACTTCTTTGGGGCCCAATAATCTTAGCACCTCGGCAGCATTTTGCTCACCCAGGCTCAGCAATAAAATAGCCGCCTTATCGGATCCGGAAAAAGAGTCACCCATTGTCGCCTACCCATTGTTTAACGACTTGTGCAACCCGTTTAGGGTCTTGCTGTACCATCGCTTTAGCCGCGACCAGACTTTGTTCATATTCTCCCTCTCCAACCTGACCTGGCAGTTGTGGAACGCCCCCATTATTTTCCAAAGCCAGAGGTTGATTCGTTGCAAGTTGACTTCCATCGGCTGCGGTTGCAGGCAATGCTCGACCTTTTTCAGTTAGATTTTTTAATGTAGAACGTAGCAAAAAGAAAGAAAAAATAACAGCGATCACACCTAATGCAATTTTTGCGATGTCCATAACCCAGGGCTGTTCATAAATAGGTAATTCAGGTAAGGCTTCAGCAACAACAGGCACATTGAATGAGGCATTGATTACGCTCACCGTATCGCCTCGCGCCTGATTAAAACCAACGGCTTGTTCAACCAGGGTGGTAATGCGCGTTAACTCTTCTTCTGTCAACGGTTGACGAGTCACACCACCTGCTTCATCAACAATCTGTTTATCATCAACAACGACCGCGACAGAGAGTCGTGTTAATTTCCCTCCAGGTAATTTCACATGGCTAATGACCCGATCTAATTCATAATTTTTAGTGGATTGTCTGTTTGATCGTTTATTGCGATTTTGCGCTGCTTTTAGGGTCGGCTCAGCACCGGCTTCTTCTGGTGGCTGATTAGTCAAAGCACCAGGCACACCACCTGTTGAGCTTCCATCTGAAACTTCCTCTACTCTCAATTGTTCGCTGCGTATCGCTGTAACATCAGGGCTAAAGCTTTCTTCAGTTTGCTCGGTTACCGTAAAATCCAACTCGGTAGTGACTTGAGCGCGGATTCGGCCTAGACCAACAATAGGCGTAATTAATTTTTCTATTTGCTCAGTCAAATGCGCTTCCAAACGTTTTTTGTGGGTAAAACGAGATGAACTTAATCCCATTTCTGTACCCGCATCAGGCATGCTGAGCAAACGACCTCGCTGATCCACAACCGTAACTTTTTCTGATTCAAGATTAGGAATACTGGAGGCCACCATGTGAACAATAGCGGCCACTTGACCTTCATCGATATGTCGACCAGAATACAAATTAAGCATAACTGAGGCACTGGGTTTACGTTTGTCTCGTAAAAAAAAGTTTTGCTTCGGCACAGCAAGATGCACTCTAGCACTTTCTACATTTCTTATCGTACTAATTGTTCTCGATAATTCGCCTTCTAAAGCACGCTGGTAGCGTGCCTTTTCCATAAATTGGCTAGTACCAAAACCTTGATCCTGATCAAGTAATTCGAACCCTTTTCCCTGACTATTCGGCAGCCCTTGAGATGCGAGCTTGATTTTAACCTTATCAATTTGGTCACTGGGCACTCTGACCGTGCCCGTACCTGACATTTCAAAGGGCACACCTATTTTTTGCAACTCATCGGTGACGGCCATCACATCTTTTGCTGCAAGCCCGGTATAGAGATTATGATAATTAGGGGTTTGTGCCCAAAATGCAATGGCGCCACCAATCGCAATACTCGCAGCGATCCCCATTAAAAAACCGACTTGATTTAACACCGGCATATTTGCAAAGCCCTGACTAGTCAGGGCTAAACCACCGCGCGTATCTTGTTCTGCCATGTTTTTTCGCCTTACCGTTTACTCATCATCGATCATATACCCTATCGTTGCATAAAAAATTAAAATCAGGCAATTTTAGAGTAGTGTATAAGGTACGAACAGAATATTTTATGGATTGATCCTGATGACGCCAGGTGAATTCCAAAAAACATAAGTATCGAGCCTTAGATACTGCTCTAAAAGCAGTGAAACGGTTCTGAGTCACATTTATGCAACTAACTATAGGATGTATTTAAATGGGCATATTCATTACGTCTTGATACGCCGTTAATAATTTGTTTCTGACTTGAGTCATCGCTTGAAAAGAAACACTGGCTTTTTGCAAACCGACCATAACCTGGGTAATATCAACATTGGGATCGCCCGCCTCAAATGCCTTGGTCAAGGCGCCTGCTTCTTTACTTACTTTATTAACCTGATCAAGCGAAGATTTAAGAACATCTGAAAAATTCAGCTGTGCATCATTACTTTTATTTCCGCCTTGAGGCGCTGCCTCTGCTTGCGCAGCCAAGGCTCGCATTTGAGTCAAAACTTGATTAATATTAATATTGTTGACATCACTCATGATGTTTTCTCCCTGATTAACAAGGTAAGGCCACGCCCTGCTCACGCAGCCGGGCTAACTTGTAACGTAACGTACGAGGACTAATGCCCAGTTTTTCTGCAGCATATTTTCTACTACCCTGACCCGCTTGTAATGCATCCAGAATAAGCCGCTGCTCTCTTAATTTTAAGTCACTACCCAGATTATTTTTCTCTTCTTCTACAGAAGAAAGCAATTCAGTAGTTGCCGGGCGATCCATCATGCAAGCCTCGGCCTCAAAATGAAGCGCCTCAGTGGTAATTTCATTACCGTGCATAAAAATCAAGGCTCGTTGCATCACATTATCCAGCTCGCGCACATTGCCTGGCCATTGATGACCGGATAACAACGTTTTGGCGGCATCAGTCAAAATAATTTTTCCGCCCTTTTCTGACCCGTTGCGCTGTTTAAGTATTTTGCAAGCCAGAGGAATAATATCAGCAGGTCGTTGCCGCAATGGCAGTAAACGTAAAGGAAAAACATTAAGGCGATAGTATAAGTCTTCGCGAAACTTGTTTTCATCCACTTGCTGTTTCAAGTTACGGTTAGTCGTTGCTAATACGCGCACATCAAGCGGAATTATTTTTCGTCCGCCCAAGCGCTCAACCTCTCGTTCCTGTAACACTCTAAGTAATTTTGCCTGTAGCGCCAAATCCATTTCCGATATTTCATCCAATAACAGAGTGCCACCTTGAGCTTGCTCAAATTTTCCGGGGGTCGTTTGATAGGCTCCGGTAAACGCCCCCTTTTCATAACCAAAAAGCACCGCCTCCAGCATATTTTCGGGAATGGCAGCGCAGTTAATCGCGATAAAGGGGCCCTTGGCTCGAGGAGAACTGCTATGAATATGTCGAGCGATGACTTCCTTGCCACTACCACTCTCTCCGCTGATCATGACGGTCGCTTCCGTTGCGGCGACACGCGTGGCCAGATTAAGTAGTTCTTTACTGCGCGGATCAACTGCAATCAAGTTTTCATCTTGCTGTTTCGTTCTGGCTAATTTTGACACCATATCAACCAGGACATGAGCTTCAAACGGTTTAACCAGATAATCAGCCGCACCTTGTTGCATCGCTTCAACTGCCTTTTGTATCGTGCCATAGGCTGTAATTAATACGACAGGAAGCTCTGCATCGCTATTCTTGATTTTTTGTAACAAACTATGACCATCCATGGGTTGCATTTGCACATCGGAAATCACTAATTGAACCGGGTGTTTGCTCAACAGACTTAAAGCCGTCTCACCATTATCCGCAAGCAGTACTTTATAATTAGATAACGTTAACGTATCGCTCAAGGCTTCTCTTAACGTGGGATCATCTTCTACAACCAGGATTGTTGCTTGACTCATTATGCTACCTCTATGTTCGCCGTAGTCTGGTATGGCGCAGCAAGATAAGGCCCACTGGGCAATACATCCGCTTTTATATTGAGCGGAATCCCTAAGGTAAATATCGCTCCTTGCTGTTTGTCAGACTCAACTTCAATGATACCGTGATGACTGAGAATAACAGCACGCACAACGGCCAAACCAAGCCCGGTGCCGGTATTTCGTGTGGTATAAAACGGTTCAAAAATACGTTCTATATGCGTGGCTGGAATACCGGGTCCGTCATCACTTATTTTAAACACGACGGTTTGCTGTTCCACTTTCGTTTCTAGCATAATATGCACATCAATATCGTCGATATGACGAGACTGAGAGGCATTAATCACTAGGTTTTGAAAAGCATTCAGGAGCGCCTGATGGTTACCGGTAAACGTCACCTCTGGCGCAGTGTCATTAATGCTTAATTGTGTACCTCGCTCGGCCAGCAAAGGCGCTACGCTGGTTTTCAGATCAGTAACCAGTTGTGCCAGACTCACTTGTTCGAATTGCGTCTCTCCCCCTTTGGCAAAACCCAACATATCATTCACTATATGGTTCAGTTGGTGTAAACGCGCAATCGATTTTTCTGCGAATTTTTTTTGCGCGGCAGGATCAAGATCATCTCGTCTTAGATTAGTACAATACAAGAGAGCAGAAGATAGAGGCGTTCTGATTTGATGGGCCAGTGATGCGACCATTTCGCCCATTGAAGATAAGCGCCGATGATGTTCTAAAGAGTGCTGCAATGCACGTTGTTCAGTGATGTCTTGCAGTAAGAGAATTTGTCCGGGTTCGGAATCAAGTCGACTAGAAGTGACGTTAATACGCCTACCGTTGCGTAACAAAACTTCAATATCAGCAACTGCGTCACTATCAAAAGTTCGTTTTGCAACCGTGAGCCATAACTCGCCGAGCAGGGGTTCACCCAACAGTGCAATCGCAGCAGGGTTACATTCTTGCACCCGCCCTTCGCCATCAATAACAACGACCCCACCGGGCAAAGCGGTGAGCAAGTTTTCTAACCGGCAAGCAATACGTTCTTTTTCAGCAAGCTGAATAAGGCGTTCACTACGCGCCGCATTCAGTTCGGCATTCAGCTTGCCGACCTGATTTTCCAGCACAGTGTAAGCCAGTACCAGTTGCTTCGAGACTTGCGTAAAGGCGTTGAACGCACCGGTGAGTTGTTGCTCTGTTTGTTTATTTTGTGTTTGTGTCATTATTCGCTCTTGCTCTGCCTGCTAAAAATACTTGTTCAGAACACCTGAAGCAGTTAGCAAAAGCTATGCCTACCTTAACACTCCTATATTATTCAAACACTTAGTTCCTTTTCGAACAAAACAAAACGTCAATTTTCTGTCAATTCATCACTCTCGCCCCGTTGCAAGCCATATTTACGCAGCTTTTCAACCAGGGTTGTCCGTCGCAGCTTCAACCGACGTGCAGCCTGGGCAACAATTCCCCCCGAATCATCCAATGCCTGCTTAATCAAGTCACATTCTAACTGTGTTAAATGTTCTTTCAAATCAAGACCTTCACGAGGTAACCGCGCAAATGGAGCATATTCAGCTTGCGCTGGAATCGCCGTTGCCGTCAGTGGAATGGCAGACACCGGTGGCAATTCACTGCCGCCTTCAATACCTACTTGAAATTTACTCGGTAAATCGGCTGAATCGACGACGCCAAAGGGGTAAATAATAACCAAACGCTCCATCAAGTTAGCCAGCTCGCGAACATTACCGGGCCAGTGATAATGAGTCAAAGCCAGTACCGCTTCGGGTTTCAATCGAGTGGAGCCACGCTGTTCATGCTCCAATCGTAAAATAAGCTCATTAACCAATAAGGGAATATCTTCAGCGCGATCTCTGAGCGGTGGCATTTCTATCGGAAAAACGTTTAAACGATAGAATAAATCTTCCCGGAAACGCCCTTTTTTGATTTCTTCTTCCAGATGGCGATGGGTCGCCGCAACGATACGAACATCAGCAATGATAGTATTATTGCCCCCAACTCGTTCAAAGGTTCGTTCCTGCAATACACGCAACAACTTGACTTGCATATGCATGCTCATATCCCCTATTTCATCTAGGAATAGAGTCCCTCCTTCAGCGAGCTCAAATCGCCCACGACGCGTGCTGATTGCCCCCGTAAAAGCCCCTTTTTCATGACCAAATAATTCACTCTCAAGTAAATCGGCAGGAATCGCACCGCAGTTAATGGGCACAAAGGGTTTGTCGCGACGCCTTGAATAATAATGTACGTTACGAGCAACCACTTCTTTGCCCGTACCCGATTCACCCAGAATCAAAACATTCGCATCGGTATTCGCAACTTGCTGGATCAGTGTACGCACCGCACCAATACTAAGACTATTACCGACTAAACTACGGAAAAGCTCGGGAGATCGTTGCGAACCATCCATCTCTGGCTTGCCAGAATTAGCTCTATAAAGTTGAGCCTGCTGCAAAGCACTGGTGAGCTGACTATAGGTAATAGGCCGGTCAATATACGCGAGCACCCCTTTTTGTAATACTTCGGGGTAGCTTTTATGTTGCCCAGGTTCGCCCAGCAATAATACCGGAACCGTTTCATCCGCTGCTTTTATTTCATTATAAATAGACAGCAGTTGCTCTGGGTCTGAACACTCACCTAATAAAACAGCTTGTATTTTTTCCGTGCACTTCAGAACTTGCTGCCAATCCAAGCAATCATAAAGTGTTACCGGTTCACTGCCTATAAAATCGAGAACGGCTTTTATTTGCTCACGACGTACTTCAGATGAGTCAATTACAACAATATCCGACGCTATCATAACCACCCTTAATGCTGATTTTCAGTGATCCCAGGGGAAGAAATAGAAATTAACAAGCTATACCGCATTTTGTCTGTAGTTTACATTGCAATAACGAGCGCATAGCAGGCTATGTAACTTAAGTTGCAATGGAAAACACGAACAAAAAGGCCAGCAAGATTGGTATTTTTATAAATGCCGTATCCTTCAGTACTTCCCTGTACGAAAGTTAAGCATCTTCAGCACGGGATGTCAAAATTTTGTCGTAGTGAATTAAAAACGGAAGCCGTGCGATCAACCCCAAAAGACGCCGCGCAAAACCACCCCGATTCCTATACTTTTCTCGGCTTTGGCATCCTGCGTCGTTCTACCTCCGCCCTCCATGGTGTCGTCGGAACGCTCATCATTTTGAATTTATATCCCGCGTCTGCGGTGCGCAATAAAACGCCGATGTTGACGAAAAATAAATTTGTCTAGCTTATCTTGTACTGCCAGCTTCATAGGTAAAAGAATTACATGGTTTTGAAACTCGCTCTCTGTTGAGGTCACCGTATGGCCAAAAAGCTGGATCGGCTTGGGGTATCGATCATTCAAATATAGACTGATGGAGACCAATGCATTTTCAGGTTGCAGCACCTCACTTTTCCAGGCAAGACGTTCCGCATTCAAACGTAAGTCAACCGGTTCCGGCAAGGAAAATTGCTGAGCAAACAATTGAGAAACAAGTTCCAGAGTCAGGTTGAGCTTATATTCAATACGTTGCAGATCTGCTGAATTCAACGACTCATCATTATTGTCTAACGGCATTTCATCTAATGAAGCAATCACAGTCAAAACATCGTCATTCATCGTTTCGTAACGAAAACGCTGCATCGCTTCAGGCTCAGCCTCAATTACAGTGCATTTTATCGGTCGTGCATCTTCATAATAGATGCTTTCGCCTAGCGAATCTTTTTCTGTTTCAATCATGACAATTCTCTAAGTCTATACCCGTGACGATGCATGCAATTAACTACTCCAAAAAATGTCTAGACCTAAAACAATACTCGAGGACTGTGAGGGGGATAATTTTCCAAACTGATGATGATCACGAGCTGATATTCACCGTTGTTTTCAGGTTTTTGTAAAATTTGAACTCTGTGATCGTTAATACTAAGTAAGCCACATTTCGGGGGTATTGTAATAATCACCCGTCGTCATTTTGTGGCAACGTAGATATGTAGTTGAGTCCGAAAGTACTCTGAGCATATCAAACTCCCTCTGGCTCCATACTTAGTGAATAACTATTGCAAAGCCAATATACCATGGCGTTTGTTGTAGGTGTTAGCGCGTATAGCTGTGCCTTAAATACGATTTTTTTCTAACTCAGGATAGGCCTATAAACGCTCCACTACTGAAAATACCTATTGAACTTTCCAAGGCCAGTCAAGTAAAGTTGAAGCATCAGAAATTTTGCAAATGTGCCTTGGATTCGGTTTTTCTAATGGAGAAAAGATGGTATATTTAGCCCTCTGGACTGCCTACAGTTGTAGGTGAAAATGAGATACAAAAATGTATACCCCAATGGCAATTGAAATTTAATTTTCAAACTAGGTGAATTCAAGGATCTACAGTATGGTTGAACTCTTAAATAACCCAATAATCCAATCGGGTATCGGCCCATTTTTTATCGCCATCATTAGCGCCTGGTTATTGCGGCACCTGGGATGGCTTTGGGCAGGATTAGGCTTTGCTATCGCTTACACTTGCTCAGTCTATTGGGTTATAGGTTTACAATTCACGCCTATAACGAGCACTAAAAAAATTGTTTTACTTGGCTTGGCTGCTGTCATAGTGGGATTGATACTAGATTATTTGCAGCCACAACGGCTCATCAAATTACTGATCATCACGCTGGGCGCAACAGCAGCCAGTGTGTGGTTAGTTTGGCCCGTTGCGATGCGACAATCTGGATTAGAACTGTATCAATTCATGGCTTACCCCGCTTTATATGTAACATGGCTAAGCTTATTTTTAACCAGCATAGAGAATACATCCCCTGAAGAAGACGCCTCAATCAGCTGTTTACTGGGGTTTACCACAGGAGTTCTTGCCCTGCTTGCCGCCTCCGCATTACTTGGACAGTTGGGTATTGCTATTGGTGCTGCGGCCGGCGCTTATATCTTATTAAGTTTTTCCAGTAAACCACTAAAACTCGGACTTAATTTTACTTACCCTATTGCAATATTATGCGGGTTAATTAGCATCACTGCGGTTGTATATGCAAAACTACCCTGGTATAGCCTCATCCCATTGGCTCTGATTCCTCTGGTCAGTTATCTTCCTGCGGGAATGGCTGCGCACCCTTTTAAACGTAGCCTTATTCTTGCTGCAATGAGCACACCATTACTGGCCTCTGCAATATTTTTAACGTGGCGCACCACCGGTGCGCCTGGATTCTAAGGAGTAACATTAATGAAAAATGTAATTTTTTTATGTGGTTTGATCATGCTGCCTGCCAGCGCATTACATGCCGCAGAAGAGAACTATAAAATAGACAGTGAACACACCTACCCTTATTTCGCTATTAGTCACTTGGGTTTTTCGACGATGCAAGGTCGTTTTAACAAGACAACCGGAAGCATTACTCTTGACCAAAAAAGTAAAACGGGCCGTGTTGATATCAATATTGATGCCGCCTCTATCGATACCGGCCACAAAAAAAGAGATGAGCATCTCCGGGGTCCCGATTTTTTAAATGTAATTGAATTTCCTGAGATTACTTACAAGTCAAACAAAATAACGATTAACGCCGATGATTCAGCCGTTGCAGAGGGGACATTGACGATCATGGGTTCATCACAACCCGTCACATTACAAGTCAGTCATATCCATTGCGGTGTTCACCCCTTTGACCCCAGCAAGAAAAAGTTTGTCTGTGGCTTCGATGCAACTGCAACGATTAAACGATCCGATTTTGGCGTGACTTATGGCACACCCAATATCGGAGACAAAATGGAATTGACTTTTGCAGTAGAAGCGGTTCGCCAATAAAAAAAGTTCAGCCTGCTGACGCGATCACCAGCAGGCTGACACCTTATTTGAATATTCGCATTCCTTTTTGCAAAGCCCGCTTTGAAAACTGACTATCTTTCAAACCTTTGTTAATCACAATATCTTTAATATCCAAAGTGGTCTGATTACCCGTTTTAGGGTGAATTGCAATAACCTGTTTCCACATCCAAAAATCCCCAATCTGATGCCAATTAATCGCCATATTGAGGATCTCTTGCTGATGATGATTATAGAATTTAACGCTGTGTAATTGATGGCTATCTTGCTCTATCCATGAAACTCGCTTATGGATCGCCTCAGACCCATGATTCCCCTGATGGGACTCTGCTTGTTGATGTGACATTTTTTTGGGGATGCTCTCAATCACATAATACTGACGACCCTTCTCTTCTTTAACACCAAGAAATTTATGATCGTCCAGCTTCGGTGAACGCGGATCTAAATGCTCTCGTGTCAATACCGATCCCGCAAACTCATCATCGTCATGGGAATGGTCATGGTCTCTATGCGCAATACGTCGCACCATACGTAATTCGGGCAAATAAATCCATTCATCATCTTGCTCTGTACTACCTGATGCTCTTAACCAACCAAGATAAGCGATCCCCTTTTTGTCCAGAGGGTATTCAGTATAAAAAATAGCCTTATTATCATAGCCCTTCTCCCCTCGTGAATTTTTCCAGACCATCGTATAAACGACTTTTTTTTCCGGTTTATCTGCTTGTTTAAAATAAAAAACCAGGGAAGAGATGTGATCATCTACTCTTTCAATAGCAAAGCTACGCTCCATGATTTCCTGAGCACTGGGTTCAGAAAAACTGGTAGCAGGCAATATCAACAAGACCAGCAACAACGCCTTAAATGCCGTCTTTAGTACAAGATGTCCCATGTTACCTCCCAATTAAGCATAAACAAACACTAAGCAGTATAAACAATATAAATAATAAAGATATAGGATATAGATCTTGACATTAGCATTTAAATATCGCAATGTATTTTACATCATGACTCCTATTTCCAACAAACTGTGTTTTGTCTTTGTCCGTCGCCATGTCATATGGCGTCTAGCGGATAGCGGCCTGCGCGTTTCGGAGAAATATTTTTAGCTCATCAATACAAAATATCAAAACCGAAAAAACCGCAGACTTCAGCATCTGCGGTTTTTTTTTGCATATACCCATGGTGTTATTTAAGGAGAATAAAATGTCGGTTCCGGCCGCTTATATCGGTATCATTATAATTTGGTCGACCACGCCACTCGCTATTCAATGGAGCAGCGAAGAAGTAGGCTTCCTTTTTGGTGTCACCGCACGAATGAGTGTGGCTGTTATCCTGTGCCTGATTTTGCTCATCATGTTTCGCCTGCGTTTATCCTGGGCCGGCCAAGAAAAACAAAGTTATATCGCTTCAGCTCTAGGTATTTATGGCGCCATGATTTGCGTCTATTGGGGAGCACAGTTTATTCCCTCTGGATTGATTTCTGTAGTTTATGGTTTATTCCCTCTAGTAACCACCATCATGGCGCCTTTATGGTTAAAAGAAACTTTATGGCACCCTGGCAAATTAGTGGGGATTGGACTAGCCATTATGGGCTTAATTGTTATTTTTGATCCGCGTGTACAATTAGAGACGGCAATGTTGCTCGGTGTCAGTGGTGTACTCGCTTCGGTATTTTTACACGCCATCAGCATGTTATGGATTAAGAAAATAGGCGCCAACGTGGGGTCTTTAAAATTGACAACCGGCGGCCTGGTCATCGCAGTGCCACTGTATTTATTAACCTGGTTTTTTCTGGATGGCCAATGGCCATCAGAAATCACATTCAAAACAGGTGCTGCTATTCTTTATTTAGGCATAATGGGATCTGTAGTGGGTTTTTTTCTGTTCTACTATGCCTTAAAACATTTGCCGGCAGACGCCATTGCCTTAACAACACTGATCACCCCCGTTACCGCGCTATCCATTGGTCACTGGGTCAACGGAGAACAATTTGCACCGCAAATTTTTATGGGCACTGCAATTATATTAACTGGATTGGTCTTTCATCAATGGGGCGGGCGTTTGTTACGCACAAAGCAAGGAGAATAGCGCCTTTCGAAGGCAATAAAATAACCCCCGTAACGACTTTATCAAATCGTTACGGGGGTTTTTGTTGTGAGTTATTTTCTAGTAACTCAAGCTTCAGTCAGTTTTTCAGGCGTTGTTTCGCACTCTAAATCAAGCTTATCGTCTTTGACGGTGACGCGAATTTTACCGCCATTGGCTAATGAACCAAATAATAATTCATCCGCAAGCGGTTTTTTGATATTGTCATGAATTATTCGTGCCATAGGGCGTGCACCCATAGCTGCATCATAACCGTTATCACCTAACCACTCACGTGCAGCCTCGTCAACATCAAGCACAACTTGTTTTTCATCAAGCTGTGCTTCCAGCTCAATCAGAAATTTATCGACAACATGAACGATTGTTTTCTTATCCAGTGGTGCGAACAAAACGACGCTGTCCAGTCGGTTACGAAACTCAGGGGTAAACAAACGTTTAATGGCTTCACCGCTATCAGCAGAATGATCTTGTTGTGCAAAGCCGATAGAAGCTCTGCTCATCTGCTCAGCACCCGCATTCGTTGTCATTACAATGATAACATTACGAAAATCTGCTTTTCTGCCATTATTATCTGTTAGCGTACCATGATCCATAACCTGCAATAGCAAGTTAAACACATCAGGATGCGCTTTTTCTACTTCGTCCAGCAGCAATACAGCATGGGGCTGCTTATTCACCGCTTCGGTTAACAACCCCCCTTGATCATATCCCACATATCCAGGTGGCGCCCCAATTAAACGTGAAACGGTATGGCGCTCCATATATTCAGACATATCAAAACGAATCAGCTCGACACCCATGATCATCGCTAACTGACGAGTCACTTCGGTTTTACCGACACCGGTCGGACCGGCGAACAAAAAAGAACCAATCGGCTTATTCGTATCACCTAAACCGGATCGCGCTAATTTGATTGCGGTAGATAAAGTATCGATGGCTTCATTTTGTCCGAAAACAACCATTTTCAGGTCACGCTCCAGGTTTTTCAAAGAAGCTTTATCTGATGTAGAAATATTTTTCGGTGGGATACGCGCAATTTTTGCAACAATATGCTCTATCTCTGTCACACCAATTTGGGCTTTGCGCTGAGCCAATGGCGTCAACCTCTGAATGGCTCCCGCCTCGTCAATCACATCAATGGCTTTGTCCGGTAAATGACGTTCGTTAATATAACGTGCAGATAACTCAGCAGCACTACGCAATGCATGAGGAGTATATTGAACCGAATGATGATCTTCAAAACGGGATTTAAGTCCTTCGAGAATTTGCACCGTTTCATCCACGTTCGGCTCAAGGATATCAATCTTCTGAAAGCGTCGAGCTAAAGCTCGATCTTTTTCAAAAATACCACGATATTCCTGGTAAGTTGTAGAGCCCATACATTTCAGGTCACCTGATGCTAACACCGGTTTAATCAAATTAGAGGCATCCATCACGCCACCCGATGCCGCACCCGCACCGATAATGGTATGGATTTCGTCAATAAAAAGGATCGCGCCCTCTTCTGTCTTGAGCTGGTTGATGACTGATTTCAATCTTTTTTCAAAATCGCCACGGTACTTGGTTCCAGCCAGTAAAGCACCTAGATCCAGGCCATAAATCGTACAACCCACCAGGACTTCAGGCACTTCGCCATCGACAATCATTTTCGCCAAGCCTTCAGCTAATGCGGTTTTCCCTACACCCGCTTCTCCAACAAAAAGGGGATTATTTTTTCTGCGACGACACAGCACTTGAACTGTACGCTGAATCTCTTCTTCACGGCCTATCAAGGGATCAATTTTTCCGAGTTTGGCTTGCTCATTGAGGTTTGTTGCAAAATTTTCCAGTGGTGTTTTAGCCGGTGCTTCGCCTTGCTCCACTTCTCCTGTAGACAAATCGGTCTCTTCGGAATTTGTACTGTCAGGCGAATTTTTTAATATTCCATGCGAGATATAGTTAACAATATCGAGCCGATTAATATTCTGTTTATTTAACAAATAGACGGCTTGCGAGTCCTGCTCACCAAAAATCGCAACCAATACATTCGCCCCAGAGACTTCTTTTTTTCCAGACGATTGCACATGAAAAATAGCGCGTTGCAACACACGCTGAAACCCCAGAGTAGGCTGCGTTTCACGATTATCATTTGCAGCGAGCAGGGGAGTCGTTTCGGAGAGAAAATCGACCAGCTCTTTTTTGATCGTTTCCATATCGGCTCCAACAGCACAAAGAACCTTTATTGCTGCCGGATCATCTGCCAGAGCGAGTAACAAGTGCTCTACTGTCATAAACTCGTGAAGCTTGTCTCGGGCAGCTTTAAAGGCCACATTAAGGATTAGTTCTAATTCTTTGCTTAGCATGCTTTTTACCTAATACGCTCCGCTCAAGCCTTTTCCATCGTACACTTGAGAGGATGTTGATTTTCACGAGAGAACTGCGAAACCTGTGCTACCTTGGTTTCCGCCACATCACGAACATAAATACCGCACACGCCTACTCCTCTAGTGTGCACATGAAGCATAATCTCAGTTGCTTTATCCGCGGATAGAGTGAAAAACATTTGTAAAACCTGAACCACAAAGTCCATGGGGGTGAAATCATCATTAAGTATCAGCACTTTATATAAAGGCGGTTTCTTTAACTTGGATTTTGCCTCTAGCAGCGCTACACCGCCATCGTTATTCTCTTGATCCGAGTGTTTTTCGTCACTCATGTTATCTCACTATAATTGCTGATTTTAGATCACACTCAGAAAACCCAGTGTATAAATTAAAGATGTTGCCAGATCTTTTGAGAACTGAGACAAGCAATTTTGTAGCCTCTATTTTATAACGTCCTAGTGAAAAAATCAGCTCAAGTTTCATAAAATACGCGTAAGCAACTAAAATAAAAGGAAATATTTTTTAAAACAGGCTCTATCAGCCAATAAATTGACAAAAATAAACACAAATTCACAGGCAATAATACACTAAATATTCAGTAATATAGTATTGACAGCAAGCACTGACAAGAGTTGACCTCGTGCATAACGAATTCGATTCAGATCGATGAAATATTCACCAGTGAGGGATTCGCAATGGAGACAGGTATCGTAAAATGGTTTAGCAATACTAAAGGCTACGGTTTTATCTCACCCGACGAAAGGGAAGCTGACGTATTTGCCCACTTCTCCGCCATTACAATGGATGGCTACCGCACCCTCAGGCGCGGTCAAAAGGTTTGCTTTGAGATTACTGACGGCCCTAAAGGGCTATTAGCCGAAAATATAAGACCTTTATCCGAAGATGTCGAAGCCACCCCTTTGCCCGAGGAGAACCCCGGATTATCAAACCACTCTGCGAGACTGTCATCATAATGTTAGAATACGCACTATTTTAACCTTATTTCATTGCATCAGCCGCTTAGCAGCGAGGTGAACAAACCAGGAAATTACATGACAGAACCGGCCAAGATTATCTACACCCTAACAGATGAAGCCCCCGCTTTAGCAACCTATTCACTTCTGCCCATTATAAAAGCCTTTACCAGCGCAGCTGGTGTCGTTATTGAAACACGCGATATCTCTTTATCTGGACGAGTGATAGCGAACTTCCCGGAATATCTAAAGGAAGAACAACGTATTGGCGACGCCCTGAGCGAATTGGGTGATTTGGCTAAAACGCCAGCAGCTAACATCATTAAATTACCTAATATCAGCGCCTCGATTCCACAGTTGATCGCCACGATTGAAGAACTACAAGCCCACGGCTATGCGGTTCCAAATTATCCAGTCGACCCTCAAACCGATCAAGAAAAAGTAATTAAAGCCGCCTATGCCAAAGTACTAGGCAGCGCAGTCAACCCGGTATTACGTGAAGGGAACTCGGATCGTCGTGCCCCTGCGGCAGTTAAAAATTATGCCAAAAAAAATCCGCATTCAATGGGAACATGGTCAGCGGACAGTCAATCTCATATCGCGCATATGTCAGAAGGGGATTTCTATGGATCTGAAACATCAAAAACCATAACCGAAGCAACTGAATATAAAATTGAATTTATTAGTGAATCGAATACCGTAAAAGAGCTTAAACCCTACGCACCCTTGCAAGCCGGCGAGATCATTGATTGTTCAATAATGAGCCAAAAAGCCTTACGCCATTTTTTGGAAGACGCGATAGCTGAGGCTCAAGCGCAAGGCATCCTGTTTTCATTGCACTTAAAAGCCACCATGATGAAAGTTTCTGATCCCATCATTTTTGGTCAAGCCGTCTCTGTTTTTTTTAAAAACGTTTTTGATAAACATAAAAAAACCTTCGCCGAGCTTGGAGTGAACCCCAATAATGGTTTGGGCGATATTTACAACAAAATTCAAACTTTATCGACAGAGAAACAAGCTGAAATAAAAGCCGATTTAAACGCAGCACTAGCAACTCAGCCCGATATTGCCATGGTAGATTCGGATCAAGGCATCACTAATTTACATGTACCAAGCGATGTTATTATAGATGCCTCTATGCCCGCAATGATTCGTTCTTCTGGAAAAATGTGGAATAAAGAAGGAAAACAACAAGATACCCTCGCAATCATTCCCGATCGTTGTTATGCCAGCATTTATCAAGAGACCATTCTTTTTTGTAAACAACACGGGGCTTTTGATCCATCGACTATGGGTACGGTTCCTAATATCGGCCTCATGGCTCAAAAAGCGGAAGAATATGGCTCACATGATAAAACGTTTCAAGCCTCTACCAGGGGAACGATGCGTATTATTGACAGCAATGGCGCTATTTTACTGCAACAATCCGTTGCAGCAGGCGATATTTTTCGGATGTGTCAAGTGAAAGATGCTCCGATTAAAGACTGGGTAAAACTGGCCGTAAACCGCGCGCGAACCTCTCGCACCCCAGCCCTCTTTTGGTTGGATAAAAACCGGGCACA
This sequence comes from Gammaproteobacteria bacterium, assembly GCA_013151745.1. Taxonomy (GTDB): domain Bacteria; phylum Pseudomonadota; class Gammaproteobacteria; order JAADHS01; family JAADHS01; genus JAADHS01. Next base: position 11,420 of record JAADHS010000051.1, on the reverse strand, counting down.
CGACCGCGAAATGATAAAAAAAGTAAATTCTTATCTTACAAAGCATGACCTTACAGACCTGGACATACAAATTATGTCTCCGCAAGAAGCAACCCGTCATACTTTGCGTCAGATCAAAGAAGGGAAAGATGTCATTTCAGTAACAGGAAATGTATTACGCGATTACTTGACCGATTTATTCCCAATTCTAGAACTCGGCACCTCTGCAAAAATGTTATCCATCGTCCCCTTAATGAAGGGAGGTGGACTATTTGAAACTGGCGCTGGCGGTTCAGCACCTAAGCTGGTTCAACAACTCTTATCTGAAAATCATTTACGATGGGACTCCTTAGGCGAGTTCCTGGCATTAACAGCCTCGCTTGAGCACTTAGCCGTGAACTTTAAACAACCTAAAGCGCAAATATTAGCAAACGCTTTAGATCAAGCAACAGGCCATTTTCTCGATAACAACAAATCCCCTTCTCCTCAAGTAGGCCAATTGGATATTCGGGGCAGTCACTTTTATTTAACCCTCTATTGGGCACAAGCTTTAGCCTCTCAAAATCAGGATCCTGAACTACAAACACGTTTTAAGCCTCTAGCCCAAGCATTAACGGAAAATGAAGAAAAAATTATAACGGAATTAAACAACGCCCAGGGGCATGCCGTCGATTTGGGTGGTTATTATCAGCCTGATGGTGAAATTACTGCAAAAGTGATGCGACCCAGTGTGACTTTTAATGAAATTATTGCAACTAATTTTGATTTTTAAATATTTCAATTTTAACCACCATAGAACTTGCGAGAACACAGATGGAAAATCAAAAAAAAACCGTTCAAATTTCAGATTTAATGACTCGTAGCGGTGTGAAATTTGGCACCAGTGGCGCTCGCGGCCTGGTTACAGCAATGACCGATGAGGTTTGTTATGCCTATACTCAAGGTTTTATACAACACCTGCGTACCAGCAAACAAATTGAACCTGGAGCCACGCTTGCTATCGCGGGAGACCTGCGTAGCAGTACAAACCGTATCGTCAACGCCGCCGCAGCAGCAATACGCGATGGTGGTTATACAACAATTCATTGTGGACGCATCCCTGCTCCGGCTGTAGCAGGTTACGGACTCGAAAATCACATGGCGAGTCTCATGGTCACGGGCAGCCATATCCCCGAAGACCGAAACGGAATTAAATTCAACTCGCCAACCGGTGAAATACTCAAAAGTGATGAAACCGGTATTCGTGAACAGCAAGTTCACCTCCCTCAACACATATTCGATAACAACGGTATGTTTATCGACCCAAGCTATGGTGGTTTACCACCTGCATCCAACGTCGCTTATGATCACTATATACAACGATTTATAAACTTTTTCCCTGACAATTTTCTTGCCGGAAAATCACTCGGTTTATACGAACACTCCACTGTAGGTCGAGATATTTTTTATGACATTCTGACACGTTTAGGTGCACAAGTAACCCAGTTAGGTCACGCTTCTACCTTTATCTCTGTCGATACGGAAGCGATCAGACCAGAAGACATCGCACTGGCTCTACAATGGGCAAAAAAATATCATTTTGACGCCATTATTTCAGCAGATGGTGACGCCGATCGCCCATTGATCAGCGATGAAAACGGCAACTGGGTACGTGGCGACGTGGCGGGAATTATCGTTGCCTCAGCACTCAATGCCAACGTCGTTGCAACCCCCGTTAGCTGTAATACCGCCGTAGAAAAATGTGGCCGATTTGACCGAGTCAGCCGCACAAAAATAGGTTCACCTTTTGTCATCGAGGCAATGAAATCTGCCCTGCAAGAAAATGAAGGCATTGTTGTCGGTTACGAAGCCAATGGTGGTTTTCTCACCGGGTGTGATATCACTCGAAATAACAAAACACTAAAAGCGCTACCTACTCGTGATGCTCTGCTTGTACCACTCAGTATGCTTTTACTTTCAGTAGAAAAAAACAAACCTGTTTCGGCATTAGTCAATGAACTTCCTCCTCGTTATACCGCAAGCAACCGTGTTAAAGCGTTTCCAACCGAGCTCAGTAAAGCACGACTAGCAACACTGATCGAAGGTGACAAAACCCAATCCATCGCAGCGATCGAATGCTTATTCAAACAAAAATTTGGCCGTGTCAGTAACATTGATACAACGGACGGTTTACGCATCACTTTCGAAAGTGATGAAATCATCCACTTGCGCCCCTCAGGAAATGCACCCGAATTTCGTTGTTACAATGAAGCGGATTCAGCATTGCGCGCGGAGGAGATGAACACAATATGCATGACGATACTCACTGACTGGAAAAACAGTCACTAAGGAATGGAGAAAACACAGTGCTGATTACCAATATAGAAATAATTCCAGGAAAAAAAATCACTCAACACCTTGGCCTGGTTCAAGGCAGTTCGGTGAGAGCCAAACATATAGGGCGCGATATTATGGCGAGCTTAAAAAACATCTTTGGCGGAGAACTGAAGGGGTATACCGAGCTATTACAAGAGTCCAGAGAAGAGGCCATGGGTCGAATGGTTCAGCAGGCGGAAGCCGTGGGGGCTAACGCGGTACTGAATGTCCGCTTCTCTACGTCCAGCGTTGCTGCCGGTGCAGCAGAGCTGTTCGCTTATGGCACAGCAGTAGTGCTGGAGTAGCAGCTATGGCAGAAATACTCATCTTTGTCGCACTCCTGGCATTAGGCTATGGTTTTGGTCGTCATGCGGAGACACGCCACTACAAATCAATTATTCAACGTGAAGCCGCGCTACGGGATATTCCGGTCGTCACAACAAAATTTCCACCCCTGGATCACCCCGTAAATGCAGAATTGGTCACCGGTAGCGTCGTCATATCAGTTGACTACTTCAAACGATTTTTGGCGGCACTACGCAATCTTGCAGGAGGCCGCGTGACTTCCTATGAAAGCTTGCTCGACCGAGCACGACGAGAGGCAGTTTTACGCATGAAACAACAGACCCTAAACCTTGGAGGGCATATTATTTTCAACGTAAAACTAGAGACGGCAAGTATCCACAAGGGACGAGGAAGCATCGGTTCCGTAGAGGTACTGGCCTATGGAACAGCATTGATTCATCCACACTAAATGGACTATCAAAACCCAAAGATTCCTGAAGGCATCAACACCAGTACGAGTCACCCACTCAAGGAGTTTTTTCTGCTGACCACTGGCGTACTGGGCGTGGTTGCGATAGCCGCTTTACTCTTTGCTTTATTGGCAGAACAGCTCGCAATCTATATCCCTTTTGAAACCGAGCTGAAATGGGCAGAAAAAATAACAGAATATAAAAACAGAGAAACCAACAAACAGAGCGAACCGAACAACGTCATTGACAGCAAAGACACACCCATGAAGCACTATCTGGATGAGCTGGCTGCAAAAATAAGTACCGCACAGGCCTTGCCTCCCGAAATGAAGATCACGGTGCATTATCAGGACAGTGATGTGATCAATGCCTTTGCAACACTGGGTGGCCATGTGTTTTTGTTTCGTGGATTATTGGAAGAATTACCTAATGAAAATGCCGTGGCCATGGTACTTGCCCATGAAATTGCACATATCAAACACCGCCACCCCATCCGTAGCGCGGGACGAGGCATAATCATAGGTATGGCGCTAACCATGGTAAGCAGCGCTCTTGGTAATAGCATGATCAACCAAGTGCTTACGAATACGGGTGGCCTGGCCGTACTAAAATTCAGTCGAGACCAGGAAGACGAAGCCGATCAAACCGCTCTTGAGTCGCTGCGAAAAATCTATGGCCATGTCTTCGGAGCCTCAGAATTGTTTGAAATTATGCAACAAGCAGAGAGCACCCGGCTGACGCCAGAATTTCTGAGTACCCACCCGCTATCCCAACAGCGTATCAATGCCATTCATACCTTTCAAAGTAAGCACAATATTGCTGAAGAGATCAAGCTTACCCCCTTGCCTGATGGACTGTTTAAAGTTTTAACAAAACAAACTACGCCAGAATGATTATCCTGGATATTACGGGATTCTTGTCGATCCTGAATTCAAGTGAAAAGAAAAAATAGAGTCAGGTGTCCGGCAAAGTGCTAACACATCAATCACCACAGACATATACCCGTGGCGTTATGAATATAGATTCTGTGACGATAAAAAACCTCACATCCACCTTTTTTTGAAAAAACCCTCAGGTCACTTTACCTTAAATCATTAATCGGTGATCCTGTTTTTTTTAGCTCAGGAACGGCATCTCGAAAAAAATAAGGGATTACATCATCCCAAAAAAAATAATTAAGTTTTAGATTATTTAATCCAAAATCAATAATATCTTCAGGTGTGACTTTTTCCTCCGTTCTTGGATTGATTGTATTATAGCTGTCCCAACCTATTTCTGCGCCAAGTGGTAGTAATCCCGCCACACTGGAATAATAATGGTAGCTGGGGTTAAGCTCATTATCGCTATCATCATTACCGTAAACATCAATATCTAATCCGCCGATACCAACCCCTATTTTTTTTCCAAAATCAACAATCTGAGATAGGTTGTTGTCCTCGTTTTCATCATCAATATAGTCAATATATTGTATTACATTCGTCGTTGGAAAAGATTTCTTCATCACCAGCATTCGTTTCTTTATTTCATCAATATATTGTTCGACATTATAATCATCGGCGTTGTTTACCAAATTTTCGCCGTCACGAACCCCTAAAAATGTACCACTGACAATAAATGCCTCTAAAAAAATGTTTTGATCCAATTTTTTCCCTATCGCTTGAATTAGCAATTGCATTTTATTAGAGACGTTGGTGTTATATGCTTTTGTTACAAATATTGAATTATCAAAACGAAAAGCACCGTCTGCGTAGTTTTGTTGAAACAGGTAGTTCGGCGCACCGAACTCGGCTCTGTTTTGAGCCACCCAATTCGTATCATTGAGTACGACAACTAAACGTTTTTCGATTGATTTAACATAGGCCAAGTCATTTTCTATTTTTTTGAAATTATATTTGCCTTCCTCAGGCTCCAGGTTTCGCCAATAGTACGTTTTGTGAATGCCCGTAAAAATATCGCCTGCATCTTCTACGTTTTCCCAGTCTTTTTTAATATTTCCGCTTGAAATCATATAATGCCCTGGATTAAATTTTTCATTAATTCCGATGGTTGGATCAGGATATTTTATCGATGGCGTTGCCTCTGTTTTTTGCTCTTCAGTTAATAACTTGGAGGTCACCTCTAAATTAACAAATTGCCCATCGAAAATAAATTTCAAACAGTTGGGGTTAAGGTCACTCGCATCCCTTTTCTTTTTTTGGCTATGACAACTGACAGACTGAACGGGGATAGCTGTTGCCATTTTATCTATTTCAATAGTAAGCGTTATTTGGCTATTGGCATTTTTTTGAGCATGCGAGAGGTCAGTAAAGGACATAAAGCTAAAAAACAATGCAAAACTAAAATAAAAAGCGCGATACATTAATCACTCCTGTTCTGGGTATGTTGTTTATGAATTTAAAGTCGAGTATAGCAGGGAGTGCGAAATTCACAGATCAAAGATCTCAAAACAATTTTTTGGAACCTTTGAAACCAAGGTTTATTCTCTTTGCCGGTGATCCATCACATTCAAAAAAAGTGTACTGGTCAAGTTTTTTTGGAAAAAAATTAAGCCACCCTTTTCAAAAATAGTGCCTTCTGAGCTGGTGTGATATAGCCAATTGCAAAATGCAGCCGTTTGTAGTTATAGTAATAAATATAACTATTTATCACACTTACCACGGTATGGTAATTGATAAAACTTAAACGATTCAGTCTCTCAGTTTTTAAACTTCAAAAGAATATTTGCCGCATAAAATTCGCGTGTTTATTGAATATATGAAGCAGTATTAACACGATTTTTTATTTTTGAGTAGGTCGATTCATTTATCAATGGGGTCTTCTGATTGAATAACAAGTTGATAGCGAACCTGACGGGTAGTTTTTTCCCGTAAAATTGACCAGCATTGAGGCATCTCAGGGGCGTGATTGCCTGCGTCAGTTTCTATATAAATGCGCGTATTTTGCTGTGTGAGTTTGTTTTTTATAAGGTGGTACGTGAATTGTCGTTGCTCTTTTCGGGCAAAGGGAGGGTCGAGAAATATAATATCAAACGGCTGTTGTTGATGGCGTGAGATAAAATGTTCCGCATCTTCGCAAACAGCCGTAACGGTGTTTTCAGCATTGAGCAGGCTAATACTGTTTTTTAGTGCCGCCACAACTTCAGGCGATTTATCGACCAAAAAAACCTGTTCAGCGCCACGCGATGCGGCTTCTAGGCCGAGCGCACCGCTACCGGCAAATAAATCGAGGCAGCGACTGTTCACAATGTGGGGCGACAACCAATTAAACAGCGTTTCCCGAACACGGTCTGAACTCGGCCTTAAGTCTTTTATATAGGGAAAGTAAAGCTTGCGGCCACGCCAGTTTCCACCGATGATGCGAACCTGCTGGTTTAATTTTCTCATTCAGTCAGAAGCTGGCGGGCCTGCGGACGAATTGCGTTGTCTTGCCATCGGCGGCAGGCCGTTTTTTATGAACCCGTGGACGTATCACCCACCACGATAGTAATCATTTTATCGGGTTGAACGCGGCGTTTAAACGCATCAATGATTTGTTTTATAGTCACTGCATTGACCTTATCGTTGAATGTATCTAAATAGTCCATAGGCAATTGATAAAATGCAATCAAAGAAAGATATTCAACAATGCTCGAATTGCTCGCGATTTTTAGAGGAAAACTGCCTGTGATATTTTGTTTTGCCGCGATCAGTTCTTGCTCTTCAGGTCCTTTATTAATAAATTCTTTTAAAGTTTTTTTGAGAATAGTCAACGCTTCTTCAGCTTGATCGTTTTTTGTTTGTAAACCTAATATAAATGGTCCTTCCGCCCGCATGGGTGAAAAATAGCTATAAGCGCTATAGGCCAGCCCACGATCTTCACGAATTTTCTCACTGAGTCGGGAAACCAGACCACTGCCGCCAAGCACATGGTTGCCAACATAGAGCGGAAAATAGTCGGGATCATTACGTCGCATACCCGGCTGCCCTACCATAATGTGACTTTGCTTGGAGGGATATTGTATGGGCAGATATTCAGCGGCACTTAACTCGGGAACCGCTTGCACCGGCTTAGCAGGTTTACCTTTTGGCAACAAAGCCATGAGTTTATTGGTTAGTGTTTGAACTTGTTGCTGAGATACATTACCCACAACCGCGATCGTCGCATTGCTTGCTACATAATAATCAGCATGATGACGCGTAATATCGCGCCGGGTAATGGCTTTAACACTGGTTTCGGTACCTTGAGGTAATTGTGCATAAGGATGTTGTTTATACACCGCAGCAAAAAATGCACGAGAACCAATCTCACCTGGAGACTCTTTTTCAGATTGTAGTGATATTAATAAACGTTTTCGCTCACGTTCCAGGCTTTCTTTTGGAAAACTCGGCTGACTCATGATAAGTCCCAGTGTTTCAAGAGCGGGGGTTAATAGCTCGGGGTCGGATAAAGAACGCAAACTCATTACCGCCATATCGCGATGAGAACTGGCGGAAAAACGGGCCCCCAGATTTTCAAATCGTTTCGCGATTTGTGTCGCATCCAGATTTTTTGCCCCTTCCGCGAGCAGCCCATTGGTAAGCAATGCCAAACCCGCTAATTTCCCATCTTTAGCACCACCTGCATCAAAAACAATGCGGACATCTATCATGGGCAGTTCAGGTGCGGAAACAAAATAAACACGGGCACCGTTCTCAGTAGTCCAGCTATTGATTGCCGGTGCATTAGCGGTGACTTGCGCCGTATTAAATAGTAGAAGAGCAATCAGAAATAAAATTTTAATGTGCATGATGGCCTCCTGCATTAACGTGAGGTTTAATGGTTTCGGGATCGATGGGCAAGGGCTCCAGATGACCTATAGTCAAACTGTTATCGTGAAAATATTTTTGTGCAACTTGCTGTACTTGGTCGGCAGTTACCGCTTTGATGTTATCGACGTATTGATCCGCAAGACGCCAATCCAGACCGGTCGCGCTGAGCGAACCCAACTGCATAGCTTGGTAAAAAACGGAATCCTGTTCATAAACCTTTGCGGCGACGACTTGAGCTTTTAATCGTGAGAGCTCTTCTTGAGAAGGCGGTGTATCCTGAATGTGTGTTAATTGTTCACGAAAAGCACGTTCTAAATCTGTAACCGTATGCCCTTGGGAAGGGACGCCAGACAAAACAAAAAGGACATCGTGACGAGAAAAGCCATCGTAGCTGACGCCCGTACTACTTGCAATTTGGCTACCTCGAATCAAGTCACTTGCAAAGCGAGAGCTATGACCTCCGTCAAAAATTTCGGCCAACACATCCAGAGCATAGGGTTCCCATGCTTCTTTTGCATTAACAATCCCCGGAACATGATACCCCATCAACAATAACGGTAGCTGTGCAGGCACTTTGACAGTCATGCGACGTATGCCTTGTTGCTTAATTTCTTTGCGAGGCTTCACAAGGGGAGCTGTGCCCGGTTGATGTACTCCGAAATACTTTTTAGCCAATTTAAGCACGGCTTCAGGCTGCACATCACCGACCACAACCAGTGTCGCCTGGTTCGGTGCATACCATTTTTCATACCAAACTTGAAGATCGGCCAAGGTCATATTCTCAAGATCATCCATCCAGCCAATAACCGGATTTTGATAAGGACTATTGAGGAATGCCGTGGCCATAAAACGCTCTACCATATAGGATTGAGGATTATCTTCAACCCGCATACGTCGCTCTTCCATGACAACCTTAATTTCTTTGGCAAACTCATCTTCGAGCAGAACCAGATTTCGCATCCGATCCGCTTCGAGTTCAAAGCTGATAGCTAGTCGGTCATTAGCTAATTTTTGATAATAACCCGTATAATCACGACTGGTGAATGCATTTTCACGTCCGCCATTGGCTGCAATGATCTTTGAAAACTCGCCCGGAGCCAGGGTTTTTGTACCTTTGAACATCATGTGTTCCAGTACGTGAGACACGCCGGTAATACCTAAGTGCTCATTACTGGCTCCTACTTTGTACCAGAGTTGTGAAACAACGACAGGGGCACGGTGATCTTCTTTAATCAGAATGCGCAATCCATTATCTAAAGTGTATTCAGTCACCTGACTTGAAGCTGCGACGGAAGTGATACCATAAATAATGCCGAAAGTTATAAAAATTAAATGTTTAATCATTAATCAGACCTTTCCCCCAGGATTTGGGCTTACCCTATATGAACTTGAGTGATAGCATAACCTAATTTCGTTTTACTTATTATTAATTTAGAGACCGCCAATGGGTATATTTAGTTTCAAAAAAAATAAAGACACCTCAACTGAAGAGGAAATGGATCAGGAAAAAGGGTTTTGGACGCGCTTAAAAGGGAGCTTGTCACGGACGCGTCATGGCCTGACGGATGGCTTTGCGAGCTTATTGCTGGGTAAGAAATCCATTGATGAGGAAGTGCTTGAAGAACTGGAAACCCGCTTATTAATGGCCGATGTCGGAATTGAAGCCACTCAGTCCATCATTGAAAACCTGACGAACCGGATGCAGCGCAAACAACTGGCTGACGGTAATGCACTTTTTGCGGCATTAAGAGAAGACATGATTCAAATTTTACAACCCTGCGCGCAGCCACTTGAAATCGATGAAACCAAGTCTCCTTTTGTCATTATGATGGTTGGCATCAATGGTGCAGGGAAAACGACCAGCATAGGCAAATTAGTAAAACGCCTGCAAATAGAAAATAAAAGAGTGATATTAGCTGCTGCAGATACATTTAGAGCCGCTGCCGTTGAGCAATTGCAAACCTGGGGACGGCGCAACAATGTGGATGTCGTTGCACAGCAACGCAATGCGGATCCAGGGTCAGTGGTTTATGATGCGTTGGTTGCGGCTAAAGCACGATCCGCAGATGTACTCATTGTGGATACTGCTGGACGTCTACATACTCAAACAAACTTAATGGCCGAGTTGAAAAAAATACGTCGAGTGGCCAGTAAGCTTGATGACTCAGCCCCCCATGAAGTGCTGTTAGTTGTTGATGGCGGGGTCGGACAAAATGCATTGAACCAGGCTTTACAATTTCATGAAGCCGTTAATTTAACTGGAATTGTGGTTACCAAGCTCGATGGTACCGCCAAAGGGGGTATTTTGTTTGCGATCGCAGAAAAAGTCGGCTTACCTATCCGCTTTATTGGTATGGGTGAAGGAATCGATGATCTGAGAGTGTTTGATGCAGCACAGTTTGTGGATGCCTTATTGGATACCGAAGACGATTAAACGATTAATAAAGCTGAACTAAATAACGGATTGGCACTCCTACAGGTAGAGTGCTAAAATGTTTATAAAGCGTTTTTTGGGTACTCTTTAAATTTAGGTTTGCTCGACTGACATAACATAATTGTAATATTTTAAAGTCATTTTGATAATTGACTGTACAAATAACTTGCTCTGTTTTGGGGGTATATAAAATGCAAAAAATGATGGACATGGACATAACATTACCAGTAGGAAGTGCGGAAGCCTACGTACAAAGGGTGTTTGGTGTTCCCGTTTTATCAATGGATGAAGAACGTGACCTGGCCATACGTCTAAAAGAAAACAATGACTTAGAATCTGCCCGCAAATTGGTATTAAGTCAATTGCGCTATGTCGTTTATATCGCCAGAGGATACAGTGGTTATGGATTGGCACAAGCGGATCTTATCCAAGAAGGCAATATTGGCCTCATGAAGGCGGTAAAGCGTTTTGATCCGAGCATGAATGTGCGCCTGGTGTCTTTCGCTGTTCACTGGATTCGCGCCGAAATGCATGAATTTATATTAAAAAACTGGCGCATTGTAAAGATCGCAACCACCAAGGCGCAACGAAAATTATTTTTCAATTTACGCAGCAGTAAAAAGCGTTTGGGCTGGTTTTCAAAAGATGAAGTGGATGCTGTGGCATCCGATCTGGGTGTCAAACCCGAAACTGTGCTGGAGATGGAGGCACGGATGAGTCATTACGATGTCTGCTTTGATCCTCTTGTCGATGACAGCGACCAGGACATTGTGACCTCGCCTGCCAGTTATTTAACTGAACCTAAACAAGATCCAGCGGCGCACCTGGAATCGCAAAATTGGGATGCGCATAAAACAGAGAAACTAACAGCAGCATTAAGCACATTGAATGATCGCAGCCGCGACATTATTGAACGTCGCTGGCTTGCCGAGAAAAAAACAACTTTGAACGAATTAGCAGCAGAATATCAGGTGTCTGCCGAGAGAATTCGCCAAATTGAAAACAGTGCAATGAAAAAGTTAAAAACAGTCTTTGAATTGTAAAGCACTCTGTTTTTTGCCTCCATGCCGTTCTCCCCTAAGGTTTGTCAGAACAATCAACCGCTGCTAA
>JAADHS010000213.1:1836-16433 GCA_013151745.1 Gammaproteobacteria bacterium | reverse complement strand
AATAAACAGGATTGTCTTCGGTGTCTAACTACAAAGATACACTTAATTTACCTAAAACTGCCTTTCCTATGAAAGGGAACCTGGCGAATCGAGAACCACAGCGTTTGCAGCAATGGCATGATCAAGCGCTCTATCAAAAAATCAGAGCAGTCTGTGTCGGTCGCCCTAAATTTATTTTGCATGATGGCCCACCCTATGCGAATGGTCGTATTCATATCGGGCATGCTGTTAATAAAATCTTGAAAGACATTATTGTAAAAGCGAAAACGCTCAGTGGTTTTGATGCCCCCTATATTCCCGGTTGGGATTGTCATGGGTTACCTATTGAATTACAGGTTGAGAAAAAAATAGGAAAAGTAGGCGTTAAGGTTGATGCACACACTTTTAGAGCGGCTTGTCGAAAATATGCGGAAAAACAAGTGGCAGATCAACGAGAAGATTTTAAACGCCTGGGTATTTTTGGGGAGTGGGACCAGCCTTATTTAACGATGGATTACTCGTTCGAAGCTAATACCGTGCGTACCTTGGCGCGGATCATAAAGGCCGGACATTTACATCAGGGTTTTAAGCCGGTTCATTGGTGTGTGGATTGTGGTTCGGCTTTAGCTGAAGCGGAAGTTGAATATCAAGATAAGGTTTCTCCCGCTATTGATGTTCGTTTCCCTGTACTCGATGAAGCTGCCCTGCTGAATCGGGTCGAACATGTGCCTGGGCATGACGGCCAGGGGCCTTTATCGGTGGTGATCTGGACCACGACGCCCTGGACGCTCCCGGCGAACCAGGCTGTGGCCTTGAATGCGAATATTGACTACGTTGTGGTGCAATGTGGCACAGGCAATGAGCGTTTGTTGCTTGCGGATGCTTTGTTAAAAGATGTGATGTTTCGCGCTGGAATCGAGACGTATCATGTTATCGCCTATTGTAAGGGCGAAGCATTAGAAGGGCTGAAGCTGGGACATCCGTTTTACGATAGAGAGGTGCCGATTATTCTCGGTGATCATGTCACTATTGGCGCGGGTACCGGCGCGGTTCATACCGCGCCCGGACATGGACAAGATGATTATGTTGTGGGGCAGCGTTATCACTTGGCGATAGATAATCCAGTCGGCAATGATGGCAAATTTTTATCTTCTACAGCGCTCTTTGCAGGGCAACATGTTTTTGCTGCAAATGAAAGCGTTATCGAGGTATTGAAAGCAAAAGGTGCACTGCTGCATGGTGCGGCATTGAACCATAGCTATCCTCATTGTTGGCGGCATAAAACCCCTATTATCTTTCGTGCGACGCCCCAGTGGTTTATCAGCATGGATCAAAAAAAACTGCGTGAGAGTGCGCTGGTGGGTATAAAATCAGTGCAATGGTTACCGGGCTGGGGGCAGGCGCGGATAGAAAGTATGGTCTCGGGTCGTCCCGATTGGTGTATTTCCAGGCAGCGGAGCTGGGGGGTTCCTATTCCTTTGTTTGTGCATAAAGAAACGGGGCAGTTGCATCCTGATACCGATAAGTTGATTGCTATCGTAGCTGATAAAATTGAGCAACAAGGTATTGATGCCTGGTTCGATTTAGCGGTCGTTGATCTACTCGGTGACGATGCTGAAAATTACAATAAAACGAATGATACATTGGATGTCTGGTTTGACTCAGGAATAACACATAGTGCTGTTTTAGAGCAACGCGAGGCCTTGGCTTGCCCGGCAGATTTATATCTCGAAGGGTCAGATCAACATCGAGGATGGTTTCAGTCATCCTTATTGACCTCAATAGCCGTGCGCGGTGTTGCCCCTTACAAGGCCGTGTTAACGCATGGTTTTGCGGTTGACGCCAAGGGCGAAAAAATGTCCAAGTCAAAAGGTAATGTCGTTGCCCCCCAAAAAGTAGTGAACTCACTAGGCGCTGATGTCTTAAGGTTATGGGTGGCGAGCACAGATTATAGTGGTGAGATGACCGTATCCAATGAAATTTTGACTCGTACTACGGATACCTATCGTCGCATTCGCAATACAGCGAGATTTTTACAAGCTAATCTGGTGGGTTTTGACCCCGCTAGACATTGTGTGCCGATCAATGACATGGTAGCTCTGGATCTCTGGGCGGTACATAGAGCGATACAGTTACAGCAAGAAATGATCGAATTTTATGATGCTTATGAATTTCATCACATTTATCAAAAATTACATAATTTTTGCGCCGTAGATATGGGTGGTTTTTATTTGGATGTGATTAAAGACCGGCAATATACTACCCAGGAAGATTGTAAAGCGCGTCGTTCTACCCAAACAGCCATTTTTTATATTCTGGAAGCGATGGTGCGCTGGTTATCCCCCATTCTTAGTTTTACCGCAGATGAGCTCTGGGAACATATGCCAGGGCATCGGGGAGAATCGGTCTTTCTCGAAACCTGGTATCATTTTCCTCAAACGACGGCTATCACTTCAACAGAGGGATTAGATGAGGCTTCATGGCAAATTATTCTTCGTGTACGGCAACTGATTGGCCCTGAGTTAGAGAAGCTGCGTGCCAGTAAAGACATTGGTTCTTCCTTGGACGCCGAGCTCGACTTATATGTTGAAGACTCTATTTATAACGTACTAGCCTTGCTGGAAGATGAATTGAGATTTATTTTGATTACGTCCTATGCACGTATTCACTCTGCAACAGTGCGACCAGATAACGCAGTTGAATTGAGCTATGATGAACAGCAATCAATGTGGTTAAAGATCGCTGCATCTGAACATGAAAAATGTGCGCGTTGCTGGCATCATCGTGAAGATGTCGGAACAGATGAACGTTATGCCGACCTGTGTCGTCGCTGTGTGGATAATGTTGCAGGTCAAGGTGAGGAACGTCATTATGCGTAACGCTTTCTCGATAAGACATTCTGGATTGTTCTGGTTGTGGGTGACCTTGCTCGTGCTGATTTTTGATCAATGGACCAAGGTGCTTGCTGACAGTACGCTGACTTTGTATAACCCCGTTGTATTGATGCCGTATTTTAATTTAACTTTGGCCTATAACGAAGGTGCTGCATTTAGTTTCTTGAGTGATGCAGGAGGTTGGCAGAAATGGTTTTTTATTATATTAGCGATTTTAGTGTGTATCGTCTTGGTTATTTGGTTGTCACGTTTATCGGTCGTCGCCAAATGGGAGTCTATAGCACTTTCATTGGTGTTGGGAGGTGCCATTGGTAACGTCATAGACCGATTTTTATACGGACACGTTATCGACTTTTTAGATGTTTATTATGAAAGTGAAAGCTGCTTTTTTATGTTTGCGGATGCGGGGATGAGTTGCCATTGGCCCGCTTTTAATCTTGCCGATGCTGCCATTATGATTGGTGCTGTGATGTTGATTATCGAGTCTTTTATGGTGGAAAAAAAAGAAAAATCTGTTTAAAAAAGGGTGTAAATAGTGGACGTATTATTAGCTAACCCAAGGGGGTTTTGTGCTGGCGTAGATCGCGCGATTGCCGTAGTTGAACGAGCAATAGAGATGTTTGGTGCGCCTATTTACGTGCGACATGAGGTGGTACATAACAAATTTGTGGTGGACGGCTTAAGAGAGAAAGGCGCTATATTTGTAGAACAGTTATCAGAAATTCCCAACAATGCAACCGTGATTTTCAGTGCACATGGTGTGCCAAAAAAAACCTGGATAAAAGCAGAAAAGCGAGGTTTACGTGTTTTTGATGCGACTTGTCCCTTGGTGACCAAGGTTCATTTAGAGGTCGCAAAACATGCCTCTCAGGGACACAGTGTCGTTTTGATCGGGCATGCAGGACACCCCGAAGTAGAAGGGACGTTGGGTCAGTATGGTAAGAATAAGGAAGGGGGGGCAATTTACCTGGTAGAGACGATAGACCAGGTTAATAAGCTCAATATAAAACAAGATGTCGCGCTGGCGTTTGTCACTCAAACGACCTTGTCGGTTGACGACACTATCACTATTATAGATGCTTTAAAAAAACGCTTTCCGCATATTACCGGGCCACGTCGGGATGATATTTGTTATGCGACACAAAACAGGCAAGATGCAGTCAAGGTTTTGGCAGAAACCTGTGATTTAGTTTTGGTCGTGGGTTCAGTGAATAGCTCTAATTCCAATCGTTTGAGAGAAATTGCTGAAAAATATAAAATAGAGGCTTATCTTATCGATAATGCTGATGAAATATCCCGAGACTGGTTAAAGGGTAAACAACGTGTGGGGGTGACCGCAGGAGCCTCTGCTCCAGAGGTCTTGGTGCAAGAAGTGATCACTCTACTAAAAAGCGAGGGGGCTCAGGTTAAAGAACTTCAGGGCCGCGAGGAAAAAGTTTCGTTTTCTTTGCCGAAATCACTCTTGGCAGAGTCGGTAAAGTAATAAGTGCCACATCATAATTCTTTAACTCGATTTTTGAAGGGTTTTCACGCAAATCAAGGCGTAGCGAAACGAACATAGTGCGCTATGTGACTGGAATTGCAACGCGGAGTCACGTGAAAAAGACCAATAAATGTTAAAGATACCCGTAGCGCTTGAGATTTAGGTGTGATTGCACGCCCTATTCATTCCCTGGCTACGTTGAAATTCCTCGCAATAGCCCGCTATTACTCGTCATTTCGCCTTGCCAGGAAATGAATAGGACACACACTCAACACCTAAATTTCAAGTGCTACGGGTATATAACTATGGCGGGGTACTTAAGCATCGCTTTCATAAATCTATCCAACCCACAATGGCTCCTTGGGGTAACGCCGTACCCATATTAATATCATAAGCTGCAGGCTCCCAGTTGGGTCTCAGCGTTGTGGTGTAAATAGATTGAACTATGCGTTGGTGTGGAATGAGATTACTCATGGTGCTGATTCTGTATTGGTAAATTCTACTTTTTGCTAATACGTTAATATCACAGATTTTAATGGGTTCTGGATCGGTAACAAAGCAACCCAGGTATTCAATACTGTATTTTCCGTTGAGTACGGCAATATCATGAGAGTCTATAAGCCAGTGAGCGGGTTGTTTCGGATCTAAAACGCCATTGTTATAGATATCTTTTTTGCTGAACCCAGGATTGTTGATTAAACGGACTGCTATGCGGGTAAGTTGTTCGGTATTTTGTTTCAGTGTGGATGCTTGAGTGCGTTGTGTTGTTATTTTTGTATCTAATATGGAGAGTTCCATAGTGGAGATACTGATGGATGAAATTAAAATTAAAAAAATCATGGTGCTGATTAAAACAATCCCTTTGCATCGCATGGATATTGAGTTTTTGGGATAAAATTGCATTATCATGACCTTTTATTTTTTAAGGCAACCCGGGTGGAATAACTATTATTTTTACTTGTGATACAAGGCTGGTACATTGTTATGTTAATTCGAACCAAACGAACATCTTGCCAATTCATTATTTCATGAGCTTGCAGTGTTTGCTCTGTAGTGCCGTCCTGGTTGCTATCCACATCATATAAAAATTGAATATCTTCTACGCCTTGAAGCAACTCTTCACGTTTTGGCAGACCTTTGTTATTCAAGCGTAAACGAAACAAGGCCGGTATTGTATTATTATTTTTGCAGCTTGTGTCGCCTGGTACACTGCTGGAGCCTATAAAATAAGTGTGGCTGAGTACACGCCTGACTTCTGAATTGGCGATGATAGGTAGATAGTTTTTATTGTAATCTTTGCCCTGAAATAACAAGCCCTCTGTTGAGCTGGTGCGCATGTATAATTTGCGTTGATTGAGGGTGTTTTTTAACTCGGTATGGGGTATGGTGTTGGCTGAGAGGTAGCGCAAGGTAATCAGGTCCCCGCGAAGATAGTGACTTTCTTTGATGCAAGCGGCATAAGTATATTGAGTATTATGGGTCAAGCTGTCATTAAGTCCTAGCATAGCTTGTTGAATCATACTGCCCCAGTCCAGAGTGTTGTCGCACATTTTATTAGGTGCAGCAGGGGGTAAACTACCGCGAATAGTTTCGTCAGAGAGCAGTGTTCCAAGGTATCCAGCACGACGAATATCCTTTGCCAGTAATTGCAATGCATAGCTTGCATCTTGTTCTATTTGGTTGTTGTGGAGTGTAATGGCCTGGTTTTGTTTGGCATTGACGTAAGATTGAATCAATACTGACATGACAAAAAGACCAATGACTAATGACACAAGTAGTTCAACTAATGTAACGCCAGACTGCGCTTTCATCATTCCATTTCCCTATTTGAAGGTGTCATAAAATGCTCACTTGATAGGAATGACACGCTTTATTAGTCAAGGCTTGAGAGGTATTGCAATGGTTGCTGACCGGCTTTTCTGCGGAAGACCAGGAAATGAAAATCTGGTAAGTCTCCCCCGATTTACTAATCGAGCCTTCCCCTTCAGGGAGTTGGGTGTGAATGTCTCTTTTCCAGTTTGATAAACTGTTTAAGGTGTGTTGCTGAGCGGAACAAATTGGTGTGCAAGGTGTAAAATTTGGCGTTGTTGACCCATCTATTTCATATGAGTTAGGTGTTGTTGCCATTGAATTTGCGGTCATCGTTTCAGCAATTTTTTGAACTAATTGTATTGCTTGTTTGGTGTTCAGATTCAATGCCGTTGTTTTAAGAGCATGGGTTTGCAATTGTCCCATGCTGAGTAGACCCGATGAAAATATAAAAAGTGAAATGAGTAATTCTATTAAACTTAAGCCATATTGATGGCTATAATGCTTTCTATGAAAAGATGTCGTGATATTCGTTTTATTAAAATGGTTCATAAATAAACGAGCCTCCAGGCTTGCAGCAAAGATGATATTGATAATAAGTCAGGTCGTGAATATCCGGCTATCGTCAAGATGCTTTTTTTCGTGTCAGGCACATGCGATTGTATTTGTAGGTATTTTCAGATTATTTTGATATGAGATTAAAGTATAAATGTTTGATTATATTGTGATAGGTGGGGGGATCAGTGCTTTGTTGAGTGCCCGCGAATTGGCACTCAGTGGGGCGCGAGTTGCTGTGCTGGAAAAGGGTCAGTTTGGGCGAGAGTCATCGTGGGCAGGTGGCGGTATTTTATCTCCACTGTATCCGTGGCGTTGCCGGGATGAAATCAATGTTCTCGCTCGCTGGAGCCAACAAATTTATCGTCAATTAGCGCAATTTCTGTTGAATGATACCGGTATAGATTCCGAATGGCGACAGTCTGGTTTACTAATGCTAGCCCTGGATGATCGTAATTCGGCATCTACCTGGGCGCAGACATATAATATAGAACAGCAGGTTTTATCTGCGGAGCAGCTCAAGCATCATGAGCCTGTTTTGTCGGGAAAAATTGAAGCAACAGGGCTGTTATTTCCGAAAGTAGCGCAGATACGCAATCCTCGTTTATTGCTTGCCTTACGTCAAAATCTGGCGAACCTGGGTGTTGAGTTGCTGGAACATCATGAGGTCACCGAATTGCTGAGCAAAACAGGCAGGGTGACCGGTGTTATTGCCGCAGGGAAAAAAATGCATGCGCAAGGGGTGGTGATCACTTGCGGGGCCTGGTCAGCGCAATTATTATTTGCTCATGACATTAATCTGCCTGTCTATCCGGTAAAAGGACAAATGTTGTTATACCAAGGTGTACCAGATTTTTTAAAAAATATAGTGATGCTAAAGGACTGTTATTTAATACCGCGCGCTGATGGACGTATTCTTTGCGGCAGCACGGTTGAAAATGTGGGTTTTAATAAAGACCTGACCGAAGAGGCTAACGATAAATTAAGGTCAGCGGCAGAATATCTGATTCCTGAGCTAAAAGATATTCCTCTTGAACGCCAATGGGCCGGTTTACGACCCGGCAGTGCAACAGGGATTCCGTATATAGGGGAAGTACCCGGGTTGGCAAATTTATATGTTAATGTTGGCCATTATCGCAACGGGGTTGTACTGGGCCCAGCAGCAGCACGTTTATTGGCAGATGTTATATTGGATCGAGAATGTATCGTTGATCCGATACCTTATCAGTTAGACGTTTAACGAGAGTAGAACAATGGAAAAAGTAGAAATTATTGACCTGATTAAAGCTGGCATTGTCGATGCGGAAGTGTTTGTTGAAGGGGAAGGCTGTAATTTTACCGTTGTCGTGGTGAGCCACACATTTGAGGGGCAGTCTCTGCTCAAAAAACAAAAGCAGGTTATGGCCACCGTAGCAGAGCAAATTCGCAGTGGTGCTTTACATGCGATAGCGGTTAAAGCCTATACCCCTGATGAATGGGGTGAAATTAATGCGTAACGACTCAGCTTGCCCCTTTTGATTGAGCCGCTGACGATGTCAAAAAAGTTCTGTTTTTTGCTGGGTGATTATAAACACTTGCAGGGCTGAGGCTGAACACTACAGATCAAGGTTTGATATTATGTTTACTCATTAAATCATAAAGTGTGGGACGACTGATGCCCAACAGCTCCGCTGTTTTTGAGACATTGCCCTCCAAAAGACTGAGCGCCCGAAGTACCGCAGATTGTTCAGACTGGTCTCGGACTTGTCTTAAATTAAATGGCATCGCTGCCTGTTGCTCATTGTTGAGTTCAAGGTCGTCTGCTGTGACTAGATTGCTATCTGCCATGATTACAGCACGTTTGATTTTATTTTGTAATTCACGAATGTTTCCTGGCCAGGTGTAGGATTCAATGGCCTGAATGCCATCCTGACTAAAACCTCGAATATTTTTATTGAGTGTTTGTGTGTCTACAAAATGGTTTAAGAGGCTGCGTGCGAGGAATACCGAATCGCCACTTCGTTCTCGTAAAGGGGGGATGCGAATCGTAATTTCGCTGATTCTATAAAATAAATCTTCGCGAAATTGGCCATCTTTAATCTGTTGTTCTATGTTTTGATGTGTTGCACAGATGACCCTCACATCTACAGGAATTTCATTTCGGCCGCCCAGCCGCTCAATTATTCGTTCTTGTAGAAAGCGCAGTAGCTTGGCTTGTAAGGACATGGGTAAGTCACCTACCTCATCAAGAAACAGTGTACCTCCATTGGCACATTCAATTTTTCCTATGGTTTGTTTGCTGGCTCCGGTAAACGCGCCTTTTTCATAGCCGAATAATTCACTCTCTAGTAGGTTTTCAGGAATAGCGGCGCAGTTAATGGCAATAAAACGTTTTTTTGCTCGCGAGCTCAAGTCGTGCAGGGCGCGAGCAAGCACTTCTTTACCCGTACCGCTTTCGCCCAGAAGTAAGCTCGTTGCATCAGTCGGCGCGACTTTTTCTACTGTACGGCAGACTTTCAGCATTTGTGAGCTGTTAGCAATAATGCCGTTTAGAGGTGAGTGGCCATGATCTTTCAATAAACTTTGGTTTTCTAGCTCAAGTTTATAAACGTGGTGCGCTCGTTTTACAATCAAATTGAGAATTTCTGCGTCGATGGGTTTTTGGTAGAAATCATAGGCCCCCAGAGCAATGGCTTTGACTGCATTTTGACGATCTTCATTGCCCGTAACGACGATGATTTTTAAATTGGGGTTAAGTTCCAGCAGTTGTTCCAGAGTTGCGAGACCTTCACTTGTACCGTCGGCATCAGGGGGTAAGCCTAAATCGAGCGTCACCACGGGTGCTTCATGGCGACGTAACTTGGCCAAGGCTTCTTTTTTATTCCTCGCGACAATCACCTCAAAATCTTCAAAACTCCATTTAAGTTGACTTTGTAGTCCCGGATCATCTTCGACAATCATCAATTTTTGTTTGTTTTCGCTCAATGCCTATTCCTGCCGTTAAAAGGTCTTAATTTATATCGGCTATGTCTGTTAAGTCTGGAGTATGCGAAAAAATGGCACGGTATATACCCGTAGCGTTTGAGATTTAGGTTCTGAGTGTGTGACCTATTCATTTCCTGACAAGGCGAAATGACGAGTGTAATAGCGGGCTATTGCGAGGAATTTCAACGTAGCCAGGGAATGAAGAGGGCGTGCAATCACACCTAAATTTTAATCGCTACGGGTATAGTACGCATCAAAAAAATTATGAGGCGTAAAAAATATTACGTTTTGTGAATTCCTTCACAATATCAGGTTTTAGTGTTTTTTAAATATATAACAAAGACTGAACTGTGATCAAAATCACAGGCATAACCATTTTCTTCGACGATAACTTTCGCATAGCTTTTGCGGAGGTTCGTTTCAATGAAGATGAGGTTTTTTTTCCTATGGATGGTTATTTGGCTTTTCACCGCCGGTGCCTGTGCTGGTGATCGTGAGATGACCATTGCAGCACTTGGTTATTCCCTCGATCAATATTCTTCAACAGCAAACAAACGTTTATTGGACTGGAAACAACTAATGCAAGTACATCATAATTCATCGATTAAAAAAAAACTGGCATGGGTCAACAGTTTTTTTAATAAAGTACAGTATCAAACTGATGAAGTACTATGGGGGAAAAAAGAGTATTGGGCTACCCCCATCGAGCTGCTTACGCTTAATCAAGGTGATTGCGAGGATTATGCTATTGCAAAATATTTTACACTACGTGCTATGGGGGTACCGGCTGATCAATTAAGAATTATTTATGTGCAATCGCTAGAGTTAAAGCAAGCACATATGGTGCTTATGTATCAATCTGAAAATAAAAAAGAACAATTAATTTTGGATAATCTCAATGATCGTATTAACGATTTTTCTGATCGTCATGATCTCATTCCTGTTTATAGTTTTAATAGCGAATCTCTTTGGTTACCCGACAAGCTAGGGGGAGAAACCCGAGTAGGTAAAGCCCAGCGTATTAAACAGTGGCAAGGTTTGCAGCAGAGAATGATCGAAACAACTTCATAATAAGGGTCTTTGTAAAAATAGATCACTGGTAAATAAGCCAAATACTTTATTTGTTACTCTGTATAATTCTACTTATAATCCAGGCACTTATTACGCCTATCATGCCGTATGCAAAATCATATGCGCTGGGCTGCCTTTTTTCTATAAAAAACTGAGCAAATTCAATAGTAGCAATCATAATAATTATCCCCAGCAGTATACGCCACATCCATGCTGGCCAACGTAAAAGTAGTAGCAAACACAATAAAAAACTCGAGATGCCATGCCCAACATCGGATACCAATGCGGTATTTTCGCCACGACCTAACCAAGCGATGTTAAACCAGACTCCAAACCATCGATAAATTAAATTTAATGTATTTTGATCGACCAGACCGCCAGTGACGATGACACCAATAATTATTATCACACTTACTAAGTAAATATGCTTTTCTTTTTTACCCACGACGATACACAGATCATTTTTTATTACATTCAGATTTTCTAGGATGATCGGTCACAACTGACACTTGTTAATAATGCTTTCCATTTTTTCATGGCAACCTTCTTATCATATCGCTCTTCAAAGATAGTCCTTGCCTTTATGCCCATAGTTTCGCACTGGGTTTGATCATTTTTCAATTCCAATATAGCGGTTGATAATGTTTCAGAATCACCAATCGTAACGACTTTACCAATTTTGTCACGAGTCACAATACGTCCTACTTCACCTTTTTTATCACCAATAAATAAGGTGGGACGGCCTGCGGCACAGACACCATAAAATTTGCTGGGTACAATCAACCCTTCCATTTCAGGGATCAATGAAATCAAATGAACATTTGGTAAACTTAAACTGAAACGCAATTGTTCACGAGCTTGGTAGGGCTTAAAAATAATATTATTCAAAGCACGAGTTTTAGCTTGTGTTGCAAACTCATGATGTTTTGATCCGTGCCCAATAAATAGAAAAATAATATCGGGTTGAGCTTTTAATTTTTCAGCTGCATCTAATATCGTCTCAAATTCATGTGCCCGACCCATATTGCCAGAATAACCGACTATAAACTTATGCTCTAACTGCCACTCGACTCGAAGTATATTGTTACTCTGGGCTATGGGGATGATGGAATTTCCATCAGCCCAATTTTCAATCACTTTAACTTTGTTCTCAGGAATCCCTTTTTTGAATAAACGTTTTGCCATACATTGACCCAGCACGACATTGACCTTGGCTCGAAGCCAGGAGCGGTTGCGCAATTGTTTAAAAATGCGTCCTATCCAGCCATCAACAAGCGTGACCCCTAAGGCACTCGCGACTTCAGGATAGACGTCCTGATTCCATGTGAGCAACTTTGCTTGTTTTATTTTTGTTGCCATAGCAACGACAATAGACATCATAGGTGGGTCTGTTTTTGCCACTACCACATCATTTTTTTTTAAATGCCATAGCAACCACCACCCGACACTGGTATAGAACGTCAGATAGTCGACCGATCGTCCCGGCAACCACTGTCGACCAAACCGGCTCGTCCAGATTCGGTTGACCTCTACACTGTCAACGATTTCCTGTTTAGCCAGCTTAGCAGAGGCATCATCATAACGCTGGCGACTTGTCACCACGGCTATCGAGTTTTGTTCATTAGCTAATTCACAACACAAATCAGTCAATAATTGACTGGTTGCGGAGTAATCAGGGGCGTAAAACCGGTTAACAAATACGAATTTAGACACAACCATCCTTTGTTGTATATTATCGGAGAGGACTACCCGCATCACAGCTATACTACCTCAAAAAATGGATTTAATTCAGCCTATTAAAATTTTTTTTCAGTGAATGTACTCGGCGCGATTAAGCCCTGGCTGCTATTACATGCTTTTTTTCGCAATAACGGATAGGTTTCACGCGTTATCGAAAAATTTAGCCGAAATGGTTTTTTGAGTATGTTCGGACAGAGAGCTTCCTGGGGTTGAGGTCAGACAGGCCAATACACAAAACTAAACATATTCATAGTGTCGTCGCTAAAGTAGTTAATGGAACTATTTTAATAAGTGAGTTTATCAAGGGAGTGTTAACTAGTGAGTGTACTCATTGAGCCGGTAATCCTTTCATTTATTGTTGGTGGTGTGATTGGTGTCGTGTTTGCTTTGCAGATGGGTGGTTTTTTTATTATTAAGAAATGAATGGGTGTTAGTAGAATTTTCTTGTGTTGAATCTACGTCCCTGTAGATTGCTCAGCAAATAAAGGTGGCTTTTAGGGTTGGGCGAAACTGGGATAATCTTTTTGATTATACCTAAAAGGTTTGCGTACATCATCGGCGTCTAGTAGATCCAGGTGTTGAGCGAATAAGGCCTCTAATTTCTCTAGGTGGGTAACCAGCCACTCATGTTGTTGTCCCCATTCTTGCTGTTCAGCGGCAGATATTCCTAATTTTCGAACCAGAATACGTATAATATTTTTATCGGGCTGATTTTGCCACTCTAGTTTGCATCCCATTTCTTTTTCGATAGCGACGTTGATACGTTTTAGCTCGTCATAATGGCTTTGTGCATTTTCGCCAATGAAAGTGAGTCCGACAGCTAAAAAATTATGCTCGGGGTTCATCGTTGCAAACAGATGGAAACGATCATTATTCACAGGAAAAGCCATCCAGTTGATGGGGCGGGGCTTTTGACCAATAATGTGGCTTTTTCTTCGTAGCAATGTCGTGTTGAATGCCAGCCAGTATTCTACAAATTGTAATTCAGGTTGTGTGCTGAGAGGAAAAGGGGGCATTTTTTGTTTTTTTGTTGCTATAGGCGAGGTTTTTTTGTGTAATATTTTTTGTACGCTAGGGCTTGTGGCTAATTTTATTGAGGGCGCGAGTGATGAATTGTCTATGTGCCAAAACTCCAGATCCAGGCTGTAGATTTTTACGCTATTATTGGTAGCTATATTAAGCCAATTCAATACAGAGCGATGCTTCTCTGAGATCTGTTCAGTGATCCAGATGCAAGTGATTGATGGCTCTTTCGCCATCGCTTGTAGCAGCGCTGACAGAGCGGTATCGTTGCTTTTTTCGAACAGGGTGAGTACCAGGACTTTTTGCCTGGAGTCTATGGTATAAAAATGAAGCTCGTTGTTGTTGGGAGAGGTTTCGGGGTTCAGGCTAATATCTTCTCCAATAACCTTTTTTAAAAAATCGATATTATTGCTTTGCTGCAGCCAACCTAAAAAGGATAGACGTTGCTCCTCATTTAAACTGGAGGCGGGTACTTTTTGTAGGCGGTTCATTGTGTTATTAGCCACTGGGTGACCTCCTGATTTAGTGCCATCCCTAGTCAATGAGTCATGACAATTCCCTGTCCTAATGTGTATTATTTTTCTTATGATAGCAAAATATAGGTAGGTTATGATATATGGGAAAACCCTTATATGGGGTTAGAAACAGTATTAAAAACAGAAAGGTGTGTATAATAGTTCAATGTATAGTGATTATTTCGGATTATCAGATTCTCCGTTTGCCATAACCCCTGATCCACGATATTTGTTTCTGAGCCAGCGTCATCAGGAGGCGCTCGCTCACCTGCTTTTTGGGGTGAAGGAAGGAGGGGGGTTTGTTCAGCTTACCGGTGAAGTGGGCACGGGTAAAACCATGTTGATTAGAGCCTTATTAGAGCAGTTAGATGAAAATGTCGATGTTGCTCTTATTCTTAACCCTCGTTTAACCGCTTTTGAATTTGTTGCTTCACTGTGTGATGACTTGCACATTAGCTATCCGCAGGATACCTCCAGCCTTAAAGTCCTCATTAGTTATTTAAATGATTTTCTTTTGCGTGCACATGCGCAGAGACGTCGCGTTATCTTAATTGTCGATGAGGC
>JAADHS010000213.1:0-1740 GCA_013151745.1 Gammaproteobacteria bacterium | reverse complement strand
TGCGTGATCTGTTGTCTACCGTTAATCTGCGCCAGTTAGCTCAGAGAGTGACGGCTCGTTACCATCTTGTTCCTATGGCAGATGAAGAAGCGCGAGGGTATATAAAGCATCGATTGCGAGTGGCTGGAGCCAGTCATCCTTTATTTACCGACGGGGCGATCACTCAGGTTATCAAGTTATCAAAAGGGGTGCCACGATTAATTAATATTATTTGTGACCGCGCTTTGTTGGGTGCTTATTCCAAAGATATCTATCAAGTTAAAGCTTCCATGGTGAAGCATGCCGCTCGAGAGGTGGGAGGGAAAACGGATCTTTCCAGGAATAGCGGTAAATGGATTGTTTCAGTGGGTATTTTAAGTTTAGTTGCGATAATTGCGTTAATTGGGTACTTGAATATATTTGATGCTGAATTCGAAAGTGCGGCTCAGCCCCCCCCCCCTGTGTTGCTTGCCAAAGTAGAGCCTGAACCATTTCAAGTTGAAAGCAAATCTCTGGTATTGGAAACCATCTTGTCATCTGAAGCTGAAAACCAAGGTGAATTTGAAACCGATGAGGGAGATCAGGAATTATACGAGGTATTATTAGTCAGTGAGCTAAAAAACCGACTCACTCAAACTGCGACAACAGATTTAAATGAAGTCTTTTTTGGTTTGTTTACACGTTGGGATTTGGAGTATTCGCTCCTGTCTGGTAGAACGGGGTGTGAAAGGGCTACGAGTGTACGGCTACGTTGTTATTGGGGGAGTTCGACATGGTCAAATTTTTTGGCATTAAATCGTCCTGCTATATTATGGTTTGAGGGGAAAAAAGCCAGGCACTATATGGCTGTGCTCTCCATTATAGATGATTATGCTGAGGTTTCAGTGGGGGGGGAAGATTTTATAATTGAACTCAATGACCTGGAAAGTATTTGGCCGGATCAATACCTTATTTTGTGGCGACCACCAGCGTTGGGGCTGGGGGTGATTCGCCCGGGGGACTCAGGTGAATTGGTATTATGGTTGCGACGCAATTTAGATAAGATAGACGGCGTGAAGCCCAGTTCAAAAAATGCGCATAGCTTTGATCAAAACTTAAAGAAAAGAGTTAAGGCTTTTCAGTTGGCACATGACCTGGAGGTTGATGGTGTTGTTGGCTCACGTACTATGATGTATTTGAATGTCGCTTCAGGGGATATCAGTATCCCTTTATTAAATATAGAGCAATAATAACATGTCCTATATATTAGATGCGCTCAAAAAATCTGAAAAAGAGCGTAACTTAGGTAAGGTACCGACCGTCGCCGATTTAGGAGAAAAGCCCTTACTGAGACCGTATTCTAATGCAGGATGGTATAAAAGAATCGCTTTAGGTGTGTTGGGATTACTTGTAGTGATTGTTTTCGTCTTTTTTTATATAACGAAAAATAAGCCGGAAGTGGTTTCTGAGCCAGAAACGGACTCTGAATGGGTGCAACCCGTAGATCGACAAACCGAACCGGAGCGCGAGCTTCAGGATATAAAACGGCCGAAAAATACTTTTCAGTCAGAACTCGCGTTGCCGCCAGATCAAGATATCTTGAGTCTTAAGGATGCGACTTTGCAGTTTCCAGAAAAAAATATAATGATAAACATAGAGGACACAAAAACGCCGGATCAGATGGAGCAACAAATCGTTGAAACGGAAGAAGTTCATGATAATAGACAGCTTGAATTGCATGAAGATGAGTTATTTACTGTCCCTGCTGATCTTGAACCAGAA
>JAADHS010000101.1 GCA_013151745.1 Gammaproteobacteria bacterium | reverse complement strand
ACTTTCGTTTTTGACCCCAGCGGACTGATGCCGGGCTTCTATAAAGCTCGCGTGACTGTTACCGATAACGGCAGCCCGGTTTTAGCGGTAGCAAACGAATTGCTGTTTGAAGTGGTGACAACAGCACCGGTTTTTGTGGGTTTTTTTACCGATACTGATGGTGATTCCATTAGGGACTCCCTTGAGTCTTATGACGATAGCGATAACGATGGTATTCCCGATTACCTTGATCCAAACTACATATTGTCACAACCTGATAGAAACCTGCCGCTCAATGCGCTGCAGCAGGTGCCCGCTCATTTCAGAAGTTATGTAATGCGAACAGACCCCGGCTTGGCGTTACGCTTGGGCGATATCGCTTTTGCTGCCGGTAGTGATGCAGCGCAAGTCAGTGTTGCTGACATCGCCAACTTTGGCGATGGCGAAGGAGGCGTGGGCACCGCGACAGCTCAGGATATCATCCCCAACATCGGAGGATATTTTGACTTTGAAATTACCAGCTTGCCTGTGGCCGGTACATCCGCAAACGTGGTTATCCCGCAGTTTGAAGCGCTGCCAAGCGGCGCGCGTTATCGTAAATATCACCCTATCAATGGCTGGAATGATTTTGTTGAAGATGCCAATAATGTACTCGCCTCTGCACCGGGTATCCCCGGTATTTGCCCTTTGCCAGGCGATGCAGCCTACATACCGGGCCTCACACCGGGTCATTTATGTGTACAACTGACTATCGAAGATGGCGGCCCCAACGATACAGACGGTATCGCCAACCATGTCATTGAAGACCCCGGGCAAATAGGCACTATAGAATCAGAGCAAATTACTATTCAAGCTGGAGTTAATGATAATGAACCACCCGCTGCCAATAATTTAGAAGGGAATGCGGGTGAGCCCGCTCAAATCAATGATGATACGCCATCGGATTTTAACGAATCTCAGGGCGGTGGCGTCGTTAATTTAACCGTTATTTTATGCCTATTTTTTCTCACTTTGATTAATCTGTGGCGCAGGCGATATGACAAAGTGTAGCGGGCTATACCCATGGCGTTATAAATTTAGGGCGAATAACACGCCCTGTTTTTCCCATGGCAGCGTTAAAATTCCTCCAAATAGGCCTACTATTCGTCGTCATTCTGCCTTGCCATGAAAAAAACATGACCTATTCTTCACACCTAAATTCATAACGCCATGGGTATATTGCGAGGAATTTCAACGTAGCCAGGAAATTAAGTTTGCTAAGTTGCGACTATTGATTACTCACTCTCCGCAACAACTACGCTCGCATCGAGCAGCGGGCACTTATTGAAGTCGGCGAGCCTTTGTAACTCGTCGCTTAAAGCGGGGAAAAACTGATCCCGGTCGAGTGTATCATCCTCCAGGTTCAGACTTAAAACTTCAAAACGCTGGTCAGCCCGATGCGCCTTGCAATCGATCCGACCGACGAACTTGTCGCCGTACAGGAT
Source organism: Gammaproteobacteria bacterium (assembly GCA_013151745.1). Taxonomy (GTDB): domain Bacteria; phylum Pseudomonadota; class Gammaproteobacteria; order JAADHS01; family JAADHS01; genus JAADHS01. The sequence goes on along the minus strand of JAADHS010000101.1, from coordinate 8,449 downwards.
TGGCAGACAGAAATAGCCGAACACGCGCTTAGACGCTGCGACATAACATTCAACCCGGTAGTCAAATTCGAACAGTGAACTCAAGCGATCTCGGTGGATCACCACGTTGTCGAATGGGGACAACACCTTCAATGCACCTTCGATCGTCGGTGCTTGTTCGAGTGCCTTGATGTCCACGTAAGTGGTTGGCGCATCGGCGTTACCCAGTGCTCTCACTACTCCAGCTTCGATACGCTCGTCGAGAACTTCACGCATCGCGTTTCGCAAGGGTTTGCCCGTCTTCAGGTGCAATAGCTGCTTCCAGGTGAAGACACCGTGCGCCCTGAGTGTGGTGTCGAACAAATAAACTGCATATTCGCTCAGCGTGGGTACGCTCAGATCAATGCCCTCAGGCAAACAGCGTTCGGCAAGGTCATAGACCTTCTCCATGCCATTGCGTCCGCACACCATCAGATCGCCCTGCATAAACAGCTTGTCGAAAGCGCGCCGCCCCGGGCCCTGATTCCACCATTTTCCCTTTCCTTTGTTCCCCTTGTCAAAATCACGCAGCCGTAACGCCCCCTCTGCGCTCACGCGGGCCAATATTTCGTTCATCATGTGTTCGTCAACATTGGTGTAATAACGATTTTCACCATCGCGTATCGACGTCATGTGCGGTAGCGCATAACGGTAGTCGCGCATTGGCAAATACGAAGCAGCATGGTACCAATACTCAAAGATGTGCTGCTCGCTGATTAGTTGGTTCAAGTGGGTTGGGTCATAGCCCGGCACCCGGTTCCACAATACATGGTGATGCGCGCGCTCAACCACCGATAGCGTATCAATTTGCACGTAGCCAAGATGTTCGATTGCGCTGCGCGTTCCAGACAAGTTTGCGCCAAATTTCTGCTGCGATGCCAGACCTTGCTTGGACAATGCCAGGCATCTCCATTGTGACATCATCGCGTAATGAGATCAGGTAGGGCCGGATGATATTGACGGCGAAAGCCTTTTTGACCGAATAAAGCAATTCCACTTTTTCTATTTTTTATTTTATTAATAAGCATACTTAGCGCTCTATGAGTAAACACCAAACTTTTTTTGGAATATAACGTCGTGCCGCGTAAAATCCCGCTGAATTCACTTTGTTGGACGAAGCCGTTATTGCGGAGAAAAAGCATTCGTCCCAGTTATGATTTAAAATGTAACCTCGTCTCTTTATTGCAGGGGTATTACTAAATAAAGTACGAGGTTACTATGCCATCATCCAATAAAGCAACATTCAAACTCAATTATGAAAAACTGCTGAAACACCTAAATCTCAAGCGCTACGGGTATACCATAGGTATAGAGTTCATATTGGGCTATTTCTGGGTGGTGGTGGGAAGTCTGGTCTGCTGATCGCTTACGCAAAAATATCAACGCCAGTATTTTGAATATGGCTTATGGAAGTGACACGAGACTCATCTGTTGCGTCGTCTGCTTGCTCGCTTTGTGGTGATCCTTTCATCGCATCGGCAAACTCATTTTTTTGATGCTCGTCTTGTCCCGAATCTGAGTGCGACGAACTGACATCGGCATCAGCTAATTGCAAGCCAGAATCAGAAAAAGCTTCCTTTAGTCGTGGAATCGCCGCTTCCAAGGCTTCCCGTGTCGCCCCATGGCTGGCGATCATTGATACTGTAGCTTGCTCATTATTAAGCGATATTTTAATCTCTATAGGGCCTAAATGTGCTGGATTAATTTTTATTTCTGCTGCCGGAATTTTATTTTGAGCCATCCAGACCACTCGCTCACCAAGATCCGACTTCCATTCAGGGCTATTGATCGGTGCTTTAATCTCTGCCAACCCTACCGGTTTTTCAATATTTTGCGGCGTTATTACGCCAAGAGAAGCACTTGGCTCTCCTGCTCCAGAGCGAGATGTGGATAGATTTTGTACTGATAGAGACAAATCATTCGCTATTAATTTCACATCACCAAAAAACTCTCCTTTTACCTGAAGCTGGCCATCAAGAAGCTTGGCTGAATTCGGCATCAAAGAAAGTGGTTCCTCAAATAAAGATGAACCTGTAATTATTGGTGCGTTGAGATTCGCATTTTTTTCACCATTCATACTGAATGGGGTGAATTGGCTACGTATTTGCTGTTGAAGCCCATCGGCTACTGTACCATTCAACGATGCAGAAAAAGAAGTGCGTGCATCATTGAATTTTTCTTGAGCCAGTATCTGAATTGAATTAACTAATATTTTTTCATTCACTTCCTCTAAAGCAACGGAAACGGTGTTTATGGAACTTTCAACAAGTCCCTGAACCGTTTGATCCTGTTGTTGATTAGACTTCAATATATTGGCAGTCACAACCGGTACTTCCTGCCTCTCTGGCGGAAACACTTCACCGCTTTTAGCAAGCAATGAATCAGAAAGAGCAAGCTGAGAAATATCGGCTTCAAGATCAACCGTTGATTGCTGCCCTTCTAAAGTCTGAGATTGTTTTTCTACCACTGCACTGCCTAACGCTTCTGAAAACGAAGTATCCGGGGTACGCGATTGAGATTTTGGCAATTCAGCACTCACTGCCTGACTCCCTGAAGTGCCCATGGCTAATGCGCCCGTCACTAAATTTTTCGTAAGATCCTGCATTAGCTTATCTCCAAATCAACATATGCAAGAATAACAGAGCAAAATTTGTACCATGACAGGTATGTTTTATATTTCAATTTTTCTGCTTATCAACTTGATCCGAGGTCAAGTCTGATATCGCAGAAAAACAGTCCAGTCGAACACAGGTGAGATCATCATGTGGATCTGAAAAACCACAAAAAGCAAGAACATCCTGCTTTATTTCATCCATAAAGCTATCATTTTTTCCGAAGTCCAGCAGACATCGCTCCAAACGTTCATAGCCATACATTTCATTATCATCATTGACGACTTCTATCAAACCATCGGTATAGATGAATAATTTTTGATCGCGAGTAACGGGATAAATATCAACATCGTTGTCCGCTACGAATTGATTGCTAATGCCTAATGGTAAATAGCGAGAAGCAATACGATGTAATTGGTTTTCATGAGAGTCTAAAACAACAACATCGGGCAAACCTGCATTCCATATTTGAAGCGTCGATGTTAACGCATCAACATCCATAAATGCAGCCGCACAAAAAAAACCAGTCGGCAGCGCCTGGTTAATTTTTTTATTAATTTCAGAAATAATATCAAGCAGTACACAACCATGATGAGTCATCTCAATAAAAATATCTGATACGGGCAAAGCACCCATTGCGGCAGACAAACCATGCCCGGTAAAATCACATAAAAGAACATGCAAGCCTCCTGCTGGCTTGCGCGCGGTAAACAACAAATCACCACTAAATTGCGATTTAGACATCGCAGATGTCCAGAACTTCAAATAAGGTAGCTCAAGAGCAGCTCGAGAAATCATTTTTTTAAATATCTGTTCTGAAAACTCCAGCTCGTATTGGATTTCTGATTGATACAACTCAAGAGACTCTTTTTGTTGACTCAATTGAGCATACCGCCTCCGAAAACGATCCATTGCCTCAATTTTCGCACACAATAAAATAGAATTATAGGGTTTTTCTAGAACATCATCTCCATTTTCCACGCAACGAATTAATGTTTCATGGTCAGTCACCGCAGTAAAAAATATAATGGGGACAAAGCGATGGCACACCAGCGCCTTAATTTGCTTAGCCGCTTCATAACCATCCATCACTGGCATCATGGTATCCATCAAGACAAGATCAGGCTTTTTTTGCTGAAACAAGTTGATGGCTTCTTTACCATTTTCAGAAAAAAAACAATTATAATTTTCTTTTTGTAAAAGAGTACCGAGAAATTGACGGTTAACCGATTCATCGTCAACAATCAATACCGATTTTTGGTATTCAAGAATGAGCATGGTACTATGCCGCTATTTTTTTAATACAGCATACGGATAAAAAACCAGGCAAGAGAATATATTTTTTGATCTCCATCACTTGGCGTCAACCTATTGATTGAATACTGAATAACTTACCAAAATTTGCAATATCCAGTATTTCGCGTATCACAGGGCGACAATTAATAATTTTCACTTCAGACTTTTCACCACCTGCATGCTCTCTTAAGAGCAATAACATACCTAATGCTGAGCTATCCATATAGTCTGTTTCCGAAAGATCAACAACAAAATTAACTTGGCACGTTGACGTGACAACACCTTCATAGGCACTTTTGAATTCTTTATGGAGACCAAAATCAAAACGACCACTTATTGCAATCGTCACCGTCTTTCCGCTGCTATTTACCATTGTATTTATTGACATCAGCTTATTCTCTTTAGCGCTTAGGGGTGAGTTTATTATAAAGCATCCAGATTATGTGAACATTTTGTTTGTAGTTTTCATTATCATATTGTAAAAACATAGAGAAAAAACAGGATGATTTTAATAAGTTTTCATTTTTTTGTTTGCTTTAAAATTTGGAGAGCGACACTGTTTAGAGGTAAAACTTGGTCTACCCCACCTGCTTTCACCGCTTCACCCGGCATACCCCAAACGACACTTGTTTTTTCATCCTGAGCAATAGTATAGGCACCACAATCATGCATTTCTTTCATACCTTCGGCGCCATCCGCACCCATGCCAGTCAAAATCGCAGCAATCGCATTCGGACCCACATATTGAGCTACAGAACGAAACAACACATCGACTGAAGGTTTATGTCGATTCACGGGAGGGCCATCGTTGAGCCGACACACGTAGCGTGCACCGCTGCGTTCAACCAACAAATGACTATGACCCGGTGCAATATAAACATGCCCCGGCAATATTTGCTGATGGTCTTCAGCCTCACAAACATTCAACCGGGAAGACGCATTCATACGTTTGGCAAAGGGTCCACTGAATGCTGCCGGAATATGCTGCGTAATGACGATACCTGGCATCGCTTCTGGTAACGCAACCAAAATATCTTTAATCGCCTCAGTCCCTCCTGTAGAAGCACCAATGGCAATGATTTTCTCAGTTGTTTTAAATTGTCGAGTCTTGGGTATTTCAGAAATAATGGCATCGGCTGTTAATTTTTCTTGTATTTCAAGCCGGTCAACCGGTAATCTGTCCAGCGCCTTGACATTCGCCTTCGCCGCTGACTTTATTTTTTCAATAATTTCTTTAGCATACTCTTGTAAACCGTGTACCAAATCAATTTTTGGCTTTGATACAAAATCAACGGCACCATATTCTAAAGCCTGTAATGTCACCTCTGCCCCATTTTCTGTCAGTGAAGAAATCATCACAACAGGCATCGGTCGCAAGCGCATTAGTTTTTCTAAAAAAGTAATCCCATCCATACGAGGCATCTCAATATCTAGTGTTAAAACATCAGGATTAAGATCCTTAATTTTTTGTCTGGCAACAATGGGATCCTGAGCCGTTCCAACAACTTCTATATTGGCATCACTACTTAAAATTTCTGTTAACAAATTTCTAACCAACGCAGAATCATCAACAATAAGTACTTTAATCATGGTCATCTGACTTTCATATCCTTTTGTAACAACTCAGATAACCCTTGAAATGGAAAATTTCAAAGGGTAACTGAGCCGTTACTGTTTACTGTAACTACTGCTGAGTAATTGAATTAGAACAAGTCCACTTCCCCTTCCACAGGCTGCTGTTTAAGCCCTTCCAGGTAATTTTTTTCAATCGTCGCAACTTTGGAAACTTGTAAGGCACGTACTCTTTTCATTTTTACTACACCCGTAGCAGGAAAATAAAAAATTTTCCTCGGGCAAGTATCTCCTACATCTTCAGCAATAATTTTCAAATTTTCCATAGATAAATAATTTCGGACAAATTCTATATTGCGTAAACCGACATCTGTTGCATGTTTAAGTACCCTACCGCCACCAAATACTTTGACTTCAAGGTTTTCTCTACGCCCTCCGCTTTTGAGAATGTCATTAATCAAATGTTCCATTGCAAAATTACCATAGCGTTCTGCTGCACCGACAATATCCGAAGCCTGTTGCAAATCTCCACCTTCCATTTTAAGAGGCAACATAAAATGATTCATGCCTCCTATACCATAAAGACGATCTCTAATACAGGCTGAAATACAGGAACCCAAAACGGTAAGAATCCCTTCGTCTTCAGCGGTCACATAATATTCACCCGGTAATATTTTAGCGACATCGGAATCAAATTTTGAATCATAATAACGATGTATATGTTCAAAGCCTGAAATCACCTTATTCGTACAACGCGCAGATCGACTGCCAATGGCCATCAGCTTGCTCCAGAATTCTGATAGATCGTATTGCCAATCAATTCAAATTTAGTACTCACTTTAAGCAAAGACTCAGAATGCCCCACAAACAGATATCTATCTTCAGCTAATAAATCAGCATAACGCTTAAACAATACCTTCTGGGTCGGCTTGTCAAAATAAATCACGACATTTCTGCAAAATATAATATCAAAGGGCCCTTTCATCGGCCACTCAGCCATCAAATTCAACTGTCGGAAGCTAATTAGACTTTTAATTTCGTCAGAAATTTTGACTAACCCTGCTTGACTACCCGTACCACAGCTAAACCATTTTTTTTGTTGTGCTTCTGCCAGACCATTAATACGATCCAGGTCATAAACACCCTTTTGTGCCTTAGCTAATACCTCGGTATCCAGATCCGTCGCCAGAATCTTAATATCCCAGCTATGTTTTCGGGGCAAAGCTTCTTTTAAAGTAATAGCAAGACTATAAGGTTCTTCGCCAGTAGAACAGCCGGCAGACCAAATACGAATCCGACGCGTTTCTTTATTGCGCCGCATAATATCGGGCAAAGCATTGTCTACCAAAAATTTAAAATGATGATTTTCTCTAAAAAATGAAGTCAAATTAGTCGTTATTGCGTTGATGAAATTAACCAGTTCGGGAGAATCATCTTTTGCAATCAGATCACAATATTGTTTAAAATTTGTCAATCCCAAGTCACGTATACGCCGCGACAAACGACTATAGACCATATCTTTTTTGGCATCTGTCAGACTGATTCCAGTCAGGTCAAAAATCTGATTTTTAATTTGATCAAAGTCGGATTGCCTAAATTCAAACTCTTTGGGGACAGCAGCATGCACAATAAAATCCTTTTTAAAGACTGATTTAATTTAAATACAGGGTACGAAAATCGTACCCTGGAAAATACACGAGCTACCGATTAAAACTCTTCCCAATCGTTTGCATCTGCAACAACGGCAGGGGCAGATTGGCGTTTGGCTCGCATGGGCACTGGCCGTTTTTTCTGTTGGAAACCATTAGAATGAGAGACAGATCGTTGATTGCCTACTACGGACTGATCATCCCCTGAGCTAAAAAAAGTCATCAATTGATCCAGTCCTCTTGCTTGCTCATCAAGCGATTCACTCGCCGCTGCAGCCTGCTCAACCAGAGCTGCATTTTGTTGCGTCACCTCGTCCATTTGCGCCACTGCTTTGTTAACTTGCTCAATACCTGTGGACTGCTCTTGGCTGGCTGCCGCAATTTCGGCGATGATATCACTTACTTTTTTCACTGCAGTGACAATTTCTTGCAGGGTTTGTCCTGACTCATTCACTAAACGCGAGCCATCATCTACTTTTTCAACACTATCTTTGATCAAGCCTTTGATCTCTTTGGCCGCGGCGGCACTGCGTTGCGCCAAATTTCGCACCTCGGCAGCAACCACAGCAAAACCTCGCCCTTGCTCCCCTGCTCGAGCCGCTTCAACGGCTGCATTAAGTGCCAGCAAATTAGTTTGGAAAGCTATTTCATCAATAACACCAATGATGTCGGCTATTTTTTTGCTGCTACTGTTAATTTCAGACATCGCTGAAATAGCATTGCCAACAACATCGCCTCCTTTTTCAGCTTGTCCTCGTGCCCCTGCGGCCAATTGATTCGCCTGTTTAGCATTGTCTGCATTTTGTCTTACCGTGCCAGTCAGTTCTTCCATGCTGGAAGCCGTCTCTTCAAGAGAAGAAGCCTGCTCTTCAGTGCGCTGACTCAAATCTTGATTTCCTTGTGAAATTTCACCCGCCCCTGAAGTAATTGCCGATGCCGAAGTTCTAATATCTCCCACCATATTACGCAGATTATTAATTGAAGTGTCGATGGCGTCACGTAATACTGAAAATTCACCTTCGAATTCACCCTGCATATTTTGCGTAAGATCGCCTTCTGCAAGTGCCTGCATCACCCGAGTCCCTTCTTTAATCGGATCAACTACAGCATTCAGCATTTGATTAATACCATCAGAAAGTGTTTTCATAAACCCATCATAAGTAGACGAATCTATGCGTTTTGATAAATCACCAGCAGAAGCCGCTTCAATCAACGCCTCCATCTGATGTTCAGCATCTTTTTGCTCCGTGATATCACGCCATTCCACCATGTTGCCCATCAAGTTACCGTCACCATCAAGAA
>JAADHS010000021.1 GCA_013151745.1 Gammaproteobacteria bacterium | reverse complement strand
TCACTCGCACGGTCTACTTTTCTTATAATACTCATCAGTCGTTGAATATTGGATGCGCGATCTGAAATAATCAACACATTACTGGGCGCATAAGCAACAAGATGACCTTGCTGGGGAACCAGCGGCCGGAGAATCGGCACCAACTGTGCTGCAGTTATAAATTCGATATCAATAACCCGAGTGACCATTTCATCCCCGCTACCTGGGCGTCCTGCCGTCGCGACCGGTGTCGCGGACTGTTTGGCATTAACATCCGGTAGGATTTTAATACTGAGACCATTATCGACGGCAGCATAACCATGAACTTCGAGCAATGATAAGAAGACTTGATACGCTTCTTCTTTCGTCATGGGACGAGAGGAAATCACGGTGGTTTTACCTTTAACCCGAGGGTCAATAATAAAGTTTTTACCCGTGATATCTGCAATAGTCGCAATGACGGTTGAAATATCCGCATCCTTCAAATTAAAGGTGACCGACTGAGCAAATGCGGTAGATAGCCCAAAACACCAAACTAAGACGCTTAGCGCCAGAATACGCTTACCGCGATTCCGTATCCGCTCTGCCCCGCTCTGGCTTGCTAATTTTTTCACTGGGTTATTATCCTTATCTTTACATTTTCAAACGGCATCATTATTGATCCATATTTAAAACAACAGAGCGCATTTTACCTCTGCGCTGATATTCAATTGTTAATTTTTGAGCTGAGGGCAAGACTTTCATTAACTCAGGCAATTTATTCAGTCCGTTAAGCTGTACGCCATTCACCATCGTAACCACATCTCCTCGACGCAACCCAAAACGACGTAATATCCTTGCATCCTGCCCTTGACCCAGCTTGAATCCGGTTACTTTTCCATCTGCACCAACCTGGGGTTCTGCCGCCATTAACAAGGCCAAGCTCTGCGGATCCCTCATCAATGAATCACGCACTTCTCGCAAAGAAGCATTCGCATCAAACCCACTTTGGCTGTTTGTGGTCGCTAAACTGTTTTGTCGAGAGGGGTTCGTTTGTCTGGCCATACCCAGCCCAGCAGAAAGTCGTTCATTCGGTAAACGCAGTATTTCCAAACGACCACTACGGGACAATACAATATGTTCGGCATTGACTTCTTCTAATATTGCGCCACCAGGCACTTTGGAGCCGATTTTATAGAGATCTTCTTTTCGCGCACGGTCATCGGCAATAATAGCTCGTGCAACAGTCACATCACCCGACGCCAAAATTCCTCTTAAAGTCAACTTCAGATCGGTATCCGCAATTTTTACTGGTTGTGCTCTCGGTGCTTGTTCAATCGCACCCGGCTTGCCAAACAAATTCAACGCGGCAATATCTACACCTGAAGTTTGAGTCGTGTTTCCAGAGGATGAATGCGCCACAGGCAAAGCCACATACGGTACATTGTCTGGAGTGGGCACCAAAAGCCACGTCAACTGTGCCAAGCTATACATTAAAATTAATAAAAGACCTAAACTGACCCAGCGTGCAGCCTTCTCCATCTGGACTGGCTGGCCAACGCGACGTAAAAACAATATTATTTTTTCCAACCCATCCCCACTACAAACACCGACTGACTCAATCGCCACACCAAGTAGTGTAATCGAGCTCGTCTAAACTTCCAAAAATAAAGCATTAAATATGCCAACAAAGTGTCGTTAATGCTTGTTTTAAAACTTACCACTCAAACAAAGTCCAACGTGGTACCATCATTTCACTGTCGTCCGTATACCTTTGAGTCTCAAACTCGCCATCACCATCACTATCCACCAAAAAATAATGAGGTCCAACGGCAGGCACAATTTTGATCATATACAATTTACCGTTCAAACGATATTCTTCTATTGTATGCTGTTCACCATCAATAATCGTCACCTCGGGCTCCAGACTTTGATCTTCTTCAGCCTGCACATAGATCGGCAAGAGTATACTACTAATTATTAGAAAACCCTTAAAGAAACAGGAAAATTTTTTTTTCATCAGCGGGCTCCTTTAAATTCAAGTTTCGGAGTTCAGTTTGTTGTTAAATCAATAAGTTATGATATTTATGTTGTAAAATTTTGTCAAACTACAAGTTTTTTCGCATTTTTTCCTAGCGCGCCGAAACATATTTTCATAACTTATTAATATTAAAGTAATTTCTATGGTAGTCGAACGCCTAAACTTGAGCTTTAAAGACGTAACAAGCGTTCACTTTCTTCTTTAGAAGGCTCAAATCCGCGGTCATCGTAATGCTGAAATATATGATCAACAACCTCTTGAGCGGTATCTACAACCACAAACAAATCCATATCCGATTCATTGATCACCGCTTCTGCTACCAGTGTATGTTTAAACCAGTCCAATAACCCGCTCCAAAACTCCTTATTTATGAGCACGATCGGTATTTTGCGAGTTTTACCCGTTTGCACGAGCGTTAATATCTCTGCCAATTCATCCAGAGTACCAAAGCCACCCGGCAAAACCACGTAAGCCGACGCATATTTCACAAACATGACTTTACGCGAAAAAAAGTGACGAAAACTTAAAGAAATATCTTGATAAGGGTTCCCGGCCTGCTCCATCGGCAGCATTATATTGAGACCAATACTAGGAGATTTCCCCTGATAAGCCCCTTTATTCGCCGCCTCCATAATACCCGGCCCGCCGCCACTCACCACACTAAAACCGGCATTCGACAACATTAATGCCACTTCTTCTGCCAAAATATAATTGGGATCATCCTCGCTCGTCCGTGCCGAGCCAAAAATGCTAACCGAAGGCTTGATTTGCGCGAGCTGCTCAAAGCCTTCAACAAACTCCGCCATAATCTGAAATATTTTCCACGACTCACGGCTGAGCATGGCATCATTAATCGGCGTCATAGAAGGGCTGGTCGTTTTTCCTTCTTCTTTGTCCATGGATTTTGGAACCCTAACAAACGAAATCATTAAAGAAACGGCGATTTTATACGATATACTGAACCCTGCACGTGATCGTGCTGGCAGGGCTCAGGTTAACGGTCTCAAATCACCCCTCCAGGCCACATAGAATACTATCGCCCTGGAGCTCAAAAGTATTAAATAAAATGCATAACAAAAATTTGCTTCTACTCGTCGACGGCTCTTCTTATCTGTACCGGGCTTTTCATGGATTACCACCACTGAATACCCAAGCCGGTCAGCCTACAGGGGCAATTTATGGCGTGCTTAACATGCTGAATCGCTTGATATTAGACCACCCACCACAGTATATTGCTGTCGTTTTCGACGCGCCAGGGAAAACATTTCGCCATGAAATGTACGCAGCCTACAAAGCAAACCGCCCGCCAATGCCGGGCGACTTGCGCAGCCAAATCCAACCTCTGCACGCCATTATTGAAGCGCTGGGCATCCCTTTAGTCATTGAACAGGGCGTTGAAGCGGATGATGTAATTGGTACTCTTGCACGCAACGCATCAATGCAAGGCTTACGCACCCTGATTTCGACTGGAGATAAAGACCTGGCACAGTTGGTCAATGAAGATATCACTTTAATCAACACGATGAACAACACTTTATTAACGCCCGCCAGCGTTAAAAATAAATTTGGCGTTCAACCCGAACAAATCATTGACTATTTAGCACTTATTGGCGACACATCGGACAATATTCCCGGCATCCCTAAAGTAGGCCCCAAAACCGCAGCAAAATGGCTAGCCACTTACGAGAATATCGATACGCTGGTTGCTCATGCAGACGAAATTACAGGTAAAATTGGCAATACTCTGCGAGAGCATTTGGGTCAATTGCCGCTTTCAAAAGACTTGGCAACGATTCGTATCAATCTTGCAATCCCGCACAAATTTCAAGAGCTTGTTCAAAAGCCACAAAAAATAGAAGAATTAATGAGCTGGTACCAACAACTCGAATTCAAAACCTGGCTCAAGAATCTAGATAATAACACAAGCATCAAAAACAAAGCACCCCGCCCCGCCCCGCCAAACAAAAATTACGAAACCATATTCACTCAAGATCAACTGAACAAATGGCTCAAACAACTCAAGACTGCGACTTTATTTTCCTTTGACCTTGAAACCACCAGCCTTCATTATCACCAAGCCAATATCGTCGGCGCCTCATTTGCCACGTCATGCGGAACCGCCGCCTATGTCCCCTTGGCGCACGACTACCCCGACGCACCACCGCAGCTTAACAGAGATGAGGTACTGGCACAGCTCAAGCCCTTACTCGAAGACCCACGCAAAAATATTGTAGGACAAAACCTAAAATACGACATGAACGTATTAAAAAATTACGACATCATTTTACGCGGCGCTCGCTTCGACAGCATGCTTGAGTCCTATGTATTAAACAGCATAGCAACACGACACAATATGGACGCACTGGCTAAAAAATACCTCGATATTGACACCATTCACTATGAAGATGTAGCAGGAAAAGGCGCCAAACAAATTTCTTTTAATCACGTTCGCATTGAAGAAGCAGCCCCCTATGCCGCAGAAGATGCAGATATTACTTTACAACTTCACGAAAAACTCTGGCCTCAATTACTTGACACCCCAAAACTACAACAGCTTTTTGAAAATATTGAAATGCCCTTGGTTCGCATCCTCAGCAACATGGAATACCATGGCGTTTTAATTGATACTCAAATGCTCGCACAGCAAAATAAAGAACTCGCCACAGCCATAAAAAACATAGAGCAAGAAGCACATGAGCAAGTCGGTGAACCCTTTAATCTGGGATCGCCTAAACAAATTCAAGCTATTTTTTACGAAAAGCTAAAACTGCCCATACTAAAAAAAACACCCAAGGGACAACCCTCAACTGCGGAAAACGTACTACAAGAGCTGGCGCTTGATTACCCACTCCCCAAACTCATCCTTGAATATCGCTCTCTAAGTAAATTACGCTCTACATATACTGAAAAATTACCGAAAATGATCAATCCCAAAACACAGCGTATTCATACTTCATACCATCAAGCCGTAGCAACAACCGGGCGTTTGTCATCCAGCGATCCTAACTTACAAAATATCCCGATACGCAGCAAAGAAGGACGACGTATTCGCCAAGCATTTATTGCACCTGACCATTACTGTATTGTTGCTGCCGATTATTCCCAAATCGAGCTGCGCATTATGGCTCACCTGTCGCAAGACCCAGGCTTGTTAGATGCATTTCGTAACGGGCAGGATATCCATAAAGCCACAGCAGCCGAAATTTTCAATATCGCTCTTGGCAGTGTAAACAGTGAACAACGTCGCAGCGCAAAAGCAATCAACTTTGGACTCATTTATGGCATGTCCGCGTTTGGTTTAAGCCAACAACTTGGCATCAATCGTAAAGCGGCACAAGACTATATGGATCGTTATTTTGAACGCTATCCCGCTGTTAAAAATTTCATGGAAAAAACGAAAGAAATAGCGAGCGAGCAAGGTTATGTAGAAACTCTATTTGGCCGACGCCTCTACTTGCCTGATATAAAAGCACGCCAGGCACAACGACGACAATATGCAGAACGAGCCGCGATCAATGCTCCCATGCAAGGTACCGCCGCAGACATCATCAAACTGGCCATGATCAAAACTCAGCAATGGCTAGAGGACAAAAGCCCAAATGTCAATATGGTTATGCAAGTGCATGATGAGCTTGTTTTCGAGGTTCATGAATCTGAAATCGAACTCGCTCGCGAACAGATCAAAACGTGCATGAGCAATGCAACAAAACTCAGCGTGCCTTTAATTGTTGACATAGGTACAGGGAAAAACTGGGATGAAGCACATTAATATTTTCACCATGTTTGAACTTTTCTCGGATGCCGCACTCTGAGTAATTAGAGCGCATACTCTGCCTCTCCCGTTCTACCCTCCCTGAACGGGTATATTGCGGATTCAGATACCCCAAAAAAACTGAATCCGGCGAAAGCCCCGGCTCCCCTCTGCATAGCCGGGGCTTTCTTTTTTAATTCCGAACAGACCCATCTGCGCTACTTTGTGCTTGTTAAAGCCCATCTAATCTTTTTTCTTTATAAGAAGCATATAAAGCAACCATGCCATCTACTTTATCTTTTTCATAGCTGCGCAGATTACTCAAAATCATTTTTTTCTCACCCTGACCAACGTGCTGACCCTCTTCAATGATACGGAATGATAACGTCACATTACCTCTTTTTTTAATCACATCCAGATGCGTATCAACCAGTTCCAGCTTCGGTGTTTTTAGATTGAGCTTGTGTAACTCAAATGACATGCCCTCATACATAACCAAGGGTCGATCAGGATGGATCATCACACCATGTTCAGCCATCAGAGGCACTAAAATATGAGGGAAATTATGTCCTGAAAACTCAACATAACTTTGAATAAAAGAGGTTATTAAAGTGGTATCCGTCGAGGTTGTACCTTGATGTGCCACAGAAAGGTACAGCTTATCATTTTGATCAGAGAGCGTGATAATATCGCCTGATGAGCTGAATTTCAGGTTTGTCGTATCACTCACCATGCCCGAAAAAGTAAAATTCATTTTTTCACTCAGCCCATATTTCGTCAGGACCAAGGCAAAGAGCAAGTCACCGGGTACGCAAAATCGCTTTGCATCCGCATCATGAATCGGGTTGAAATCGTGAGCGACACTTTTAGCAAAAGTGCAGGATTGCTTTCTGGAAAACCGGATCATTTCTCCATCGCTAGAATGATAGCTGTTAATATTCATTATTATATGGGTCTTTTAGAGGGCTATTTTTTAATAAGCGAATTATAAAGGATATTGAAACATTTCGCTGCCCTGATGTGGGTTTTTTAAATATACCCGTAGCGCTTGAGATTTAGGTGTTGAGTGTGCGTCCTGTTCATTTCCTGCTGGCAAGGCGAAATGACGAGTAATAGCGGGCTATTGCGAGGAGTTTTAACGTAGCCAGGGAATGAAGAGAGCGTGCAATCACACCTAAATCTTAATCGCTACGGGTATAGAGCAACACTATTGCTGTTTTGCCAGGTGGTGTAAATAAATACCGCTACTAATAATAACGACAGACCCGGTCATCGTCCATAAATCAACCCGGTCTTGAAAAATAAAATAGCCTAACAAAATGGCCCATAACATTTGAACATAATGCAGCGATGACGCCGTTGCGACCGAGGCGCAAATGAATGCTTTAGCAATCAGCATCGCTCCGATTGACGAACTCACACCAAGAAAAAGCAGTAATCCAAGATGCTCGGTAGTCGGCATAACGATATCAGTATTGAGCCAACACCCCGTCACCAACAGAACAACCAGGTTGGGATAAAACGCCCAGGACATCATCGTATTGGCCGTGTGACGCATAAATCGAGCAATCAGGTTTACGAATGAAAAAAACAGCGCAGAAATCAACACACCCAGAACAACAAAATCCATAGGAAGAAATCCGGGCCGTAGAATGACAAGCACACCTGCAAAGCCCGCGGCGATGGCCAGCCATTGCATTTTGTTAACCGGATCATTTAAAAGTGGAATCGCAAGCAAAGTGGCAATGAATGGTGCAGTGAAAACAATGGCGTAGGTTTTAGCCATAGTCATCTGACTGAGACCATAAACAACCAGTGAAATCTGGACCAATATCAAAACACTGCGCAGCAAATGCAGTTTCAACTGTGTCGTTTGCAGAGTCGCGACGAGCCCTCCGAGCCAGGGAGAAGCTAAAATCAGTGCGCTCAAGCCAAAAGCGGCATTGAAAAACAGCAGTAAATAAATCGAATAATCAGGGCTGAGGTATTTAAATACGGCATCACCCAGAGCAAACAAACTGAAACCCACGCTCGCTAAATAGATACCTCTAATTTCTGAGGAAATGCTTATCTGGCTCATTCGACGGTATGTTTACCCTATCCGTTGGTTGCATTAAAATTAGATTCAGGAGCTTTTAGAGTAGTATATACCCGTAGCGATTAAGATTTAGGTGTGATTGCACACCCTCTTAATTCCCTGGCTACGTTGAAATTCCTCGCAATAGCCAGCTATTACTTGTCATTTCGCCTTGCCAGGAAATGAACAGGACGCACACTCAACACCTAAATCTCAAGCGCTACGGGTATATAAGGCACAAACGAAGTGTTTTATGAAATTGACCCTGGCACTCCAAGTAAACTCCAGAAAAACCGTCATTTCATACCTTTTAAACATACATATCGAATCTAATATTTATGTGCATCATGGAGATGAGATACCATTAATTTCGAATTTTTCTCAAAGTTGATTTCATATTAAACAAACCAGTTATGATCAATTTTATTGTTGCAAAAACAACTCTGGGTTTACTAATAGGTAACTCTAATTTTGTCATCCAGTTTTGGTGATATGCCCAGTATTTTTTTTCTCTTAACTGCAAGACACTAATACCCAAAGACTTATAATATTTGTTAAGCACTTGTTTCAGCCTGGTTTGGTATTCTTCATCACTGAGATAGATATGACCATATTTCACGAGTACGAGTAATCTTCCGAGGATTTCTGTATTGTTGCTACGGGCTAAAGACGTGGCTTGTCCTTTATGACGCTTACAATGCGACAAGACTTTATGAAGAAAACCAAAGTCATTTTGTTGTAGGATGCTGTAAAATAATTCTTCATCAGCATGTTGGCTTTCTTCATTCATAGGGGTAGGGAGCCGCTCTCGAATTACGTCGGATCGATAAATTACGGTAGTGGGTGAGCCATAGACATACTTGTTGCTGAGCAGTGACCATCGCGCCATCTCTTTACCCTTTATAAAATAGGACGGGTAAGGTAGTCCTGAGCACAGCACCCAGTCACCGAGTAACCGCAACGATGCAACAGCACCGATAGACGGATGTGCTTCACAAAGGCTAACCATTTCACTCATACACTCTGGAAAAACAGTATCATCAGCTTGAACAAATTTACAATACTTGCTATTGGGTGAAATTTGCCTTAATGCTTCGTTGTGATTGCCTATCAAGCAAAGAAAATCGGTATTGGTAGAGACTCGAATTCTTGAATCTTGTTGTGCATAATGATTTGCAATTTCGAGCGTGTTATCTGTGCTGCAATTGTTAATAATAATGTATTCAAAATTTTTATATTTTGATGAGAGGACGCTCTCGATACATTCACTTATAAATTTTCCGCCATTGTAAACTGGCGTTAAAACACTCACAAAAGGTTCACTTGATGTCTTCATTTCAAAAGGGCCTTTGTCTAGTTGCAAAAAATTAATGGCTTATTTAGGTGATCGTGTTAAGTATCGTATTCACATGCGATGACCAGGAGTTTTTTTGCAACCAGGCGGCATTATCCAATAGAGCATCGTCATGATTGCGTAATCTATCGGCCATTTTTTCCAACGCTGCAGCGGCTTCATCAACTTTATTGGGTGTAAATAATTCATGAGTCCAATCTTGCACTGCTTCTGAAAAACAACCAATGTCAGGACAAATGACGGGGACTTGATAGGTTGCTGCCATTGCGAGAACGCCTGAATTCAACGCTTTGGACTGGCCAAGAAAAACAATGTCAGCAGACGCAAAAATGGCCGGAATCTCACTTATACTAACGGGACGATAGCAATATTTCCTATCTCTTGATTTCCAGTTTTGTCTAAAATAGTTACGTGCTTTATAAAAACTTCGATTAAATGTGCCTGAAGAAGGGAAATAAAATTTACCTGCGGTAAAAAGAAATTTATTAGTTTCGTTAAATTTAGAAAATGAATCCAAAATAAAATTCTCACCTTTATACGGTCGTTGATGACCGAAACTCAGCACGACCAGCTTATCATTGGCTATTTGATGAATGCGACGAGCCGCTTCTTTATTCATTTTTTTGTAGTGACAGAGATAATCGCCATGCGGACAAATAATATGGCGTTTATTTTTAGCGGACGGATAGGTCTCTTGAAGCAACTGAACCGATTTTTCGCAGTGATGAATCAGCATGTCTGAATAGTTTATAATCAGGTTGAAAACATCAGAATCCGAATCGTTATTTTTTTTGTCATGTGGCCTTAAATTATGAATAGTGTGAATAATTTTAGTATTATGTGACCGGTACCATTCAAAACGATCGGTTAATATACGGATTTTCTCCTGGAGGCTGGTATCAGCTTGAAAGTACCAGTTATGAATACGTTCCGGCCAATGAATATGAAGAATGTCCGGGATAACATTACTATTAAAAAAGTTGGTTGCGCCGCAGATCACCTCATGGCCTTGAGATTGATACGCATCAACTAAAGATCCGATGTATCCATTGTCAGAAGGTTGTTCTGTGATCAGAATGCGCATTTAATAAACCATGATTAATGTACAGCTTAGATGATTCTCTATGTTTCCCCTTCACTAGCGGGCGGATTGTATTATATTCAGTCATAATTTTCCACGACACTGACGACTACTGACTAAATTATGTCTCCGGTAAACAGCTTATATCGTATTTATTTTTAGATTTTTTCACGTGAATATTTCCGTAATGAAATACAACTACAAATCAGGTATAGTTATTAAAGAGTTACGTATCTATTTTTACGCTGAATATGCAGGATTTAAAAAATGATTCTGAGGCGATATGACGACTCTAGGCATGTTATCTTGTTCGAAAATCATACCTAAATCTCAGGAAGGTCATAACTATGATGAAAGTGGTGAGCCAATGGTGTTTACTTGGTGGTTTTGGGGGCATGTTTTGTCTTGCATCACTGGATGCGGGAGCTGCATTGTTACCCGATTCCATTAAACCTTATGTACAGGCTGAGCTAAATCGCGATAATAATTTGTTTAGAAAGGCTTCAAACGAGCAATCTGACACGATTAGTGTGATTGGCGCAGGAGTGAATGTCAACCTTGAGCTGGGTCGTCAAACAATCCGCTCGTATGCAGACTTTTCTTATGAGCGCTATAACACCTTTGATTACCTGGACAATGTAGCCAAAAATGCGGGCGTTTTTTGGAATTGGCGAGCCGGTCGGAACTGGTGGGGTCTATTGGCCTATAACTTTGAACAGGGTCAACCTAGCTTTAATCAAATAACCAGTATCGAAAAAGACACCAGAACAGATAACCGCCTTATGTTTAATTTATTCACCCCGATCACACCGGACTGGCGACTTAAATTTGATTTACTTTATAAACAGCTTGAATTAGACAAGGCTATTGAACGTGATCGAGATACGACTTCATTTGGATTTGAAACTCAATACCTCACCGGCTCAAAATCCTATTTGGGCTTACGCGTTGGACGCAATGTAACTGAGTTCCCTAATCGAGAGACCATCGACACTCGCAGGGTCTCTAACAGCTACGATGAAAATGAATACGGTGTAGTCGCTCGCTGGGAACCGACAGGGCGGTCTTCATTCGCGGTCAAGCTGGTTCGTACCGTTCGCCAATTTAATGAAATACCTGGGGATTTTTTCGGAACTACAGGCCGGGTTCAGTACCGGTGGAAAGGGAGTAGCAAATGGAACGTTACAGCTTCTTTGTGGAGGCAAGACGACTCCTTACCAACAACTCAGGGGGATGAGGCGGGAGGGGGAGACGATGACTCGCCTAACTCCACTGGTCGAAATGAGGAGTTTTCAGGTTTTGTTCTTACCAGCGGGGTCAGTGTTAGACCCATGTGGCGGATGACCAGCAAAATTAGAGCGATAGGTGAGCTGACATACATGAATAAAGACATTAACCGCGATGATAATCGTGATATTAATCGTCAAAGATCCAATCAGGCTCGTGAAGATAAGATACGAAAAATAAGTATCGCGTTTATCTACGGAGCTAAATTTATTAAAAATGGTGTAGACCTTACATTAAAGTATGAAACATCCACGCGTGATTCTGATTTACTTGATTACGATTACCAGTACCAACTGGTTAGCTTAAAAGGGATGTTTAAATTTTAAGTCGTAAAAATCTATTACAAGCATTAATTCAACATGGAAGACAATGAAAAAAGCACTCATTACCGGAGTAACGGGACAAGACGGGTCATATTTGGTTGAGTTTCTCCTTGAAAAAGGATATGAAGTTCATGGCATAAAGCGGCGATCTTCCAGCTTTAATACGGAACGGGTCGATCATATTTATGTTGATCCGCATACGGACAATGCTCGTTTTTTTATGCACTATGGTGATTTGACAGATTCAACGAACTTGATTCGCATCGTCCAAAACATTCAACCCGATGAGATTTATAATTTAGCCGCGCAATCACATGTGGCGGTTTCATTTGAAGAACCCGAATATACGGCTAATTGTGATGCCATAGGGAGTCTTCGTTTACTTGAAGCCATTCGAATTTTGGGGCTGGAAAAGAAAACAAAATTTTATCAAGCCTCAACTTCAGAGCTATACGGTAAGGTCATTGAAATTCCGCAAACAGAAAAAACACCATTTTATCCAAGAAGCCCCTATGCGGCAGCTAAAATTTATGGTTTTTGGATTACCGTCAATTATAGAGAAGCGTACGGAATCTATGCTTGCAACGGGATTCTCTTTAACCATGAATCTCCCCGGCGGGGCGAAACGTTTGTTACCAGAAAAATAACCCGAGCTCTGGCGAGAATCAAATTAGGTCTCCAGGACTGCCTCTATCTAGGCAATTTAGATGCCAAACGGGATTGGGGACATGCTAAAGACTATGTTGAAATGCAATGGCTGATGTTGCAACAAGATAAGCCGGAAGATTATGTGATTGCAACAGGAGAGCAATACAGTGTACGGCAATTCGTTGAATATGCCGCTGCTGATTTGGCAATAAAAGTCACCTGGCAAGGCGAAGGCATCACCGAAAAAGGACTTGATGACAATGGAAACTGTATCGTTCAGGTTGACCCCCGATATTTTCGACGCACTGAAGTAGAAACCTTGCTAGGGGATCCTTCAAAAGCGAAAAAAGAACTGGGCTGGGAACCTAAAATTAGTTTTAGAGCGCTGGTTAGCGAAATGGTACAGGCGGATTTAAAACTCGCTGAGCGCGACAACCTAATTATGAAACATGGTTATCGCGCACTTAAAAATCAAGAGTAGCCTGGAGTCACCCTACTTTTTGATGACGGGCCACTATATACCCGTAGCACTTGAGATTTAGGCGTAATTGCACGCCCTATTCATTGCCTGGCTACGTTGAAATTCCTCGCAATAGCCAGCTATTACTCGTCATTTCGTCTTGCCATGAAATGAATTGAACGCACACTAACACCTAAATCTCAAACGCTACGGGTATATATAATTTGTGGCTCTTTTGATCGACTACTCTAACGTGGCGATAAACGAGTCGGCCTGGGCTATAGAAGATTCCATATCCGAGATCAGTCTTGTTACGTCTTTCCCAATGCTAGCGACTTCGGCATCCAGGCCTCCGATGGCCTGAGCATTAAGGTTATGCTTTAGATAAAGTACATTATCCTGAAAGCGCAAGAGAACTTTGTCCATACTTTGCACTGCTTTGGTCATTGAACGATTTAAACTGCTATATTTTTTCCGAGTGGTTCGCAGTTTATTCTTGCTGTCCGATTTGAACCGGGCATTGCTTATTAATGTTATTTCTTCTTCCCATTCATCAAATAAATCATTAGCAATGGAGTCCACGGTTTCTACGCGATCTCTGACATCATCAGCACGCTCTACAGATTCTTCATAATCATCATTTAATGCCTCATAGGTCTCTTCGAGCTCACCCCCATCAAAATCCTGTAACTCTTTAAGCCGCTGTAAAGCACTTTTGAATTGTTCTTGCGCATCTGCCTGTTCTTCACGGGCTGACTCAACGTTATCTCTAAGCAAATCGCGCTTGTGTTTGCCCATTTTTTCCCAGGCAGCATAATAAGTCGAGCTACATGCGGTTAGCAATGCGATACCACAAAACAAAATCAGCCATTGACCAGACCTCGTTACTGATGCCAGGTTTTTATTATTCATATTTCCAAAGCCCATGTTTTTTTAATTGAAAGGTGGCCATAATATCCATAAATCGGTTGGAAGTAAACTATAACCTTATATAAAAAATTGATACGCTGTCAGTTTCTAGATTGCAGTATTTTTTCATAAATAAAGCCTTGAACCATTAATTTGTCTCGTGTTGATTTCAGGTCAAATTGTAAGCCATAAAAATAACAGGATTCACCTGTATTTTTGTCAATTTGCTTTCGTTCATTACGAATAATCGCCGGAACCGTAAGCACTTTGTCACCATCACCAATATCGACCGTAAATTTAATCAGCAACGTCATGTTGACCCCAGCAAGCATTTCGATAGAACGAATTAAGGCGCCTCCTGTACTCACATCCATGACATCAATTAAGCCAATGTTATCGAGCTCCTTATTATTTATATGCGTCACTTCTGCGGGAATAACAATACCAACCCGTTCTGTTTCCCGAATTTGCAAACTTTCGAATTCCTTGGGAAATTGCAAATGTAGATGAGGATAAGGTTTTAGCGCGACAGCACTGATTTTTGCACTGAACCCGTAGACTCGATTCCCGGATAATAGCCGCCCGGTCACCTGCAAACCCTCTCTGAGAATTAAACAACGCCCATTTATAGTGGGGGTTAAAATAATCACACTTTGCTTCTCAAGGTAACCAATAATAAGCGTACTAAAACGGTTGATTTTATCGTTTAAATAAACCTCTATCTGAAGCTCTTGGCCAACGGTAAGACTTATATTTTTATCTTTCATCATTTTTTACCCAGCAAAAAAGTCAGAGCGCTAAAAACAATAATATGGTACCTAATATCAGGCGATAAATCACGAAAGGTTGCATGCCTATTCTTTCTAATAACTTGAGAAAATAGTGAATACATAAATAAGCGAAAACCCCTGAAATAACAACACCTGAAATCAACATCCCCCAATCAACAGGCGTACCGATCTGGATCAACTCCACCACCTTCAACCCACCTGGCAAGAGTATAGCGGGAATGGATAACAAAAATGAAAATCGTGCGGAAGCCTCTCTGGACAAGCCTAAAAACAAAGCGGCAGTAATGGTAATGCCTGAACGAGAGGTGCCCGGGATCAGTGCCAGCGCTTGAGCACAACCAATGATGATGATGTCACTCCAGCTCAGCGTATGTTCATCACGTTCACGTTTCCCTTTGAAGTCGGCCCAACCCAGCAAAAGACCAAAAATGATCGTCGTCAGCGCAATCACTAAAGTCGAACGCAGGTTTGCTTCAATAAAATCGCCAAAGAGCAGCCCGATCAAGCCGACCGGAACCGTCCCTATCGCCACGGCCCAGGCCAGGCGACTGTCGCCCACTTCCTTGCGCTGTACCACGGAGGTACACCAGTCACGAATGATCTTATTTAAATCGCGCCTAAAATAATAGAGTACGGCACTCAGAGTACCAATGTGTACCGCCAGATCAAACGCCAGACCTTGATCAGGCCAGCCAACAATCATCGGTACCAAAATAAGGTGAGCGGAGCTGGAAATAGGCAAAAACTCCGTTAACCCTTGAAGTATTGCCAATACGAGTACTTGAAAAAAATCCATATTACGACACCATTAATAAATCACCTAAAGACGACCCCGCGCATCTTGTAACACAAAGCCCGGGAGTACGGTATCCATATTTTTGCTAAAACCGATGACCTTAAATAATTCACCCATCTCATGCGGTAAAGTTAATTTTTTGACTTGCTGTGCCGTCTCCAGATAATTTTTTATATCATCAGGGTCTAATTCTGCCATCATTTCATCCAGACCACTGCCTATTAAAAAATAGGCCTGACTGGTAAAACCCGCTAAGGAGAACCCCGCATCAACACCGGCATGCGCAATCGCCGTAAAATCAACATGGGCGGTTATATCTTGCAACCCGGGAAAGATCAAGGGGTTATCATGCGCACGATGCCGATAATGACACATCAAGGTGCCTTCAGCACGCTCGGGATGGTAATACTCATGCGCAGGGAAACCATAATCTATTAAAATTACCGCCCCTTTTGCAAGCACAGCGGCTAAAGACGCCATCCATGAACGTACGGATAAATTGATTTCGGAGATGTAATTTGAGCAGGGCACTGTCAGTTTCACGGCCTCTTTAATGGCCGCATATAGTTTTTTTTCCGATAAGTCATGATCAATAAATTGAAACGCCTCACCAGACCAGACCACATGAGTTTCAAAATATTGATCATCACGAATACGAAAACGATGTATAGGCATCGCATCTAACACTTCATTGGCCAGCACAACACCGACAAAGCTTTGCCGGGGAAGCTGCTTCAACCAGACAATGCGCTCAAGCAAATGAGGAACCCGCTGTTCCAGCGTTTTTTTTTGTTTTTGTTGAAGGTCCGCACTCAAATCTAATATCATGTAACTTTCGGGTAGACAGGACAAACGCTCAAGCTCCAGCAATATATCCGCAGCCATGACGCCGCTGCCTGCCCCTAATTCCAATACATGACCACCGTGCTGCTGTAAAATGGGCAAACAATTTCTCGCGATACAACGTGAAAATAGCGGTGAAATTTCGGGCGCAGTAACAAAATCACCTGCCTCCCCTAATTTTTGGCTACCTGCACTGTAATAACCCAACCCCGGCTCATATAAAGCCATAGCCATGAATCTAGCAAAAGGAATACGTCCCTCACCCTGCTGAATTTCATTTACAATGTGCTGTGTCAGCTTCTGACAATGCGCTTGCTGCTCTGCATCGGGTAAAGGCAAGACTATTTTTTTGTTGAAATTCAAGATATTGATGACCCAACACTTTCAGGAGGCCGCATTGTCTCACAAAATGAACAAGGACACGCCCCCCGTTGCTTTAATAACGGG
>JAADHS010000142.1 GCA_013151745.1 Gammaproteobacteria bacterium | reverse complement strand
AAAAGAAAGTACAAGGTCAATGGCAACTTTATTGTTTGGTACACAATATAGAGAAGTTAAAGAATTATGGAGAGCTGGCCGCCTAGAAAGGAGACAGAAACGGTCAAGCAAGGCTAATTGAGGCGCTCATAGATAAAAAATAGAATCTGAATCTATAAGAAGCGACTCATTTTCAAAAACTGAAAAAACCAGTCATAATGGATCTAAATAATAGATAAACACGACCATCGAGAAACTGCGTCTGGTTTTGGGTTTTTCTACAGCCTCGTTATGGGAGCTGAAAAAATGGTGAAAAATTCATTATTTTCCGAGGGTGATAAGTTAGATCGTGTGATGACGAGCCACGAGGAGGGAATCACTATCTGAACTGTTTTCTGGATAAGCCCGATAGTGTCAAATGGTGATGAAGATATCTTCTTTGGAAGCCCCAAGGACGATTGGATATTTAAAATTTCACCTACCCGTGAGTATATTTACATGAGGTATTACAACCTTGAGAGGCTGCATGCTTAGACGCAGGTCAATTTTTTATGTAGCTACTTAGGGTTAACTGTCAAAGTAACGAACTTAATAAAAAATAATGACGTGGGCTTTTGGGTAACGCCGGAAACGGAATGCTATACTGCACAGAATGAAATTATTTATTTACAGACCATTAATCCCCAATTACGCTATATTTTCAGATAAACGAACATGCCTAACCAAAAAAAACAAACAAAGCAAAATTCGGAGCCGTTAGCCCCTCATCCTGTGCTCGATCATTATTACCGCACAGAAAAAGAGCGTCGCAAATTGGTCGATAAGATGTTTGACTCCTCGGCGAGCCATTACGATTGGGTTAATTCTGTAATGAGTTTGGGCTCGGGTTTGCGGTATCGTAAGCAGGCATTACAACGAGCACAATTACAGCCGGGTATGAATATTCTCGATGTAGGTTCAGGTACGGGTGCCGTTGCTGCGATTGCTCAAAAAATAGTAGGGCAGAATGGATTTGTTGTTGGTCTAGACCCCAGCGCAGGCATGCTTGCTGAAGCCAAAACTCGCGGAGTCAACCATATTATTCAGGCTTTGGGTGAAAAAATACCGTTTGCTGACAACACCTTCGATGTCATCACCATGGGTTATGCTTTGCGTCATGTTGCCGATCTGAAAAAGCTATTTAATGAGTTTAAGCGTGTCCTCAAGCCCAATGGCCGGATTTTATTGCTCGAAATCACCTACCCGGAACGAAAATTTGCTCAGGCGCTGCTCAAGCTTTACCTCAAGGGTTTTGTTCCCAAGGTCTCACGTATTTTTAGACGCAGCCCAGAGACCGAAAAGCTCATGTGTTATTATTGGGAGACAATAGAGCAATGCGTTCCTCCGGCTACTATTTTGGAAGCCATGAGTAGTATCGGACTCAAAACGCCGCAGCGGCAAGTTATAATGTCAGTTTTTAGTGAGTATAGCGGTATCAAGCCCGCCTAAAAATATTTAAATTAATCATTACGGTATACCGCCCTATGGGATTTCAATCGGAACACGAACAGGCGCTTGCTGCCGTTATCATTCATGCTTTAGATATTGATGACATCAATCCTGAAGATATGATGCCGGAGGCTCCGCTATTTGGCCATGAATCTCCAGATAGCCTGGGGCTAGACTCTATAGATGCTTTGGAAATAGCACTTGCTGTTGCGCAGAAATACGGCGTTCAACTCAAAGCCGATGACGAAAATAGCCGTCAAATTTTCACCAGCTTACGTTCACTGAGCGAGCATATACAGAATCAAGCCTGATTGTGCAGCTGGCATTAATCATCTCTTATCCGTTGCTCATCCATCTTGCTATCTGGCGTGAATGGCCCAACTTGCAACTGGCGGCGCTGATTATTCTTGCTGTTGGTTTGTTGTATAAAAAACTGATAAAAAAAAATACGGCATCCTGGGGGATTCTCGTTGCACTTATTAGTGTCATTGCGGTTTGCCATTATTATGGAGCCAGTATTTATCTCTCATACCTCCCGCCAGTGGTGATTTTCATGCTGTTCTTGTTTGTTTTTTCCAGCAGCTTGCGAAAAAACCAAACGCCAATAGTGACCGATATCGCCGAAAAATCAAGAGGGTTTCTTGCGCCTGAAATTCGCAACTACACTCGTAGTGTTACGATTTTCTGGAGCTTTTTTTTTCTTGTAATGACAATCTGGACAATGGTGTTACCTTGGCTGGTCTCGCCTACAATTTGGTCATGGTTCACTAATTTTGTCCACTACGTCCTGGTCGCCGTATTCTTTGTTGCTGAGTATTATTATAGAAAATGGCGTTTCCGTGGCTATAAGCACCCCGGCCTTTGGAGCTATATCAATCTTGTTGTCAAAGCCAAGGTAACGACCAGAGCAGCTAAACGTAATGCACACTCTTAAAATACCACTCATTGCAAACTACCAGGCGCATCAATCTCTTATTGAATCAAATAATAATGTTATCACGCAACAACAATTTTTGAGCCATGCCATAGTTATTGCCGAACAATTGCCCGATACACAATATATTATCAATCTGTGTAATGATCGCTATTATTTTGCCTTGGGTTTTGCCGCTGCAATAATAAAAGGGCTACCAACCCTGCTCCCACCGAACAGGCAGCCCGGTACAATTGCAACGATGACAAAAAAATACAAAAACTGTTTCATTATTGCCAATACTGATATCGCTAGCAACGTGTCTGTGCTTAATCTCAGTTTGTTCAAGTCATCCGCTGTCAATCACAAAACGATTGATAAAGCCCCAGAGATAGCCGCTTCCTTGACGGTGGCTATTGCCTTTACGTCTGGGAGTACCGGTACCCCCAGACCCCATAAAAAATGCTGGCGCACGCTTTGTGGCACCGTACAAAGACTGGCTAGAAGATTTCAATTGAACCGGGTTATTTCCCTGCAACAGCAGCAGCCCTATATAATTGCAACCGTACCATCGCAACATATGTATGGTTTAGAAATGACCGTAATGATGGCGCTTCAGGGGCAATGTGTGATGGTTTCCTCCCAGCCTTTCTTCCCCGCTGATGTTGAATTTGAGCTCCAACGTATTCGTACGCCTTACTTATTGGTCACCACTCCGGTTCATCTGCGAGCCCTTGTGCGTAATAAAATAAAAGCCAAGGTACCGCAGCGAATTATTTCAGCGACAGCACCATTACCAACAACCCTGGCTAGGGCAGCAGAATCCTTGTTTGATGCCAAAGTAAATGAAATCTACGGATGTACCGAGGCCGGGAGCCTCGCGACCCGGCATACTACGCGGAGCGATACTTGGGCGCTGTTAGATGACCTGTTCCTTTCTCTGGAGGAGGGGACGACCTATGTTGATGGCCCGCATCTAACGCAAAAAACTCAGCTTCAAGATCAGATCGAAATTTGTATGCCAACACAGTTTAAATTTCTCGGTAGAGCCTCGGATTTACTTAATGTTGGCGGAAAAAGAGCTTCGCTTGGTGAACTCACCCACCTCTTGATGGCCATTGACGGGGTGGATGATGCGATTGTTTTTTTGAACAATAAAACGCCCGCTCGCCCCGCTGCTTTTGTGGTAACAGAAAAAACTGAACAGTCGGTACTCAATGAGTTATCTAAAAAAATAGATCCTGTATTTTTACCCCGACCTTTAAAAAAAATTCATTGCATACCCAGAAATGAAACGGGAAAAGTATCCTGCGAAACTTTGAGAAAGTTGTTAAAATGAAGGTGTTATGAATTTCACTACGTCATTTAATATCCCGAAAAACCACCCTTGTTTTACGGCTCACTTCCCTAGCAATCCCATTGTTCCGGGGGCGCTTCTGGCAAGCTGGATCATTTCACAATTACAACAGGCAATAACAGATCAAACCATAATGGGTATAAAAAATATGAAGTTTTTGCAAGCCGTTCATCCGGGCGAGTGTTGCACACTTCATGCAGATCATAATAGCAATAGTCAGCAATTAAATGTTTATTGTACGATAAAGAGCACGATAGTCTGTAAAGGAACTCTGCTTCTGTCATGAAAGGCTGGACAATTCACAGGGAACGCAGCAACCGCACAATGTTAAATTTATTATGTTGGTTTGCTCTCCGCCTGGGCCGACCTACCTTGCATTTATTGCTTTATCCTGTTGTTGCCTATTTTATTTTAACAGCGCCATCCTCGCGTCAGGCTTCAAGTGAATATTTACAAAAAGTCTTGTGTCGTCCAGCGACCTGGCGTGATACTTGGAAACATTTTTATACTTTTGCTCAAGTTTCTACGGATCGTTTGTTTTTTTTATCTGATCGCAGTGAGCAATTTGACATTCATATTCAAGGTGAAAAAATAGTCAAAGAACTCATTGCACGCCAACGAGGTTGTATTCTCATCGCCTCTCATTTTGGTTCCTTTGACATCATGCGAGTACTAGCGGCGAGGGAACACCATATCCCGGTGCGAATTCTAATGGATACTGAACATAACGCAAATTCTGCAGCGTTGTTGAAAACGCTAGACCCTGCTCTGGCTCGTGGCATCATTAATCCTGATATGCCTCCGGCGAAACTGGCTCTAACACTGGATCAATGCATCAAGCAAGGCGAATTTATAGGCATTATGGCTGATCGAATACGCCCAGGTGAACGTACGCTACACGCTCGATTCCATGGCGCAGATGCTGCTTTCCCTGCGGGTCCCTGGCTGTTGAGTCTTATTCTGAAGACTCCAGTTGTGCTTTGTTTTGGTCTATATGAAGGAAAAAACCGTTATACTGTCATTTTTGAGTTAATTTCGGATCATTTAGAGCGTCCTCGGCGAGAACGAGAACAGACCCTGCAAAAATTGGTGGATCAATACGCCGTTACGCTTGAAAATATGACAAAAAAAGCAACCTATAATTGGTTTAACTTTTATGAATTCTGGACAAATGACGCCTCTTCAAATCACTAGCTACACATTGACTACCGCTCTGGGTGCGGGCACCGAAGCAAATTGGCAGTCGCTGATGTCTCGCCAAAGCGCGTTAGAGCCTTGTAGCTTTGATGGTATCACTGACATGCCTGCCCATGTTGGACAAATTAAATCACTTGACGATGCTGCTTTGAAAAATCAGTGGTCGCGCTACGATTGTCGCAACAACAGATTGGCATGGCTCGCACTGCAACCCGATTGTTTTATTGATAATGTCAATCAGGCCATCAAAAAATATGGATCTCATCGAGTTGGTTTGTTTATTGGTACGAGTACCTCCGGTATTCATAAAACTGAACAGGCTTACGCCTCAGTTGATCCGAGCACTGATCGTTTGCCCGATTGGTATGATTACGAAATGACGCATAATGTTTACTCTGTCGTTAACTTTGTTAGCCGCTATCTTGGTTTAACTGGTATAGCCGCATCGATTTCGACGGCATGCTCTTCCAGTGCTAAAGTGTTTGCATCAGCACAACGTGCCATAATAAATGGTTTATGTGA
Source organism: Gammaproteobacteria bacterium (assembly GCA_013151745.1). Taxonomy (GTDB): domain Bacteria; phylum Pseudomonadota; class Gammaproteobacteria; order JAADHS01; family JAADHS01; genus JAADHS01. Next base: position 4,841 of record JAADHS010000142.1, on the reverse strand, counting down.
TGCGGCTATTGTTGGTGGCGTGGATACGCTCTGTGCGACAACCCTCTATGGTTTTAACTCTTTGCAACTCGTTGCCCCTCAAGCCTGTCAGCCTAGCGATAAAAATAGATGTGGAATTTCCATAGGTGAGGCGGGTGGTTTCGCACTCCTGGAACCCCCGCAGGAGTCTGACAGCCCTCGTTTGTTGGGTTATGGAGAGAGCAGTGACGCATACCATATGTCATCGCCACATCCCGAAGGAAGAGGGGCCTTACAAGCCATGAAAAGTGCGTTGTACAAGGCGAGATTAACACCGCAAGAAATTCAATACATCAACTTGCACGGTACCGGTACGGTTGCTAATGATGCAGCAGAAGCAAAAGCAATTTGCAAACTTTTTGGCTCAACACTGCCCTGTAGCTCAACCAAGGGATGGATGGGTCATACTCTGGGCGCAGCAGGGATGGTTGAGGCGGCTATTTCACTGCTGTGTATACAATACCAAATGATTCCGGGAACACTGAATACCAAAGAAATTGATCCTGATATCAAGGCTTGTATTGTCCTTGACAATCAATTTCGCCAAGTTGAAAATGTCATCAGTAACTCATTTGGTTTTGGTGGCAGTAATTGTAGCTTGATATTTGGCACACCATAATGACAACCGTTTACATTAACTCTGTTGGATTAGCCACATCTGGAATAGAAAACTGGCAAGTGGGTCAGCAGGTATTATGTAATGTGATTCCTTTCAAGCCCGAACCTTTGCCGCGTTATAAACCACCCAGACTGCCCACCAACGAAAGACGCCGAGCAACGGAATTGATTAGCCTGGCTTTTCGTGCTTGTGAAGATGCCGTTCACTCTACACAACAAAATTTAAATACGATGGCCTCTGTTTTTGCAACATCAGGAGGAGACTACCAAATATTTGATCAAATTTGTCGTGCATTAAAAAATGCGGATCATGCCGTTTCTCCCACTCAATTCCATAATTCGGTGCATAATGCTGCAGCGGGCTATTGGAGTATTGCTACGAAATCTTGCGCGCCTTCAATTTGTGTGGCGGGTTATGACGCAACATTTACGATCGGTCTTATTGAAGCTGCCAGTTTTACTGTCGCTGAAAAATTAACAACGCTTTTTATTGCTTACGATATAACTCCTCCTTTTCCGTTATCAAAAAAACGTGCCATTAAAAACCCCTTTGCCGTGGCGTTTTTGCTTACACCGCAAGCGAATGCAGAAACGTTTGCCAAGCTTGACTTGTCTCTTGTCAGTCGTACCGAAATCAGCCCTTCACCCATGACGTTCAGCAAAGAAATAAACGAGCTGATAAAAAGTAACCCTGCAGCTCAAGCGATTCCTCTGCTTAAAGCACTGACACAGCGGAGCAGGTGTACCCTTGCCTTGGCAACCAATGGCAGCCAATATTTAAAAGTCATCGTTACCCCATGCTGATTGCAAAAAAAGAAATTGAAAAATTGATTCCGCATGGGGTAGAAATGTGTTTGCTTGACGGCGTAGTCGCATGGAATGAATGCACGTTAACGGCAGTGAGTCATTTTCATTTTTCACCTGGAAACCCATTGTTAGAGAAAGGTCAATTAGCTATTGTAAATTTGGTTGAATACGGTGCGCAGGCTGCAGCCATTCATGCTGCACTCAACCAAACAGGCTTAAGCTCGACGCGACCGGCCTATCTTGGTGCAATAAAGAGCATAAAGTTTCACTGCCAAACCATAGATACAGCTATTAAATTGCTAGAAATTAAAGTGCACTGTCTCGCCAGTAGCCCGGATGGTGCTGTTTATACAATCACAACAGAAGGGGGTGACCAACCCTTGCTCAGTGGTAAAATTATATTGGTAACCCCGAGTTCATAAAAACCAGAGGCGTAGACCAGTAGTTATGGATGTTGAGAGGTAATAACACGCCGTCATAAAGATTCCTCTAAATCTTGATAATAATTGTTATACTTTACATTGATATGATTTTTCTGCTACGAATAATTTTTAAATTGCGAAGGTTTGAGTTTGCTCAATTTGATCGGCGCTTAGGATGATGAATGAGTACAGATGTAAAAGAGGAGCCGCTACACCTGGCTGAAATTAGCGATACCCGGGTGACGTTATTGGGGACAGCTCATGTCTCTAAGGCAAGCGCAGAAAAAGTACGGGAACTATTAAATAGTGGCGATTATGATGCTGTCGCCATCGAACTTTGTCCCAGTCGACATAATGCGATGATAGATCCCGATGCGCTGGCCAAAATGGATCTGCTTCAAGTCATGAAAAAAGGGCAGGTCGCAATGGTTACAGCCAGTTTAGCGTTGGGTGCATTTCAGCAGCGGCTGGCTGAAGAAGTGGGTATTGAGCCGGGTGCAGAAATGCGCGTTGCACTTGATATTGCAGATGAAAGCGGACTCCCTGTTTTACTGATCGATAGAGAAATTGGTACGACACTGAAGCGTATATATAGAAATGTACCCTTTTGGCGGCGTATGGGGTTGATATCAGGTTTGGTCGCGAGTGTTGTTTCTCGCGAAAAAGTGAGTGAACAAGAGATTGAACGGCTCAAAGAGGGGGATATGCTAGAAACCGCTTTCGCCGAGATCGCACAACATGAAAGCGATATATTCAAACCCTTAATTGATGAACGTGATCGCTATATGGTCGCACGGTTGCAACAGCAAATTAGCGATAGTCACTATCAACATGTCCTGGCGGTCGTCGGTGCTGGGCATTTAAAAGGGATGAAGACGTATTTAGAAGAACATGAAATCAGTGATGCGCCGGCAACCATCGCTTCTTTGGATGCGGTGCCGGAGGCCAGTCAATGGCCGAAATTTATACCCTGGATCGTTGTTGTTTTAATTTTGACGGGGTTTTTCATTGGCTTTTTACGCAGCCCCGATTTGGGTCTGGAGTTAGTGATCGATTGGGTGGTGATTAACGGTACACTTGCCGCGTTGGGCGCGTTGATTGCAGCAGCGCATCCGATTACCATCATCGCCGCATTTTTTGCTGCACCCATTACATCTCTTAACCCAACAATCAGCGCCGGCTTAGTGACCGCCGCAGTTGAGACCTATGTGCGCAAGCCTCAAGTGGGGGATTTTATGCGGTTACGTAAAGATACCGCCCATTTTACAGGGTGGTGGCGTAACCGGGTGTCCCGTATTTTATTAATATTTATACTGGCAACGGTGGGTTCCGCTGCGGGTACGTACATCGCAGGATTTCGTATCTTCGAAAAACTAACGAATTAATTATTTTTACAGCCATTATTTAAGGAATAATAATGTCACAGCTAGAAAATACTCAGTGTACTTTAGTTTCACATTTAAACTATGGTGATTCCGGTACGGTTTCTGTCATTGAAATTGATAACTCAAATGTCGTTGTTAAAGAGATTTTGTCAGAACCCTCTTCTGGTGAAGCCGATATCTCCAGGCGAGCCTTGTTCCTGGGTCTGAATGAGGCGGGGGCAGCTTTAATCTATAATCCGGTGGCTCGAAAAATTACTATAGAAAAGGGGTGTCCTGCTGATGTTAACCCTTCTTATTCCTATATTGACAAAAAAAATAATCGTATTTGGTTTGTTAACGATGGTGATAAAGAAACGGGAAATGATGCGCTGAATTGCCCGCAAGGCGGGGCATCCGTGATGGTTTTTTCCTTAGATGAAAAGCCTCAATTGTTGCGCTGTATTTGTGTCGGGCGCGGACATCATGTTGTCAGTTATGTTGCGAATTATGCTTTTGTGAGTAATTTGCTGGATGGTACGATCATGGTTTTGGGCAATGATGAAACCGATACGGTGAATTATCTCAATATTTTACATACGATCAATTTACTGGAACCCAATAAAGAAAAGGACGCGAATGTTGATGTGCCGAATAATGCCTTTCCCCATGGCATGGTTTATTCGTCCAAAACGGAAAAATTGTACAATCTTAATAATGGCTATGGCACTATTGCAGTGATTGACCCTGCAAAAAAAGAAATCATTAAGCGTATTCCCTTGCCTGTTAGTAGTAACTTGTTAATGAGTCCTGACGAATTGTTTTTAATTGGCAAAGGTGCGGATAGAAAATCGAATCTGGAACAGGTTATGGGGCGACTTAGTGTGGTCGATTTACGTACAGAGCAAGTTGTTACGGTGCTCGATCTGCCGAATTATTATCCCTCGACCTATCGGTTTAGTCCCGATGGCCGCAAGCTTTATGTGACTTCAGCCGCCACGGGGAAAGGTGTGCAACGCGAAAACCTGGAAATCGATACCGTATTGGTTTATGACGCTCAAGCCTTGCCAGAGTTGAAATTAATGAACACCTTGAAAGTGGGTGTGGCTGATTGTGGCCGCAGACCCATCGCTTTTTCTAAAGGATATGTGTTCATTCCCAATCCAACCGATGGCACCATGAGTGTGTTGCATGGTGAATCAGACGAAGTTTTTACGAGTGTAAAAATAGGTGAACCGGGGTGTAAGGAAATATTGTTTTCTTTTTGGAATCGCTCGGTGAGCGGTTCTTGAATTTAACTTTACAAAAAAGGGCTGTAGAGTTTACTCCCCCCAACGCGCTAATAGCTGGTGTTTGATGTCAAGCTGATCCAGTATCCGTGCGACGACAAAATCAACGAGTTCTTCTACGGTGCTAGGGCGATGATAGAAACCGGGAGTAGCGGGTAAAATCATCACGCCCAGACGGGCTAACTTGAGCATGTTTTCCAGATGAATCACGGATAAGGGGGTTTCTCGGGAGACGATAATCAATTTACGCTGTTCTTTGATGACAACATCGGCGGCACGTTCGATTAAATTTTGGCTCAGGCCATTGGCAATGGCCGCTAAGGTAC